>NZ_LWHB01000063.1 GCF_001889065.1 Suttonella ornithocola | reverse complement strand
GTGGGATGTTTTCTAGTGATTTGTCTATTGATTTGGGGACGGCAAATACTTTGATTTATGTGCGTGGAGAAGGGTTGGTCTTAGATGAACCTTCTGTGGTGGCAATTGCTGAAGACCCACAAGATGGTCGGAAAAAAATTGTGGCGTATGGTTCTCAGGCAAAGCAGATGTTAGGTCGAACGCCTGGTAATTTAACAACGATTCGTCCTTTACAAGACGGCGTGATTGCCGATTATAAAATTACGTCGATGATGCTTGATCATTTTATTAAGCAAGCACACGGTCGAGGCGGATTTTTTAAACATAGTCCGAGAATTTTAATTTGTGTGCCTTCAGGAGCGACTCAGGTCGAAAAGCGAGCGATTCGGGATGCTGCCGAAGTTGCTGGAGCACGAGATGTTTTTCTTATTCAAGAGCCGATGGCAGCCGCGATTGGCGCGGGTATTCCTGTGGATGAAGCTTATGGTTCAATGGTTGTGGATATTGGCGGTGGCACCAGTGAGGTCGCAGTTATTTCTTTAAATGGCATTGTGTATTCTGCTTCTGTGCGCACAGGTGGTGATAAGTTTGATAGTGCGATTATCGATTATGTCCGTCGTAATTTTGGGATTGTGATTGGTTTACCAACAGCTGAGCGGATTAAGAAAGAAATTGGTTGCGCCTATCCGTCTTCAGAAATCCGAGAGTTGGAGGTTCGTGGAACCAACCAACAGGAAGGTGCGCCGAGAAGTTTTACAATAAATTCCAATGAGGTTTTAGAAGCATTACAAGAACCTTTAAGTTCGATTGTTCGTGCGGTGAAGCAGGCTTTAGAACTAACGCCACCTGAATTAGCAGCAGACGTTGCAGATCGCGGCATTGTATTAACGGGCGGTGGAGCTTTATTGCGCGATTTAGACCGTTTGTTGATGGAAGAAACACGCTTAAATGTGATTATTGCAGATGACCCTTTGACATGTGTGGCGCGTGGTGGTGGAAAGGTGTTGGAGTTACTTGATCAGCGTGGTGTTGCCTCATTCTTAATGAATTAATTATGCTATTTCCTCGCCCTGAAAGCAGAGGACGAACTAAGATAAATTGGTTTCGTCCTTGGCTGATTGCGACTTTTTGTTGGCTCACAATTGTGCTTTTGGGTAAGCAAACGACATTGTTACAACCTGTTCGACATTTTTTGTCTTCTGCGGTTTATACGCCAGTAAGTTTGGTCTTACAGTCGCCATTACGCTTTGTTTCGTATGGATGGAGCAGTTGGCAACATGATAAAAGTTTATTAGCCAATGCAAAGCAATTAGAGTCGGAAAATAAAGCGCTACGCTCGCAAGTACAATTGATCGGTCATTATCAAGCAGAAAATCGGCGTCTACGAATGCTGATGGATTCAGTGGGAACAGTGACAGAACCCGTTTTGATAGCAGAACTCAATGATACGGATATTGAAGGGTATCGAGAGTCTGTAAAAATCAATCGTGGTAAAGCCGATGGAGTTTATCCTCAACAAGCGGTTATTGACCCTTTTGGTTTGGTCGGACAAGTGACTGAAGTATTTGAGCATGAAGCAAATGTGATGTTGATTACTGATGGTCGTAGTCGTGTGCCTGTTTATATTGAAAGAACGCATCAACGAGCGCTTGTGTCAGGAACCACTGAAAAAGGAATGTTAGCAATGTCCACTTTACGTTTGGATAGTGATATTGCTGTAGGCGATCGTTTGGTCAGCTCTGGTTTAGGAGGCGTCTTTCCAAGAGGATATCCTGTTGCTGAGGTCATTGCGGTAAGCCGTGATCAACGTAATTCGTTTTTGTCTGTAAAATTAAAGCCATTAGCTCAGCTTCAATCGATGCTAGAGGTTTTGTTATTAGATCAAAGAAGTGTGCCAGAATCGCCAATTTTACCTATGGGACCACCAGCACCTATTCGCTCTGCCCAATCTTCTTTAGGAGAATAAAATGCCAGTGGTGCTATTTTTATTTTTTTGCTGGACGTTGACGATTGGCGCCGTCTTTTTTCGTCCAATTTTTTTGTTGCCAGATATTTTAATGTTGGCAATGTTGTATCTTTTTTATTTTTCGCCACAAGTGAAGTTATGGCGCTATTTATTGCCTATCTCTTTATTGATGGACTTAGCTGCGCAAGTGGTATTAGGCTTTCATGGAATTTTGTATTTGTCTTTTGCGGTAATTATTTTTCCACTACGCCCATATTGGCGGGTTCTTTCTCTGTTTGAACAAGTGATGGGAATTATTTGTGCGGCGGTAGGGTTTCAAATTATTCGTTATTTGTTTTTGTATTTAATTGAAGGTATCCCAGCACCAGCGGGATGGTATTGGACGATTTTATTACAAATTATTATTTGGCCTTTTATGCGTAGAATCACAGAATGGTTTTCGATCCGTTATTTACCGCGTGAGCCGTCATGAAATTCAAACACGCCGATCCTTTATCTGGAAAACGAGAACAAGCCGATTTTGACACCTATCTGAAGCAATCTTTTACTCGTCGAATTATGTTGGTGGCGGTATTGGTATTGGCTGGGGTAATAGGACTGTTTTCTCGGATGTTTTTTTTACAAGTGAGAAAATATGATTATTATCGAACGCGTGCGCAGAGTAATCGCGTACGGATAAAACCCTTAATTCCAGAGCGTGGAACGATATATGATTGCAATGGTATTGCCTTAACAGAAAATATTTTGCGTTATCAAGTTGTCGTTAATCCTACACAAACTGGAAATTTAACGGAACTGCTGAAAGCTTTTTCAGACTTATTGCCCTTAACAGAAGAAGAAATAGCAGACTTTATCAAACGTTATAAAGCGGCTCGTCGATATGAAAGCGTTGTATTAAAAGATTCGATTAGCGAAGATGAACATTATCGCCTAGCCGTTAAGCTGTATCAGTTGCCCGGTGTGGCAATTGAGCCTTATTATGAGCGCTATTATCCACATGGCGTTTTAACGGCACATGTCGTTGGCTATACGAATCGTATTAATGAAAAGGATTTGCAATCAATTTCTCCTGATGATTATCGGGGCATTCAGTTTATTGGCCGTACAGGGATTGAACGGCAGTATGAAGATAAGTTGCGCGGAAAACCGGGTTATCAGCAGGTTGAAACAGATGCGAACGGTAATTTGGTACGGTTATTAAACGAGTTTCCTGCAGAACGTGGTCAAGATATTTACTTGGCATTAGACTTAAATTTACAACGATTTATTTATGATATTTTAGATGACTATCGAGGGTCTTCGGTGGTCATTAACCCACAAAATGGGGAAGTTTTAGCGATGGTATCGAAACCAGGGTTTGATACCAATTTATTTACCCGCGGAATCTCTCAAAGACAATATCAAAATTTATTAGATGATCCGCATGGACCGCTTTATGATCGTGCCTTAAAAGGACGCTATCCCCCAGGCTCAGTTATTAAACCAATGATGTATTTAGCAGGACTGTATTACAACGTGGTTGATAGCAGCACTAGAGTGCATTGTGGCGGAGCTTACCGGATTCCTGAAAGTAAAAGTAACCGTGTTTTTCACTGTTGGAATAGAAGAGGGCATGGCAGTTTAAATGGCGATGAGGCGGTTACACAGTCTTGTGATATTTACTTTTACTCGCTTGGCTATCATTTAGGGATTGATAAAATGGCTGAATACTGTCGGCATTTTTCTATTGGTGTACCAACGGGGGTTGATTTACCTAATGAAGATAGTGGCATTATGCCGACAAGAGAATGGAAAGAAAAACGCTATAAAACCAATTGGTATATTGGCGATACGATTAACGCTAGTATCGGACAAGGATTTTTAACTACAACGCCACTACAATTAGCTTATATGACCGCATTGATTGCGCGCAACGGGAAGCGCTTTACACCTCATTTGTTAAAACGAGTTTACGACCCCACACAAATGACCTTCCTATCTGTTAGCAATCATGATAATGGCTATTTATCCATTTATAATGAAGCAGATTGGCGATTGGCACAACGAATAATGGAACATGTTATCCATCATAAAACAGGAACTGCAAAAGGGATTGCTAAAGGGCTCCGATATCGGATGGCGGGTAAATCCGGAACCGTTCAAGTCATCTCTTTTAAAACCGACAAAAGAGTTCCAGGACACCAATTAGCTAAAGAGCATCAAGATAATGCGATGTTTATTGCTTATGCCCCCGCAGAAGCACCAAAAATTGCGGTAAGTATGGTCGTTGAAAGAGGTGGTGGTGGAAGTTCGACAGCTGCGCCGTTGGTGAGAAAAATTACAGATTTTTATTTGTTGGGTCAGACAGAGAAAGATAATGACCAGCTTGTATGATGTGCGCCGGCGCAGTGCCTGGCAAATAATTAAAAGCATCTTAGCTTATATCGATTGGTGGATCGTTCTAATCATTACAGTATTAATGGCGGCTAGCTTATTTATTCTGCACAGCACTTCCCCAACTGGTGCGACAGTTAATCGACAAATTTTAAGATTTATTGGCGGATGGCTATTATTTATTGGTTTCTTAAGTATTCCAGCACAGAAAATTCGACAAATAACCCCTTATTTATATGGATTAACAATTGTGCTGCTAATTGCCGTAATGTTTGCAGGCGTAAATGCTGGTGGAGCAAAACGATGGATTAATATTGGTATCGCACGGTTACAACCTTCAGAGATTGCTAAACTGACGGTTCCCTTATTAGTTGCATGGTATGTGACTCGTCAAGCACGCCCACCTAACTTAATTAACGTCATCATAGCATTAGCGATTATTGCTTTTCCTACGGGCTTGATTTTAATTGAACCTGACTTAGGAACAGCGTTATTAGTTGCTGCTGCGGGATTAATCGCTTTAATCTTTGCAGGACTACCCATTTGGATGATGGGTGTGGGAGGATTATTAGCCGCGATTGGTTTACCTCTATTTTGGTTTTTTGGAATTAAAGATTATCAACGCGAAAGAGTACTCACCCTTTTTAATCCGGATGCTGACCCATGGGGAGCTGGCTATCATATCATTCAGTCAAAAATTGCGATTGGTTCAGGAGGATTATTCGGAAAAGGCTATATGAATGGTACCCAATCGCAACTGGATTTCCTACCAGAATCTAGTACAGACTTTATTTTTTCGGTTATTGCGGAAGAATTTGGATTGATTGGCGTATCAATCCTTTTAGTGACTTATAGTTTGCTTATCTTTCGAGGATTATATTTATCGACAAAATTAGATAATCGATTTGCTCGCATTGTTGTTGCGAGTATTTTTAGTACCTTTTTTATCAATATATTTGTTAATATCGGCATGGTAAGCGGTTTTTTGCCTGTTGTTGGGTTACCGCTGGCAATGATTAGTTATGGCGGAAGCTCGGTTTTGTCTTTAATGACAGGCTTTGCTTTAGCACTTAATCTCATAGGCGGCTTTAAAACCCGCAAAGAACAGGAACATTTATGATACGAAAACTAATTTTTGGTTTTTTGCTAGTAGCTATAAATATTAGCTTAGCTCAAGAAGCCACTAATACAACAATAGTAGAATCTACAGCAACAGATACTATTCCAAATTATGCGCAATCAAAGCAAGCCTTGGAATTTATCCATCAATTAGCAAAAGAAAAATCGCTAGATGAAGCTTATCTGATTTCTTTACTAATGGCGGTGCATCGTGATGATGAAGTTTTAGCTAAAATGAATCGTCCAGCTGAGAAAACAAAGCCATGGTATGAATATAAAAAGATTTTTGATGATGCTGATCGTTTAAAAAAGGGAAAAGCTTTTTTTCAAGAAAATAGAGGCTGGTTAGAAAAAGCTTATAGACAATATGGTGTTGATCCCGCAATCATTACGGCTATTATCGGAGTTGAAACTCGTTATGGGAAAGTGACGGGTAAGACGCCTGTTTTACAAGCTTTATCAACATTATGTTTTGATTATCCTAAAAGAGCAGAATTTTTTTGTAGTGAATTAAAACATTACCTGCTACTAGCGCAAAGAGAAGATTGGAATCCTTTAGCTATACAAGGTTCTTATGCGGGAGCATTAGGAATGGCGCAGTTTATGCCTTCAAGCTATACCAATGATGCTATTGATTTTGATGGTGATGGTAAAGTTGATTTATGGAATAGCCCTGCAGATGCCATTGGATCGATTGCAAACTATTTAAAAAATCGTGGCTGGGAAAAAGATGGTGCTTTATTTGTGCAATTACCTATCCAACCAAGTTTAGAAAACTTTGGTACAAACCATAAACCTTACTTACTACTACATGCTATTGCCGAAGATAAATTGGTTAAAAATGACGAAAATTTAATTAAATGGTTAGATTCTCAATACGATGAATTGGTAGGAACGCTGACCCTGCAAGGCGAAAATCAAAATTTACCATTTATCACTTATAATAATTTTTATGTGATAACTCGCTATAATACGTCGCCAATGTATGCAATGGCAGTATCAGAATTGGCTGCTAAAATCAACAATAACCTTAACCAAGAGTCAACTGATGATTAAACAAACGGCAATAGCGCTATTTGCGCTTATACTCTGTTTGCCCGCTCATAGTGAAACACTGGCAAAAACAGCAGTCTCTAATAATATTAGTGGAACTGAGAAAGATATTACCAAGACTTCTGAACAATTTACTTTAGCATTGAAATCTTCTTCTGAAGTTTTGTCAGAAAACTCTCAAAAACCTGCATCTAATATTGTGAAACATATTGATTTTACCAAACAAGATCCTTTAGCCGCTGTAGATTACGGCGATGCTTCGCCAAACTTAAATACTTTATTAGCAAGTGAGCAGCCTTCAGCTGTATCAAGCAATAGAGCAATCGTACGAGCAACCAAATATACTGTTCGAGGAAAAACTTATCGTACGCTTGCCTCAGCAGAAGGATTTGAGCAAGAAGGGAAAGCTTCATGGTATGGTCCGGGTTTTCATGGTAGAAGAACGGCTAGTGGTGAAGTCTATGATATGAATCAGCTGACAGCAGCACATAAAAGGCTGCCATTGGGAAGCCAAGTAAAAGTAACGAATTTATCTAATGGTAAAAGCGTTATTGTGAGAATAAATGACCGAGGTCCTTTTCATGGGGATCGTGTAATTGATTTATCAAAGGCTGCTGCAAAAGAGCTAGGCGTTCTTCAGAAAGGTACTGCAGACGTCAGTATCACTACATTAAAATAAATTTCAAATAATTTATCAAAAATACGGCTAAATAGAATTATTTAGCCGTATCAAAAAATCAATATAGCAGACGTTTCTGACCTAATATAGCGGGACTCCTAAAAAGTGCGTACTGTACTTGGAGATAGTATGAGACCTTTGCAAAACACCTAAAAATAGAGAAATTTCAAATTTTAAAAATATATAGTCAAATCAGCTAAAAAACAGAACGTTATCTACCGCCAGAATGGCTAGATAAGGGCTATAGGATGTTTTGTTTTTTAGCTGATCTCACTATATTAAAATCATAGCGTTAATTTTTATGCTAATGGTAAAAACTTGTGTGAAACGGAACTCTGCAGAGGTCTCATACTATTACTGGAATAGCGATCTAATTTCCGTAACTCTTTTATTAGCCTTTGACTATAGCTTGCATACAAACTGATGAATCACAGACAGTTAACCTCAGTGCGGCAAAACGAGCATATGCTGTATGCGAGTTAGAGACATTGAGCTATATTTAGCTATAGTGCAATCATCTAAAATCCAACCCAATCCAAAGCAGATAAAAGCATAAAGTATCAATACAATCCATCCGCCATTCTTTGCGTATTTGCTTAATCCAAGCCCACATCTTTTCAATGGGATTTAAGTCTGGACTATAAGGGGGTAACCAAACTATCTCATGCCCATGCTCTTCAATGATTGCTTGAATATCACTGCGTTTATGAAAAGCGGCATTGTCCATGACAATTACACTGTTTTTAGGTAACTCAGGTAACAGTGCTTCTCTCACCCAATGAGAGAAAATATCGCTGTTAATAGAACCATCATATAAGCGTAAGGCAAACAATTCTCCATTGATAATGGCTCCAATCGCATTGCTCTGGTTCTTTAAATGCCAGTTATCACTTCCATGACAAACTTCTCCTTTTGTGCTGTAGCCATAAGGTCTATGAGCAAAGGCTTTAAAACCACATTCATCAAGATAGACTATCGGTTTGTCTTGAGCGGTCTTATCTACTATTTGTTCTTGAAAGTGCTCTCTTTGCTCTGTGTCGGCTTTTGGATGTTGGTTAATCTTTTTTTATGCGTTATCTTTAGTCGCTTTAGAGCATAACAAATCGCTGATTGCGAGCAATTAAAACGTCTAGCGCTTTCCCATTGGTAATCATCGGGATACTGCTCAATATCCTTAAGCAAGGCTTCATCATCAATCTTTGAGGGCTTACGCTCAGTAAAGCCTTTAGGATGGGGATTTTTAATCCAGCTATAGACGGTGAATTTGCTGATCTTGTAGCGCTTTGCAACAGCGCGCCAAGTTTCTCCATTAGCAATATCGTTAAGAATTTTCTGTCGGAATTGGCTGGCAGTAGGTCATAGGATATGCTCAGTTTGTTTTTGATAATTCGGTAGTGGTTTGAAAAGTATGCTGGAATATTATCAAATAATCCAATGGCAGTTAAATATTTGAATATCAATATGTTAAAAGAAGTATTTTTTGTAAGAGTATGTTTAGCATACTTTTCAAACAACTACCAATAATTCTACTACAAGTTGTTCTTTATATCTGCTTTGGATAGATTGGATTCTAAGTGATTTTACTATATTTGCTGGCTGTGTTTCAGATGATTTGCATAAATATAAAAAATACCGAAACCAAAAATCAGAATTATTCGACTCGTATAAGCGTAGTAAGTCTGCTTATAAAGTTATATTAAGTATATTTATTTGGGGAATGATAGAAAATGTATTATTAGATTATTCATATTATGGAATTTTCAAGATAACATTATGGACAATTTTCTTTTCTATTATTACTTTCATCCAATTTTTTGTTGTTATTAGATTACTTAATATTATTAACAAGAAATTACACAAAGAAGAAAAATAATTTTCTTTTAAATTTAATCAAAATCATCAAGTAATTATAGTCATTTAGCTTTAAAACAATAGCTGCAAGATAGAAAGAGATAATCTAGAAAAACCATTACATGAGACTTTTTACGAACCTTCTAGCTCAAAAGTTAGAAATTTTGCCACAATATTACAGATTACTTTTCCTCTTGTGATGCATATAATGAAGCAGCTAGAACATTTTTGTTAGGCTTAGATAAAAAAGATGTGCTTTGAAGCGAACTAACCACCTAAGTCTAAAAATTAAGTTAGCCGCTTAACAAGCATCTGGATGTAAGATATATGCGTATTAATGAAGGATTTTATTTTTAAGTTAAATCACTATCATTATGAATATTTATATTTCACTGAACCATTTATATAAGCTAGTACCATTTTGGCATTCATATAAAGATAAGCATTTAACCGCTGGATAATGCTGTTTACAGTACGTCCGCAAAAATTGTTCACTATCTTGCAAAATGGCTTTTTCTTGTTGCGGATATGGATTATAAATTAATGCAACGGGCAAGTACTGACGTGCTGCTAATGCCTCCAAACAAGCAATGGTCTGACTCAAACTACCTAATTTTGCACTAGTTACTAAAATTAGTGAAAGCTGTTCTTTTTGTATAAAGTCAATGGTTAATTCAGATGTATTGAGCGGAACAAATATTCCTCCCGCGCCTTCACAAAAAACCATTTCAGCCTGAATTTTCTCTATATAATCAGATAAGCGATGAGCGAGAAAAGTCGTATCAATAGAAGCCTTTTCTACCGCGGCAGCCAAATGAGGAGAAGCAGGCAAAGAAAACTGCATCCCCACACTTTCACCATTAATATCTAATGCGGTTGGTTTTACACTGCTTAGCTGTCGATGAACAAGAATGTCTTCGCTTATCTGCCCTTCTTGTCCACCCGTTTGCACCAATTTAAAACTACTGGCAGAAATATTTTTTGCTATCAGCGCTCGCAGCAACGTACCTGTTACATACGTTTTTCCTATCTCAGTATCAATCCCGCTAATAAAAAAAACTTTTGTCATTTGTGTAGGTTAAATTATTGCTTAAATATCAATATTACCGGCTCTAATAGCATTTTCCTCGATAAAAGCGCGGCGAGGTTCAACTTCCTCTCCCATTAGCATAGTAAACACTTCATCTGCCGCCATGGCATCTTGCACTTTTACTTGCAACATGCGGCGCACTTCTGGGTCTAAAGTTGTTTCCCAAAGCTGCTCTGGATTCATTTCCCCCAAACCTTTATAGCGTTGGATTTCATACGCTTTTTTGCCCTCGGAGAAAAGTGCTGTCATGACCTCACTAAAATAACGGACTTCAAAACGATTTTTGGTATTCTCAAAATATGCCCCTTCTTGAAGCAAACCATTGATTTGCTGCCCGAACTCTATAATTTTTTTGTATTCAGGACTATCGGCAAAATTTGCATCAAAATAATTATGCGTATCGTTGGCATGCTGACTAATGCGAATATGAATTCTCGGCACTTCTTCTCCAACTAATTCAGCAGTCAAACAAATACCAGGCTCACTATAACGATTTAGATGGCTTTGATAATCCTCAATCCATGTTTGCAACGCTTTTTTATCTTCAAAAAATGCTCTTTCTAAACGCGAAGTTTCGATAAGCGCTTTTAGAATACGGCGATCATAGCGATGTGAAAGTCTATCAATGAGCTTTTCTAATTGAAGATAATCTCTAGCAAGTTTTTCAAAAGCCGCTTTACTAATGGCAGGCGCATCTTTAGAAACATGCAAGGCAGCATCATCCAAAGTTTGAGTTAACAGCAGCTCGTTAAGTTCATGATCATCTTTGATATATTGGCTTTGGCGACCTTTTTTGACTTTATACAAAGGCGGTTGTGCAATATAAATATGCCCTCTTTCAACCAATTCTGGCATTTGACGATAGAAGAAAGTTAATAAAAGCGTACGAATATGCGCACCATCCACATCCGCATCCGTCATAATAATAATACGATGATAACGCAATTTATCAGGATTAAAATCTTCTTTCCCGATGCCTGTACCCAAAGCGGTAATCAGCGTACCAATTTCTGCAGAACCCAGCATTTTATCGAAACGAGCTTTCTCAACATTCAAAATTTTTCCTTTCAAAGGCAAAATGGCTTGAAATTTTCGATTGCGTCCTTGTTTTGCGCTACCACCAGCACTATCCCCTTCCACTAAGAATATTTCAGAAAGTGCGGGATCTTTTTCTTGGCAGTCTGCTAATTTGCCCGGTAATCCTGCGATGTCTAATACGTCTTTACGACGGGTCATTTCTCGCGCTTTACGCGCTGCTTCTCTTGCACGCGCAGCATCAACAATTTTATTAACGATAATTTTAGCTTCTGCTGGATTTTCTAATAAAAACTCTTTCAGTTTTTCACCCAACACACTGCTCACAATGCTTTTTACTTCACTTGAAACCAATTTATCTTTGGTTTGTGAGCTAAATTTAGGGTCTGGGACTTTAACGGAAACAACCGCCGTTAATCCTTCACGCGCATCATCTCCACTGGTCGAAATTTTGGCTTTCTTTAATAAGCCTTCTTCTTCCATATAGGAGTTAAGGGTACGCGTCATCGCCATTCGAAACCCTTCTAAATGCGTTCCACCATCTCTTTGCGGAATATTATTGGTAAAACAATATACATTTTCTTGATAGGAATCATTCCACTGCAAAGAAATATCGACAATCACTTCTTCTTTTTCTGTACTACAGCAAAAAATGGTTTCATGAATAGGGGTCTTATTTCGGTTTAAGTACGCCGTAAATGCTTTAATACCGCCCTCATATTCAAAAACTTCTTGTTTATCGCTACGTTCATCTGTTAAGACAATACGAACACCCGCATTTAAGAAAGAAAGCTCTTGCAAACGTTTAGCTAAAATTGCGTAATCAAATTGAACCGTTCCAAAAGTATCTGTGCTAGCCAAAAATCGGATTTCTGTTCCAGTTTGCTCTGTTTCTCCAACAACGGTTAATGGTGCTTGCGGCTCACCATGAATATAGATTTGTTTATGGATTTTCCCCTCTCGCCAAATTGTGAGCTCTAATCTTTCTGATAAAGCATTGACAACAGAAACCCCTACACCATGCAAGCCACCAGAAACTTTATAAGAACTCGCATCAAATTTTCCACCCGCGTGTAAAACTGTCAGAATTACTTCCGCAGCGCTACGCCCTTCCTCGGCATGAATATCAACAGGAATACCTCGTCCATTATCTCTAACAGTAATAGATTCATCTTGATGAATAATCACATTGATTTCCGTACAATAACCAGCTAATGCTTCATCCACTGCATTATCAACTACCTCAAACACCATATGATGCAAACCACTGCCATCATCGGTATTACCAATATACATTCCGGGACGGGTACGGACGGCTTCCAAGCCTTTTAAGACGCGGATGCTGGAGGAATCATAGCTCATGAGGTTTCCGTTCTACTTAACTTAAATTGAAGACGGAATTATAACATATTGAACCGTTTTTAACGGCATTCAGAAAAACCAAATAGCTTAAAAATATCAGATAAAGAATATTGAGATAAAAAACATTATCTCAATTTATATAGCCGATTGAATAGCAGTCAATAATGCTTCATTGCTTTGCGCCGCCCGAATCGCTTTTAATGCAGTAGCATTATCAATAAGCAAAGCAATTTTTTGCAACATTTTAAGATGACTATTCTTATCAATCGCTGAAAAGGCAATCACAATATCAACAGGATCATTATCTTTGCTACCAAACCTTCGGGGGGTTTCTAAGGTAACGATAGAAGCACCTGTTTTTAAGCTGCCTTTCTCTACGCGGGCATGTGGAATAGCTACACCCGGCGCAATAACAACATAAGAACCAAATCTTTCAATACTTTCTTCTATTGCGCGGATATATTGCTCAGTACAATATCCTTCCATTTGTAATAAATTTCCGGCTTGATAAACCGCTTCTCTCCAATAAGCCGCCTCAAATTTTGCTGAAAGCGTTTTAATATTGATGCATTGGGAAAAGGATTGGGATATAGTCAAATCACTTATAATCCAATCTATCCAAAGCAGATATAAAGAACAACTTGTAGTAGAATTATCAAAAACAAACTGAGCATATCCTATGACCTACTGTAGCCAATTCCGACAGAAAATTCTTAACGATATTGCTAATGGAGAAACTTGGCGCGCTGTTGCAAAGCGCTACAAGATCAGCAAATTCACCGTCTATAGCTGGATTAAAAATCCCCATCCTAAAGGCTTTACTGAGCGTAAGCCCTCAAAGATTGATGATGAAGCCTTGCTTAAGGATATTGAGCAGTATCCCGATGATTACCAATGGGAAAGCGCTAGACGTTTTAATTGCTCGCAATCAGCGATTTGTTATGCTCTAAAGCGACTAAAGATAACGCATAAAAAAAGATTAACCAACATCCAAAAGCCGACACAGAGAAAAGAGAGCACTTTCAAGAACAAATAGTGGATAAGACCGCTCAAGACAAACCGATAGTCTATCTTGATGAATGTGGTTTTAAAGCCTTTGCTCATAGACCTTATGGCTACAGCACAAAAGGAGAAGTTTGTCATGGAAGTGATAACTGGCATTTAAAGAACCAGAGCAATGCGATTGGAGCCATTATCAATGGAGAATTGTTTGCCTTACGCTTATATGATGGTTCTATTAACAGCGATATTTTCTCTCATTGGGTGAGAGAAGCACTGTTACCTGAGTTACCTAAACAGTGTAATTGTCATGGACAATGCCGCTTTTCATAAACGCAGTGATATTCAAGCAATCATTGAAGAGCATGGGCATGAGAT
>NZ_LWHB01000062.1 GCF_001889065.1 Suttonella ornithocola | reverse complement strand
CGCCAAAGCAGTACCATACATTGAAGTTAATAGGGGCATAATATCTTGCTAAATGATCATTCCATAAAACAGAAAGTGGAAAACGATCATCAATCCAGCCTAGAAAACCTGTTGTTTTATACGGATTAGCCATTTTTTGCTCCTTCGCCGATAACAACTACATTATCGCTAGTAAAATGATAAGGCGGAACAGTTAAATTGGTAGGTGCTGGGACACCTTTATATACTCTGCCTGCGTAATCATATGCGGAACCGTGACATGGACAAAAAAAGCCTCCTAACCAAGAACTATCTCCACGCTCTTCACGCCCCTGCTCTTTACTTTGTAGTTTAGGTGCACACCCTAAATGCGTACAAACACCAAGCATAATCCCAATATCTTTTCGCTCAGCACGCCATTCGTTATCAGCATATTCAGGCTGAATAGACTCTTTAGAATTAGGATCTCTTAGTTTATCTGTCACTTGGTCAAGGGTAGCAAGCATTTCTGGGGTACGGCGTAATATGTAAACGACTTTTCCCTGCCAAAGAACACTTTGTAAAGCACCTTCTGCTAATTTTGAAAAATCAACTGTAACAGGGGCACCTATAGCTTTGGCTCGCTCACTTGGAAGCCAAGTAGATAAAAATGGAACCGCAACAAACCCGACACCTATAGCTGAACCAGCTGAGGCGGCAGCAATTAACATTTTGCGGCGACCGAGGTCTTTCGGCTGATTAGCCGGAATAAACGACGGCTTTAAGTAATTATTACTCATGTTTTATACTCCGCGCATCGATTTCGATGATCAATACGGCGACATTGCCTATTCATATTATAAGGAGCTACTAAAAATTAGTAAACATTCATTAACTAAATCATTCTTTGATAAGAAATTTCAAACTTTTTAGCAATCTCTATACTCTAAAATATAATCGCCTAGATGTTTGAGAAGTAGCTCCATTACAAGCCTATACTTCTTTAGTAATAACAATTTATTAGCTTATAAAAAATAACCCATTCTGTCTCGAGCTTGAAGGTAATGGATTTCATTGTCTGACCATATTTTTTGCTCATTTAAGAAGCTATAATAAGAGTTATAACATTTTTTACTCAAAGCATCTCTTTCAGAATATTCTTTCATATATTCTTCTGTGTATTTTTTGAATTCTGCCAAAACAGGTTGTGGAAAATATTTTAACCGAACGCCTTGTTTATCAACAATATTTTTGAGTGCTTTTGCATTATTTATACGAAATTCGGTGAGCATTCTTAGACTTGCCGCTCGTGCTGTCAAATGAACTAACTGTTTTAAATCCTCTGGCAACTTTTCAAAAGCTTTTTCGTTAATCATTAGTTCACAAGCGCTACCGGGTTCTTGCCAAGTACCGTAATAATATTTTGCGACTTTTTGTAATCCAAAGGCTTGATCATTCCAAGGACCTACCCAATCAGCAGCTTCTATTACGCCACTTTGCATAGAAGTAAAAATTTCATTTCCGGGCATCGAAATTGGCGTTGCTCCAGCGCGACGATAGACTTCTCCTGCAATACCTAAAATACGAATTTTTAGTCCTTTTAAATCTTCTACTGTGTTGATTTCTTTGTTAAACCAACCTCCCATTTGAAAATCACTATTTCCTGCAGGAAGGGCTAGAACACCAAAAGGTTTATAACATTCATTTAATAATTCAATTCCTCCTCCCTCATAGAGCCAAGCATCTAATTCTAGTGGCGTCATTCCAAATGGAACAGCAGTAAAAATTTCAGCAGCTGGAATTTTACCTTTCCAATAATAAGCGGGCCCATGCCCCATTTCAGCTGAGCCTTCACTCACAGCATTAAATACCTCAAAAGCTGGTACCAATTCTCCTGCACCATATAAAGTAATATTTAATCGCCCTTGAGTAACACGTTTCAGTTCATCTGCAAACCATTGCATACCAGTTGCTAGTCCTGGAAATGCTTTTGGCCAAGTCATCACCATTTTCCAATTAAAGATTTTTGATTGACTTGCTGCAACTGCCTGACTGGCGGCAAGTGCAACAGCACCACCACTTATTTTTAAAAGTTGTCTTCTTTTCATAAAAATATAATCTATTAATATTAAGGTAAAAGTCTGTATTGCTCTATTTGCATACGATTTTTAGAGGCTTCAATTTGTTCTGCAAGATAAGTGCGATATGAGTCAATAATCCGTTTAGCCAGTTCACTTTTATTGGCAAATTCATCAAGATATTTCTCTGTATTTGCTTTAAAAGATAAAATAACTTCTTTTGGAAAACTACGGATTTGAACTTTATATTTATCTATAAGTGTTTTCAAAGAAATGGCATTATTGCGTTTAAATTCACTCATAACTCGTTGATTAAGCGCAAAAGTCATAATGTCTAATAAATCTTTCAAATCGCTTGGCAAAGTTTCATACACTTTTTCATTTACCAGTATTTCCATAAATGCGCTTGGTTCCTGCCAACCGTTATAATAATATTTTGCAGCTTTTTGAAGTCCAAAAGCTAAATCATTCCAAGGACCTACCCAGTCTGTTGCATCTAATACACCACTTTGCATGGAAGTAAAAATTTCCGCTCCAGGTATGGATACAGGAGAAGCGCCAGACATTTTATAAACTTCACCAGCAATACCGGGCATACGAATTTTGAGTCCTTTAAGATCTTCTATAGAGTTAATTTCTTTATTAAACCACCCTCCCATTTGCGTAAGCGTATTCCCGCCTAAAAATGGTTTAACACCAAATGGTTTATAGACTTCTGTCAAAAGTTTCTGACCGTCTCCTTCAATAAACCAAGAATTAAATTCTTGGGCTTCCATTCCAAATGGGACTGAAGTAAAAACTTCTGCTTCTGTAATTTTTCCTTTCCAATAATAAGGCGTACCATGACCCATTTCTGCTGTTCCGTCACTTACCGCATTAAAAACTTCAAAGGCCGGAACTAGCTCACCCGCGCCATAAAGAGTGATATTAAGACGACCATTAGAAATTTTTTTAATTTCGTCAACAAACCAATCCATAGAAGAGGCTAGTCCCGGAAATTTTTTTGGCCAACTCATCACCAGTTTCCAATTAAACACTTTGTCATCTGCTGCTTTTGCCGAGGCACTTGCACCTAATGCTAACGCACCTACACCACCGGCTTTTAAAAGATTACGACGTTTCATCTCTACTCCTTTTTAATTAAACAAGCGAACAGTCTGCCATAGTATTTTCAGGGTGTCATGTGTTTTGCATATAAAATGCGTTACTCTATTTATTTTTATTGACCGAGATAATTATGCGCCCTACCATTTGCTTTCTAGCACTCGCCATAAACTTAGCTTTTGCTCAAAACACTGAAACACCTCCCATTACCAATCCCGAACCAAACGATTTGGTTTTAACTTCATTAGATGACGACCCAGCGGATGTCAAACCAGATGATATTCCTTTTGATGCTTTGCAAACATTCGTAGATGTTTTTGATGCCATTAAGCAAAATTATGTAGAAAAAATTGATAATAAAATGCTTATTGAAAATGCAATTAGAGGGATGCTCACCCGCCTTGATCCTCATTCTTCCTATATGAACGATTCTGAATATCAAACTTTTACACAAGAAAGCGAAGGACAATACGCAGGGATCGGTGTTGTTTTAGATATAAAAGCAGGTTCTATCCGAGTAGTATCAGCGATTGACGGTTCTCCAGCTGCAAAAGCCGGAATAAAAAGTGGAGATATTATTAGTCAAGTTAATGGACAAACTGTTTCAGAGCTTAGCTTACCTGAAACATCAAAACTCTTAGACGGAGAAGCTGGTACGACTGTAACATTAACCGTTCAGCGTAATGATGCCGTTCAACAATATAGCTTAACTAGAGCACTCATCCAGACCAATAGCGTTAGTTCAAAGATGTTAACACCAGAATATGCTTATATTCGCATTACGCAATTCCAAGACGATAGTAACGAAGCCTTATCTAAAGAAATAGAATCTCTGCAAGTCAAATATACCCTAAATGGTTTGATTATTGATTTACGAGACAATCCCGGAGGAATTTTAGATAGCGCTATTGATATTGCTGACCTTTTTTTAGACGACGGAGAAATTGTTAGTATCCGGGGCAGAATACCAGAAGAAAATGAAAACTTTCATGCACAAAAAGGTGATATTTTAAATAAAAAACCTATTGTTATCTTAGTTAATAATGGAACTGCATCTGCTGCTGAAATTTTAGCTGGCGCATTACAAGATAATCATCGCGCCTTAGTCGTTGGACAACAAACTTTTGGTAAAGGTTCTGTCCAAAGCGTTGCTCCTTTAATTCACGGCGGCGCTATTAAACTCACTACCGCACGCTACTTTACCCCTTCAGGAAAAAGTATCCAAGCAACTGGCATTACCCCTCAAGTCCAATTATCGCCTCTAAGCGTAGGAAAAACCCAATCCCTACCAACACAGAATGAAGCAAGCTTGCCCAATCATTTACCCAACCCTACCAAAAATAACGCCACTAAACCACATTCTTCAGACACACCAACATCACTGGCTGAACAAGATTTTCCATTATATGAAGCACTGAATATTCTCACCGCAATGAGCATATTAAAGCCAACAGAAGAAATGCCCGAGAAAGAAAATACTACACCACAAAGCTAAAGGTGGGATAACCTCCCACTTTTACTACCATTCTTCTACTGTTCCTTGCTGTGTACTCATCAACACTATATGTGCTTTTTGCTGCGCAAAAATTCCTACGGTAACTACCCCAGCAATATTATTGATTTTAGCCTCCATTTCAATTGGATCGATAATCTCAAAATAATAAACATCTAAAATCCAATTACCATTATCTGTAACTACCCCTTCTCGCCAACGAGGTTCTCCGCCTAATTTGGCTAGTTCACGAGCAACATAGCTACGTGCCATAGGAATAACTTCAACTGGTAACGGAAACTTACCTAAAATATTTACCTTTTTAGACTCATCTACAATACATAAAAATTCAGCAGAAGCGGCAGCAATTATCTTCTCTCTTGTCAAAGCTGCTCCTCCACCTTTAATCATACATTTTGTTGCATCAATTTCATCACAACCATCAACATAAATATCAATAGGGTCGCAAGCATTTAAATCTCTTACTTGATAGCCCACTTTTCTTAGCGCCTCTGCACTACTTTCTGAAGCAGCAACAACATCCTTAAATTGCAATCCTGATTTACCTAAAGCCTCTATAAAACAAAGTACAGTAGAACCACTGCCTACACCAAGCGTTATTCCTTCTTTTAACTTCGCAACGGCTGACTCAGCCACCAATCGCTTCATTTCTTGTTGATTCATCACTTTCTCCTAATTAAATTGCTATTAAACCATTTTTAGACTTGCTGCTGGTAGTACTAAGGCATAAACTGCCAAACTTTATTTGCATAATTTTTTACCGACAATGATAACGAATTACCTTGAAAAAATTTTGACGGCTCCTGTTTACGATGTCGCTATTGAAACACCACTAGACTCAATGCCCAGACTTTCTGCGAGAATTGGTCATCAAGTTCTCTGTAAAAGAGAAGATTTACAGCCCGTATTTTCTTTTAAATGTCGTGGCGCCTATAACAAAATGTATCATTTAGATGAAGAAGCTCGTGCTAAAGGCGTCATTTGCTCATCTGCAGGAAACCATGCACAAGGTGTAGCACTTGCCGCACATAAACTGCAAATTAGAGCAACCATTGTGATGCCCAAAACAACCCCTAACATTAAAGTAGATGCGGTGAGACGTTTAGGAGGAGAGTGGGTAAATATCGTCTTACATGGCGATTTTTACGATGAAGCCGCAGCACATGCTCATGAATTAATGAATGCCTACCAGCTCACCTACATACATCCTTTTGATGATCCTTACACCATTGCTGGACAAGGAACTATTGGCTTAGAGTTATTACGTCAACATCCTAAAAAAATTGATGCAATTTTTGTGCCCGTTGGTGGTGGTGGCTTACTAGCCGGTATTGCCCTATTGACCAAATCACTTCGACCAGACATTAAAATTATTGGCGTTGAGCCAGAAGATGCAGCCTCTATGACTAATGCTATCCGACATGGCGAGCGACAAACATTAGAATCTGTTGGAATTTTTGCTGACGGTGTTGCCGTTAAACAACCTGGTGAATTAACTTACGACCTTATTAAACAATACGCCGATAGCTTTGTAACCGTCAGTACAGATGAAATTTGTGCGGCAATGAAAGACCTATTTGATGATACGCGTGCCATTGCAGAGCCTTCTGGTGCATTAGCTGCCGCTGGACTAAAAAAATGGGCTGCTCAACAAAAAGAAAAATCATTGACCTTAATCCATATCGTTTCTGGTGCTAACGTTAACTTTGACCGCCTACGCTATATCGCAGAGCGAACAGAAATTGGAGAACGAAGAGAAGGACTAATTGCCGTTACCATTCCAGAACGTCCTGGGGCTTATCGTAACTTTTGCCAACTCATTGGTGGTGATAACGCAGTAACTGAATTTAACTATCGCTACCAAGATGAAAATGAAGCGCAAATTTTTGTTGGTTTACAACTCAATAATGGACAGAAACAACTCAATCAATTTATTCATAAACTTCGCGAAGCCGGCTATCCGACTGAAGACTTAAGCGATAATGAACTTGCAAAAGAACATCTACGCTACATGATTGGCGGTAGTGCAAAAGTAGAAAATGAATATCTTTTTGGTTTTGGCTTTCCAGAACGTCCCGGCGCGCTCATGCACTTTTTAAATACCCTGAGTACTGATTTTAATATTAGCTTATTTCACTATCGCAATCATGGTTCTGACTACGGACGCGTTTTATGTGGCATACAAGCGAAAGACTACACTTCCTTAAAAGACCACTTAGACAGAATTGGTTACGACTATCATGAAGAAACCGACAACCCCGCCTATAAAAGATTTTTAGCACCCATTAAAAAATAACATTTTTCTATTAAAAATAGTCAATAGGCTATAGGATTATTATTGAACGCATCCTATAGCCTTGAATAGTTACTGTTGTTTGCTTAAATGTTTAGGCGCAACAAAATTATAAATCACTAACGCAGCAATAATGGCGACAATCACGACTGTAATCAATACTTGAGAACCGCTCGCCACCAATTTTCCCATAAGAATACCAACTACCCCAAAATCTGTATCGGAAAAAGTTGTATTGGCAAATCCTAAATTCCTTAAAACAGGCAATAAGAAAACAGGTAAAAAGCTAATCAAAACACCATGTGCAAAAGCGCCCAAAATTGCGCCTCTACGACCGCCCATGGCATTACCAAACACACCCGCTGTTGCGCCACAAAAGAAATGCGGAACCACACCCGGTAAAATCAATGTCCAATGAAGCATCCCCAATATTGCCAAACTCACCAATCCACCAACAAAGCTAGATAAAAAGCCAATTAAAACCGCATTTGGCGCATAAGGAAAAACAATTGGACAATCCAAAGCTGGCTTAGCATCTGGAACCAATCTTTCGGAAAACCCCGTAAACGCTGGAACGATTTCTGCCAATATCAAACGCACACCTTGGAGAATAATAAATACTCCTGACGCAAAAGTAATCGCCTCAATAATGGCATACACCAAAAAATTTTGACCATCGCTTAATGTTGTTTGCACAAATTCAGGACCAGCGGCAATCACTAAAATTAAATAAATTACTGCCATCGTCAAAGAAATAGAAACCGAACTATCGCGTAAAAAACCCAAATTTTTAGGAAGATTTAACTCTTCTGTTGACTTTGAACCTTGGCCAACTAACTGTCCAATTCCACCAGATAAAACATATCCTACCGTGCCAAAATGCCCAAAACCAATATCATCACTACCCGTGATTTTACGCATATAACCCTGCGCAATCGCCGGGAAAAACGCCATGATAAACCCTAACCATAGCGCGCCGACTACTACCAACATAAAGCCTCTAAAGCCCGCAACGCTTAAAATCACCCCAATCATACATGCCATATAAAACGTATGATGCCCCGTGAGAAAAATATATTTCAAACGAGTAAAACGCGCGATAAGAATATTCGCCGCCATTCCAAAAGCCATAATTAGCGCTGTTGCAGTGCCATACTCTTTCAAGGCCATCGAAACAATCGCTTCATTATTTGGAATAATGCCTTGCACACCAAAGCTATCTTGCATAATCGTTCCCATAGGCGCTAATGAATTCACTACTAATTCCGCGCCACCACCTAAAACAATAAATCCCAAAATTGTTTTAATGGTTCCACGGATAGTATCCGCCAGTGATTTTTTTTGAGCGATTAAGCCAACTAATGCCACTAATCCCACTAATACCGCAGGCACTTTTAAAATATCTAGAATAAAATTGAGCAGAGCATTCATAGCTATCTTCCTTGCTTATCAAAATAGGTTTTTAATTTTTCCTCATACTCTGTTGAACTCACTAAATTTTTTAAAGTAATCATACGAGTTTTATCTAAAGAACTGCTTTCAGCGATATCTTCACCCATGACAAATAAATCTGCATCATCATTGCCTGTTACAGATAAATCAGAATGCTCTACCTCTGCCTCTATTCCAAGCTTTTTAAGCGCTTTTTTAATATTCATCTCCATTAAAAAACTACTACCTAAACCATGCGCACAAACTGCTAAAATTTTCATTATTTTCTCCTATAAAAAATCAGCCTCAATTGGCAGAGTTACTCTACGCCTATTTACCTTCAGAATTCAAGATTAACATTGCAACCAAAACGTAACTGGTCCGTCATTAACCAAAGATACTTGCATATTTGCCCCAAATTGCCCCACTTGAATCTTATTGGGATAACGTTCTGCCATATAAACACAAAACCGATGAAAAAAATCTTTCGCAACTACTGGTGGCATCGCTGGATCAAACCCCGGACGATTACCTTTACTAGTATTTGCCGTCAAAGTAAATTGCGATACCAGCAAGATCTCACCGCCCACTTGCGTAACATTTAAATTCATCCTGTCATCTTTATCCGAAAATACACGATAATTTAAAATTTTTTGTGCTAACTTTTCTGCATTTTGCCAAATATCTGTTTTTTCGATACCTACTAATACCAGCAATCCTTGTGCAATTTCACCAACCACAGCTTCATCTACTTTTACAGAAGCCGAAGTAACTCGCTGAATTAAACCAATCATAAAAGCCCCATTACAAATCTTCTTTATCAGAAAAAATTATTGATAAAACCATTCCTTAATCAAAATACAACTCATTACTAATAAAGAGGGAATTGATAAAATCATAAAAATATGTGTGAAAGAAAGCTGTTGACTAATTAACCAACCCGTTAGGAAAGTTCCCGCTATTGCACCAAATCGGCCAACACCCAGCATAAAGGATACGCCTGTTGTTCGACCCGCGGTTGGATAAAAAGCTGCTGCTAAAGCAGGCAAAGACGTTTGCATCGTATTTTGCAACACACCAGCTATCAATACCACAGCCACTAAAACCTCTATACGATAATTCAGTGCAAAACCAATTCCAATGACACTTAATGCTGTTAAGAACGCACAAAAAGCAATCAGTTTATTAGCATTAAACCTATCCATTAACCAACCACTAAATATCGCCCCTAATCCACCCAAAGCAAATAAACCTACAATTCTCGGCCCCAAAGTTTCCGGCATTTTCGCTTCTTGAAATAAGACAGGTAACCAATTCACCATGCTGTAAAAAATAATCAATCCGAAAAAATAAGCGAACCATAGCATCACTGACCCTAATAAATAATGACGCGATAACACCAATGCAATTCCTCTTTTTTCGCCCATATTCTCAATCTGCCGTTCAATCATTACGAATTGCGTTTCTTTAGGCAAACTTGGAGAAATTCGTCGTAAAACCTTCCAAACTTCAATTGCTGGTTTTCCGTGAGATAACAAATAGCGCACTGACCTCGGTAAAGTAAATAGCATAAAAATAGCCAACAATAAAGGAGTACCACCGCAAACCCAAAAAACAGACCGCCAACCAAAAGTAGGAATTAACCAAGCTGCTAAAAACCCCCCAATAGCTGCACCTAAAGGAAAGCCACAAGCCATTGTATTCACAATGAGAGAACGCTTATCATCTGGACAATATTCTGATAACAAAGTAATTGCATTGGGCATTGCTGCCCCTAATCCCAAGCCAGTTAAAAATCGTAGCCATTCTAATTGCGATAAATTTTGTGCGTATGCACAAGCAATACACATCAAAGAAAATAACAGAACAGCCACCACTAATACCGGCTTACGTCCAAACCTATCTGCAATCGGTCCTGATGCTAATGCGCCTATTGCCAAACCAAATAATGCCGCACTTAATACTGGTGATAACTGTGCTTTTTCTAGCCCCCAATCCTGTAACAAATGCGGGGCAACATAGCCAATCACCGCTGTATCCATTCCATCAAAAAAAGCCGTTAAAAAGCAACAAATAAAAATCATCCATTGATAAGGGGAAAACCCGCGTTCATTGAGAAAAGTTTGTAAATTAAGCGTTGTTGACATAATTGCCCTATTTGTTGTTAAAAAAGCATACTTATAATTTTTACCTCTGTTTTTATCAAGTTTTTTATAAAATTAAACGCCTATAGAAAACACTATAGGCGTTAGAAAGAATATAAATATAACTGTAATTATTTAGAATCATCTGGCAGTAAAGGTATAAACATCGTTTGCCCATCGCGATAAATCAATATGGGTTGAGGGCGCTTTTTATTTGCTTTTTCTAACCGTTTTTGCACAGCTTTTGGCGCTTTAACTACCTCATTGCCAACTGCAATAATAATATCCCCAGCTCTCAATCCTGACTTAGCCGCAGCTGATTTTGGTTCTACCTTGCTGACTAATACTCCTTCTCCATCAAAATCGAGTGCTGTACGAGCAGCTTCATCTAAAGCTTTAAGCTGCATACCACGAAACTGATTGCTTTTTTCAGCTAAACGAGCATATCCAGAATCATCTAAATTACCAATTTCTACTTCAAGCATTTGACGCTTCCCATCACGCAAAATTTCTACTTTTGCTTTTTCTCCTATAGCTGTTAGGGCAACTAATGGCGGTAAATCGGCAGATTTTGTTATTACCTTATTGTTATAAGACAAAATGACATCTCCCTGCCTAATCCCTGCTTTTTCTGCTGGAGAACCTTTCATGACTTGACTAACCAAAGCCCCTTCTGGTTTATCAAGCCCAAAAGATTCTGCTAATTGTTGATTTGTACCTTGAATAGATACGCCTAGCCAACCGCGAATAACTTGTCCACCATTTTTTAACTGCTCTGCAATATTTTTAGCCACATTGATTGGAATTGCAAAACCCACGCCATTAAAGGCACCGCTTCTACTGTAAATTTGAGAATTAATACCAATCACCTCACCTCTGCTATTAAATAATGGACCGCCAGAATTTCCTGGGTTAATTGCTGCATCTGTTTGAATAAAAGGCGTATAAGCACCATTTGGCAGACTTCGCCCCAAAGCAGATACTATTCCCTTTGTTGCTGTTTCTGTAAAACCAAAAGGAGAACCAATCGCTAATACCCAATCGCCCACTTGAACCTCATCTGAATTTCCTAATGTTGCAACCGGAAAATTCTCTCCATCGATTTTGAGTAAAGCAATATCAGTCCGTTTATCAACACCTATGACTTTAGCCATATATTCTTTGCGGTTATTAAGCTGCACGCGCACAGTATCCGCACCATCTACCACATGGGCATTCGTCAAAATATCCCCTGTAGAATCAATGATAAACCCTGATCCACCTGCTTGAACAATACGCTCTTTATCTCCTTGACCATACTCTTGAAACTGCCCTCTTGGAATACCAAAAAACTCCTCTAATACACTTGGCGGAATGCCATATTGACCAGAAGGTGTTTTTAAAACACTCTCCACTTCAACACTGACAACAGCTGGGCTTGTTTTTTTGAATAACACCGTAAAATCAGGTACTGCATCTGCAAAAGCATTTGAATGAAACAAAATGCTAGCACCAAGGGCAAGTACTACCAAAGATTTATGCATATTTCTTTCCTATTCGTTTAAGATAGACAAATATTTTCATAAATTACCATTATCCTGACCGTGAATAATGGATTAAAAAGCATCCAGTAACAAGGAGAAAACTATGCATGTTCTAATTATTGAAGACGATAAAGACGTTGCTGCTTATATTGCCAAAGGTCTAAGTGAAAGTGGCTATATTGCTGATACTGCTCACACTGGGACAGAAGGCTTGCATATGGCACAAAGTAATCAATACGACATCTTGATTGTTGATCGTATGTTACCCGAACTTGACGGTTTATCTATTATCCAACAACTTCGCCAAGAAGGTTCAAGTGTTCCCGTTCTTATCCTATCTGCATTAGGTGAAGTAGATGACCGCGTAGAAGGATTAGCTGCCGGTGGGGATGACTATTTAGTTAAACCTTACGCATTTTCTGAATTACTCGCTCGAGTCCAAGCGTTGACTCGTCGCCGTAATACAGATATTCAAGATCATATGATTTTAGAAGTTGCTGATTTACAGCTTGATAGACTCAAAAGAAAAGTGACTCGTGCTGGAAAAAAAATCAATTTACAACCGAGAGAATTTCGTTTACTTGAATATTTAATGAGCAATGCCGGACAAGTCGTTACCCGCACCATGTTATTAGAAAAAGTTTGGGAATATCATTTTGACCCACAAACGAACGTGATTGATGTTCATATCTCTCGTCTAAGAAGCAAAATTGACAAAGATTTTGATACACCATTGATTCACACAGAGCGTGGTGCTGGTTATAGCTTATATGACCCAAAAGCCTATAACTAATCTATAACATTTATATCTCAGCGGAAAGTATTAACTTTCCGCTTTTTCAATAAAAACAGAATTCTATTTAGAAAACACAACCCCTATTACAGACATTCTGTTGTTTTAATACATTTATCTATATGATGTTTACCCTGCATTCAGAGATTTTCATCCTATGACGCTACCTAAATCAATCAAAGAAGTTCTTCATACAACGCGTACCACAGCCTTTCGTTATTCTTTAATGACAACTTTAGTCGCCAGTGTGATTACCTGCATCTCAATGATGATGATTTATCAAACAGCTCAACAAGAAATCGCCGATCAAGTGGATAGCAGACTCATCTCAGAAGCACTGCGCTTACGTCGAAACTATGAATATCGCACTACCTTAGATTTATACACCCCACCTATAGGCATCACCGAGCGGGTAAAAACCGAACCTAATATGTCTTACTGCATTACCCCTCAAACCTCCACAACCGATCACTTAGCAGGGCGTGAACAACGAAATATGGTGATGCTAGATACTAGCTTTAATAACCTTTGTTTACTTCATGATAACCTAGAGCAAAACCTCCTTCCGCCACCTTCCGAATTCGATTTACCCTTTATTACTCGCAATGAAAACAATAATATTATGCGCGTAATTATCACGCCAATACAAAACAAATATGCCTTAATCATTGGCTACGATACTCATAATGAAAGAAAGATTTTGCGTGGCATGATTACCATGGCGCTTTTTGCTACCTTGTTACTCGTTCTTGCCAGTTTCTTTGGTTCTCTTTTCATTAGCCGAACCATTACCAATACTATTGCCAGAATTAGCCGGAGTGCTAGACGCATTGCCGACGGTGATTTCGGCGAGCGCATTCCAGTCAAACCTAGTGATAGCAACGAATTAAGAGCGCTAGCTGGCGATCTTAACCATATGCTCGAACGAATTGATAATCTTATTACCAGTCAACGCCAAGTGACTAACAACATTGCACACGACTTACGCAGTCCGCTCAATCGTTTACGTAGCCGAATGGAAGTTGCTTTATTAGACAAAAAGCGTAGCTGTGAAGAATTACGAGAAGTGGTTGCAGAATCCATTGAAGATGCAGAGCGTTTACTACAAACATTCAACGCTATGCTTTCTATTGCACAAGTTGAATCAAGAGCAAGAGATGACTTTATTGAAACCGATTTAAGTCGAATCTGTGAAGACCTCGCAGAAATGTATGATGTATTAGCAGAAGACGGATTACATACCTTTAGTAGCCAAATTGAACCGAATTTACATGTACAAGGCAATCGACAGCTTATTGCACAAGCCATTACAAATCTATTAGATAATGCGGTTAAATACACCCCAAATGGCGGTAACATCTCATTAGAAGCTTACAAACAAGGAAAACATATTACTGTTGCTGTTGCTGATAATGGACCCGGTATCCCAGAACAAGATAGGGAACGTGTTCTACAGAGATTTGTGCGGTTAGATAGTGCGCGCTCAACACCCGGGAATGGTCTAGGATTGTCCTTAGTTTCTGCGGTAATCAACCTTCATGGAGGAGAAATTTGCCTTACCGACAATCATCCCGGACTAAAAATCAAACTAATTTTTCCTGAAGCTGAAGCCTTTCTAAGTCAATATCCTAGCAATAAAAAAACCAACCCCCTTAAAAAAATTCGATTATCTGCAAAAAAACCTAAAAATAGCTAAAAAAGAATCTCCTATCACAGAAAAAACGCTAATCAATGAATACTGTTTTACTGACTTATTTAAGCACTGTCTTTATCTTTCTAATTATTCCGGGGCCTGTCAATATAATGGTCATCAATGCAGCAGCACAACGTGGTTGGCGTGGTACATTAGTCGTTATCATAGCAACAAACACAGCATCATTAGTGCTGATTGCGACAGCTGCTGCAATTATCGGCGGGATTGCAAATATTAGTCCAAAACTATTTAATCTTCTAACCGCCATTGGCGGACTATATCTTATCTATTACGGAATAAGTTTATTAAAAACAACCCAACAAGCAATCTACTCCACCTCCTTGCCCAATCAATCCTTAAATCAAATGTTTTTGACAGCTTTCGGTGTTGGCATATCTAATCCAAAAGATATTATTTTCTTTATGACATTCTTTCCGCCTTTTATTGAAGCACTTTCACTTTCTTTTCTTCCTGCAATTATTATATTAACTCTACTATGGTGCTTATTAGACTATAGCATCCTATTTATCTATGGTATTGGCGCTGCTAAGCTTATTAGCGGAAAATATCGCATTTTAATCAATCGCCTATGCGCTTTAATATTCGTTTTATTAGGTATTTATGCATTTTTATCTAACCTTTCTACATTTATTATTTAATTATGAAAAATCTCTTTCTTATTTACCTCAAAGGAATTGCCATGGGTGCTGCAGATATGGTTCCCGGCGTATCCGGCGGAACCATTGCTTTTATCGCCGGCATTTATGAACGCTGGATTACAGCACTTTCGCATTTTGATACAAAAGCCCTCTCCTACCTGAGAAAAATACAAATTAAAACTTTTTGGCAATATATTGATGGATATTTCTTACTCTCATTACTGTCTGGCATTGCAACTGCAATTTTTACCCTAGCACATTTATTACGACTTTGGCTAACAAACTATCCCATTTATATCTGGGCTTTCTTTTTTGGGTTAATTCTTGCCAGTATCTTTTTTCTCGGCAAAAAAGTCTATTGGAAAGGTAGTGCTTGGTTTTCGGCTACCATTGGTGCTATTCTCTCTACATTTATCGCTTTAATGCCAACTGCTAACCCTGAGCACATCAACCTATCTTATTACTTTTTTTGTGGTGCATTTGCTACTATCGCGATGATTCTTCCCGGTATTTCAGGCGCTTTTATTCTTGTCTTGCTTGGCGCATATAGCAATATATTAGAAGCTATCAATAACTTTAATATCCTCATTTTAAGTATTTTTGCCTTAGGAGCTATTTTCGGTTTACTTAGTTTTTCCAAACTTTTACATTATCTTTTCAAGAATTATCATAATCTGACCGTCGCCACTATGACGGGATTTATTGCAGGCTCTTTGATAAAAGTATGGCCATGGAAAATTGGAGGAATAAATACCTTACCTTTTTCCACATCTCAATCACCACTATCAACATCCATACCACTGATAATAATTGGATTTTTATTTATTTTTATTTTAGAAATCATCGCAAAACATACTCTTCACTCAAAGGAATAAAATGGACTTTTCACCCTATATTTATCCCGCTATTTTTTTACTGGCTATTATCGCTGGAGTGGTTAATATCCTCGCTGGCGGAGGCTCTAATTTAATCCTACCTTTACTCATGGTATTTGGACTTGATCCGCAAACGGCTAATGCTACTAATCGAGTCGGCATTTGGTTTCAGGGCATTGCGGGATTATTTGGATTTGCAAAAAAAGGAAAAGTCCCTACCCATGATTTACCCGCTATTTTTATCCCTACCTTGATTGGCGGAGCAGTTGGTGCTTTATTAGCTGCAAAATTGCCTATCCTATTGGCTTTATCGTCATTCACCGCAAACTTAAATCAACAAACTTTAGTTAAAATTATTTTACTTGGCACAATGTTAATTGTAGCTGCGATGATGCTGTTTAAGCCAGCCACTATCATGTATCCCGAAGGACAAGCCCGCCTAATGAAAAAAACACCAGTCGCATGGATATGGTTATTTATTGGCGGTATTTATGGCGGATTTGTGCAAGCAGGTGTTGGCTTTGTACTTATTACTACCTTTGCGAGCATTTTACATTATGACCTTGTTCACTCAAACGCGCTTAAGCTCGCTTGCACAATGATATTTACCACCATTGCTTTAGCAATTTTTATTTGGGAAGGACAAGTTCTATGGCTAGTTGGATTCGTACTCGCACTGGGCAATGCCATTGGCGCTTTATTAGGCGTTCGTTTTGCCGTTGCCATTAGTCCAAATACCATGCGTTGGATTTTATTTGCAATGACCTTAACAGCTGTTATAGCTGCACTTATTTTCTAAATCCATAGAATTTAACTATATGCACTTTCAGAAGTCGTTATAATACGGCTACGCTTTTACTAGAATTATCCACCACGGAAAAGGACTTGATTATGCTTAAAGAAATTCCTACGGTTTTTGGTAGCACTTTCGCACCAGAAATGCCTATCGCTACTTATCATGAAGGTAGTTGGAGCGATATCAATTTTCAACCCAGCGACCGCCTAACACTTCATCCTGCTGCGCATTGCCTGCATTATGCTAGTGAAATTTTTGAAGGCATGAAAGCTTTTCGCCATGAAGATAATAGCGTCCATATTTTTCGTTTAGATGACGGCGTAGAAAGGCTGCGTAAATCCGCACAATCTCTATACCTACCCATGCCAGAAAGTGAGCTATTAAGAGAAATGATTATTCAGGCAGTTTCCAAAGCCAAAGATTATGTACCAGACCAACGCGGAGCACTTTATATTCGCCCGGCTCTCATTGGCATTACACCCAATATTGGTAGTGCGACGCATCCAACAGACGATGCCTTATTGTATATTCTTACCTCACCTGTAGGCGATTACTTAAAACAAGGCGCTGCACTACGCGTATTGGTCGAAACCGAGCATCAACGTTGCGCACCGCATATGGGAAGCATCAAAGCAGGCGGTAATTACGCTTCTGCCCTTCATTGGACAATGGAAGCAGAAAAAAAATATCATGCACAACAAGTTCTGTTCTGTCCAAATGGAGATGTGCAAGAAACCGGCGCTTCCAATTTCTTTTTAATCGACGGTAAAACCCTCATTACCAAACCACTCACGACTGAATTCCTTCATGGCATTACTCGCCGGACAGTCATTCAAGTGGCGCAAGAAAATGGCTATAAAGTCGAAGAAAGAGAATTCCGCGTGGAAGAAATTGCGGAAAAAGTTTCTAATGGTGCGGAAGCTATCTTAACAGGCACAGCTGCTGTTATCTCTCCAATTACAAATTTTATTATCAATGGAGAAGATATTTCTGTTAAAAGCAATATCGAAGGATTAGCTATCCGTAAACTTATCACAGATATCCAATATGGTCGCAGTGAAGATAAGCACCATTGGTTAACGGCTGTATAAAAATCAAGGCTATCTGAGAAAAACTCAGATAGCCTTAAAATATTCTATTTAATCATTATTTCAAATCTAAAGAATAAACGGCAAAGCCTGCTTCATCTTTATCAATCATTTTCATTGGGTATTGTGCTTTTTCTTTAACAAAAGCAGCTGCTTTCTCACTCGGAGAAGTCTCAAAATAAATAATTGGCTGTCCTTCCGTAATTTTTGCAATTTTCCAATTATTATCAGCACTCGGCGTAACCTGCCCTTCTACTTGACTGGTTTGGCTAATATAATTTGCTAAAATTTGTCGGTTTTCATCAGGTGCGGCAAAAACAATAGATTTTTCACCAGTTCCTGGGAATTTACCACTATAAGCGCGATAATTATTGGTCGCGACTAAAAAGTCAGCCTCTAAATCTATTGGCTTATTATTAAATACAAGATTTTTTATTCGCTCTGCCTTGGCATCAATCAGGTTACACTCTCCATCATAGCGAGCTGGCTGAGTAACATCTATTTCATAATTTACGCCATCAATGACATCAAAATTATACGTTCTAAATCCTTCCCAATTTAACAACGATTGCGGTGTATCTTTTTTTAGGTCAATTTGGTTAAACATTCCCGCACTACACTCCAACCACTCTTTAACATCCTTACCTTTAACTTTTAAAATAACCAACGTATTAGGATAAAGATATAAATCTGCTGCATTACGGAAAGTCAGTTGCCCTTTATCAACTTCTGTATAACCACTCGGATCATTTTTGCGTCCACCGACTTTAAAAGGTGCCGCCGCGCTCAAAATAGGTATTCCTGCTAGTTCAGGCATCTTTTCAGCAACACTCTTTGCATAAGCCTTCTGCGCCTGATTAACAATCTGAACCGTTGGGTCATCTTGCACTAACGCTAAAAAGCTATACATATTATCATTTGCTTCCCCAATTGGTTGAGCCACGAAAGCTCTAGTAGCTTCATGTGTTTTTTCTAAAAGCTTAGTGATTTCTGGATCATTTTCAACTATTGAAGTTTGGCTTTCTTGATCAAAAATAGAACGTAAGCTGGCTTTACCATCAATAACTGTCCATTTTCCATCTTGCTCTCTTAGCTGTAAATCAACAACGCTAATATTATTTCCCCAATAGCCAGCCATACTTTCTGGTGTTCCATTTTTTGTACCCTTTTCAAGATTGATATTTGAAGCTTTCTCAAAATCTTTACTCGGAAATAAACCATGTGCATGCCCAAAAATAATCGCATCTAATCCTGGTACTTCTGCAAGATGGAAAGCTGCATTTTCTTCACCAGGAGAATAAGGTTCATCTGATGGACCGGTATGTGCTAAAGCAACAATAATATCCGCTCCTTCTTTCTTCATGATGGGAATATATTTTTTTGCCGTTTCTACGATATCTCGCGCTTCTACCTTTCCTGATAAATGCGCTTTATCCCAGACCATTACTTGAGGCGGAACAAAGCCAATATAGCCAATTTTAATGACTTTTTCTTGTCCATCATGCGTCGTAACCTTTTTTTCCTTAATTAAATAAGGCGTATAATAAGGTTCGTCGGTTTCAGGTTTAACAATATTGGCATTAATAATTGGGAAATTAGCTTGCTTTAACGCACTCTCCAAATACGCTAAACCATAATTAAATTCATGATTTCCAATCGTGCCAACATCATAGTTCATGGCATTAAACACTTCTATTGCTGGATGAGGAACGCCCTCTTGATAACCTTTTCCTGCTTGATAATCAGCAATAGGATTACCTTGAATCAAATCTCCATTATCAACTAAAACACTGTTTGCCACTTCTTGACGAGCTTGGCGAATCAAAGAAGCCGTACGGGTATAACCAAATTTTGGTGTAGGCTTATCTTTATAATAATCAAAATCTGTTAAAAAACTATGAACATCAGTTGTTCCAATAACTCTTAATAAAACATCATTCTCTTGTTCAGCTGCATAAACCGCTTTTCCCATACCCAATAATAAAATACTTCCACCACTAATTTGGAGAAAACGTCTTCTATCCATTAATACCCAACCTTTTTAGCTTAACAGTTACTTTTAAAAACTTTATGACTTCTATAGCCAACTTCCCAAAAAATGCATATAACGTTAACTTAATAACCACTTTGAAAGCACCGTCTTATCCAAAAGCGCTGTATGCACTTTTCGGGAATCCTACTATATAAAAGAAGCATTATTTCTTGTCAACCTATAGAGAAATACCAATAATATTCATCTTTATGATTCCTAAAATACAAAGTGAACATAGTATTAAACTATGTTCACCAGAGATATTGCAGCTTATGACTACTTTAATCTAACAAGTAACTGGCTTTTATCAACTTATACCGCTTCCAACGTTCTCAACGCTTGACTCATTGCAACCAAAGTTGCACGCAACATCGCAGTTACCGTATCTTGACTATACGCAATGCCTGTATATAAATATTCATCTATCATCAATTGAACATAAGCTACTGCTTGAGCATTCGTAGATTGTGTCATTGCATGCTGAGCATAATTTACTACATTCATTTTGACATTTGCCATTTCTTCTAACGCATTAACAAATGCAGAAATAACGCCGGCTCCTTGTCCACTCACACGGCATTCTTGGCTATGATGACGTAATAAAGCTTCTAATTTATCCTCACGTTCATGCCGACTAATACTATAGTCTAATAATTGGTAATCACTTTCTTGCAAATAACTGTCTTCAAAGACCTTCATGACTTCTTGAGACAAAAGCTCTTTTTGCTTACGTTCACTTTCAACTTGTACCTTTTGTGCCAAATCAACCTGTAACCAACGAGGTACATTCAAGCCATAATCTCTCGATAAAATATACGCCACACCGCCCTTACCAGATTGAGAATTAATGCGTACTACATCTTGATAACTTCTACCAATATCATGTGGATCAATAGGGAGATAAGCGATATCCCAAACACCTTCTACCGCTTCCTTCTCAAGAGATTTCTTAATAGCATCTTGATGCGAGCCAGAAAAAGCCGTAAACACTAGTTCACCAATATAAGGGTGGCGAGGATGAACAGGAAGATTATTACATTCACTGACCACATGAACAATCTCATTCATCTTAGAAAAATCTAATTTTGGATCAACTCCTTGAGAATATAGATTCATCGCCATCACCATGATATCCATATTTCCTGTCCGTTCACCATTGCCTAGTAACGTTCCTTCTACCCTATCGGCACCTGCCATCACTGCTAATTCAGAAGCTGCTACTGCGCATCCGCGATCATTATGCGTATGAACACTAATCACAACATCTTTCCGACAAGAAAGATGGCGACAAAAATACTCAATTTGATCCGCATAGAGATTAGGTGTTGAAACTTCTACTGTATTAGGTAAATTTAAAATAACCTTTTGTCCATTCCAAGGTTGCCAGATCTCACAAACCGTCTCACATACTTCAACAGCAAAATCTGGTTCTGTTTGAGAGAAGCTCTCTGGAGAATATTCAAAAATCCATTCACTATTAGGAAATTTCTTAGCTTGCTCTTTTAATAAAGTAGCACCAAATGCCGCAATTTCTGTAATTTCCTCACGAGATTTTTGATAAACCTTTTCTCTTTGCACACGAGAAGTAGAATTATAGACATGCATAATTGCTCGCTTAACGCCTTGTAAAGCTTCAAAAGTTCGCAAAATTAAATGCTCACGAGCCTGGACCAATACCTGTATTGTGACATCATCAGGAATCAAATTCTCCTCAATTAAACGTCGAGTAAAATCAAATTCAATTTGAGAAGCCGATGGAAACCCAATTTCAATTTCCTTAAAACCACAATCTACTAATAGATTGAAAAAACGTAACTTTTGTTCAATCGTCATGGGATCAATCAACGCTTGATTACCATCGCGTAAATCAACACTTACCCAACGAGGTGCCTTATCAATTACTTTATTCGGCCAAGTTCTATCTAATAATTGTGGAGCAAAAGCAAAAGGACGATATTTTTTGAAATCAAATTTCTGTGCCATAAATCATTCCTGATTGAGAAGATAAAATTATTATAACGCTAATATAATTAAAACAATCTCTAAAAATCATCTATAATTGGATAATAAATAATTATTTTACCTACTTTTAGTTAAATTATGAGTGAAAAGCACCAATTAGATAGCATAGATAAGCGTATCTTGCGAAAACTAGTCCAAGACGGTCGAATAAATAATCTTGCCCTAGCTGAAGCCGTCAATCTCTCTCCCACCCCCTGTGCAAGGCGGGTTAAGCGGTTAGAAGAAAACGGCTATATAGAAAGCTATCACGCCAAACTCAATCACCACGCTCTAGGTTATGACCTAAGCGTATTTATTGCCGTAACATTAGACAAACATACCCCAGAACGCTTTGCTCAATTTGAACGAACGGTAGAGACCTTTCCAGAGGTTATTCGTATGAGCATCGTTACTGGACGAGCAGAAGACTATCTCTTACAAATAGTCGTCAAAGATATGCGGGATTTTGAACAATTTTTACTTGGTAAACTCAACCGTATCGCTGGCGTTGCAAACGTTCACTCCAGTTTTGAAATGCGCCGAGTTATTGATCGAGAACCAAATCCCTAAAAAACAATGAATATATTTAAAGGCTAATAAAAGAGTTAAAGAAATTAGATCGCTATTCTAGTACAGTATGTATGCTTACTTTGTTCATCTATCTTAACCCTGTAACTATAGTCAAATCAGCTAAAAAACAGAACGTTATCTACCGCCAGAATGGCTAGATAAGGGCTATAGGATGTTTTGTTTTTTAGCTGATCGCACTATATTCTAGCAACCTTTCTATATAACAGTTTGAAAAATATAATTAAATATTTGGAAAATTCCATTTTCCACTAATTTTTGCCACTAGTAGAAAAATTAACGCTATAATTTTAGATAGTGGTTTGAAAAATATACTGGAATATTATCAAATATTCTAATTGTAATTAAATATTTAAATATCAATACATTAAAAGGAGTATTTTTTGTAAGAGTATGTTTAGCATACTTTTCAAACCACTATCTAATTTTAATATATTTTCAGAATTTGAAAAATTGGAATTTCTCTATTTTTTTGTTTTTTGCAAAGGTCTCATAATATTCAAAAACAAAGATGACTTATGCAAAAGATAATAGTTTGTCTATAGCTGGACTCCCGAAAAATGCATACAGTAATTTGAAATAATACGCTATTTTTGAATTAGATGTTAAATTAACGTTGTATGCATTTTTTGAGAAGTTGGCTATATGTTACTGTCCGCTGACTAATTTTTGCAAAAGTTTTTCTGCTGGCGCCAAAGACTCTACCACTTCTACATTCACACCAACACCTTCTGCTAATGCTTTTGCAGTTAAAAACTCTCCGTAAACCTTTCCATCATCTCCTTCAAAAATCAGGACTTTTAAAGGTAATTGTAATGCCAAAGAAGGCGCTTTTTCCATTAAAGGCGTACCACCTTTTGGGTTACCAAAAATAATGACACGAGTAGGACGCAGTGTTAACCCATTTTCCTTAGCCGCATCTGCATGATCGACCACAGTAAAAATTGTCATTCCTTTATCCTTTAATCCTTGCTCTACCCGCTGAAAAGTCGTCTCAAAATTATCTGGACTTTCCACCTTTACCAAAGATTCTGCTGCTAATACAACCTTCATAGCTAATAATCCCATTGATAATAAAATTGTTTTTAAAACCATAAATTCTCCTTATTGATTAACCTTATTCATAAGCATAAGTAAAGAAATCTCTCTCTATAGCAGGGATCCCAAAAAATGCATACAGCGTTAACTCAATATCCATTTTGAAAACAGCATCCTATCTCTAACTATGGTATGCCTTTTGAAGGAAATAATCATTTTCTTTATCGGTAACGATGCTAAAAAGTTAATCACTGATGCCGATGTGCCATTATATCTGCTTTAATAGTAGGTGTTTGCGGACAAATCAGAAAAATGTCTAAAAAATGTGTAATCTTGATTAAGATAACGTAAAAATGCTTTAGTGCTTAAGCGATTTTTGACCATTTCTTGTACAAAAATATGATCAACTGTTTCTTGCCAAAAAAAGTTAACCAGCCTCACGTAAATCAATAGAAAAAGTCATGATATAGTCGAAGAAATACTAAATTGATACAGTATTTCCCTCATTTATTGTACAACTATATTATCTGCACTCGGTTGCCTTGCACCAATTTTAGTTTTCTTTGACTATAGTTTTCCTCTAAATAAGCGAGAGAGCGCTATCGCAATCCATTGGCATTTTCTACTTGTTTCCTACGGCTGCATGAACAACATCAGATTCAGCGGGTACACCGCTCAGCCCTAAATACGGACACCCCTAAAAGTAGCTATTTAGTATAGCCTGAAATATAATTTCAAAAAAAGCTTTTATATCAATCCTGCTTCTCGCCAAGCCAATAACTCGTCCCTACCAACTGCAAAAACACCTTCTCCACCACGCTCAAATTCAACCCAATCGAAACCAATTTCAGGATAAACTTCTTCTAAAATTGGCCAAGTCATACCTACTTCTAAAATCAATATGCCATTCTCTGTTAAATAATCAGCTGCTTGATGAAGAATTTTTTGAGTTAAATCTAAACCATATTCTCCTGAAACGAGCGCTTGTATCGGTTCATGGCGATACTCATCCGCAATCTCTTGCATTTCTTCTGCTTCAACATAAGGAGGATTGCATAATATCCAATCAAAAGTACCCGTAACCGCTTCAAATGTATCTGAATGGCAAACCTCTATCCCACAGGATTGCATACCTGCACGTTCAAGGTTAATTTCGGCAACTTCAAGCGCATCTAAATCAATATCCGCCAAAACAACTTCTGCTTCAGGATAGCGATATTTTGCTAATATCCCGATACATCCGCTCCCACAACACAAATCTAAAATTCGCTCTGGTTCTTGCCCTTGCCAATAAGGCATTAAATCTTTTTCTATCAGCTCTGCAATCGGAGAACGAGGAATTAAAGCTCTTTGGTCAATATAAAACTCATAACCACCATAAAGCGTGCGATGAGTAATATAGGGCACTGGCAGGCGCGCCTGAATACGTTGTTCTAAACCCCAAACAAGTTTCTCCTTCTCTTTTTCAGTCAAGTGCGCTTGAAAATACGTCGGACTAATATCAAAAGGAAGCTTAAGCATACCTAATACCAGTGCTGCCGATTCATCTAGCGCATTGTCTGTACCGTGACCATAGTACACATTGCTTTCAGCTAACCGACTGGCACCATAGCGAATCCAATCAAGGACAGTTAATAAATTCTTCATTTTTTCCTTTTATAAAATTAAGTATAGACCGATTATATTTTGCCCTAAATAAAGGTAAGTTGGGCTATTTTATCCTGTAACTTTTATAGAATTTTTAGTTGACATACTTAAAACGATAGGATTTTTTCATATCGTCCTTTGAACATTTTTTTTAGCTGATACAATAGCACTTTTCTTTTTAGAGTAGTTTCACGTGTTTGAATCAAGAATTTTTTGGCTAATTCTCCTAGGTGTGTTTATTAGCTTGTTATATTTACTTAGCCCAATTCTTACGCCATTTTTCTTAGGGGCTTTATTAGCCTATTTAGGCGATCCTTTAGCTGATCGATTAGAAGCCGTAAAAGTTTCACGAACTTGGGCTGTTGTCATTGTGTTCCTTGGGTTAATTATACTCATGTGCTTAATCGTATTAGTTTTAATTCCTGCTATTACTAGCCAGATTGATACGCTTGGGAATAGGATGCCTCAATATATTGACTGGATGAAATCACATTTTGGCAGTACGCTTGAGAAACTTTTTAATATCAGTGTTAAAGATTTTAGTATTGATAACATAAAAGCTTTGATGAGCGAGCATATTGGTAGCGCTTCACAAGTCGCGCGATCATTTATTGGCTCACTTTCTGGTCCTATTGGAATAGTGATTACCTTTTTAACCTATCTTTTCCTAACACCTGTAGTGACTTTCTACTTATTACGCGATTGGGATATTTTGGTTAATAAAATTGATGAGCTCATTCCGCGCCAATATAAAGCCATTACACATGAACTAATGCGTCGCTCTGATTTCGTTCTAAGTGGTTTTTTACGAGGTCAATTACTCGTTATGCTTGCGTTAGGCATCATCTACTCCGTTGGTTTATCAATCATTGGATTAGATAT
>NZ_LWHB01000061.1 GCF_001889065.1 Suttonella ornithocola | reverse complement strand
CGCTTTTCATAAACGCAGTGATATTCAAGCAATCATTGAAGAGCATGGGCATGAGATAGTTTGGTTACCCCCTTATAGTCCAGACTTAAATCCTATTGAAAAGATGTGGGCTTGGATTAAGCAAATACGCAAAGAATGGCGGATGGATTGTATTGATACTTTATTCTTTTATCTGCTTTGGATTGGGTTGGGTTTTAGATGATTGCACTATATGATCCAGATAGTGGTGAGATATGGCTTTTGTATGGGGGAAACGCAATCTAAAGACAGCTAAACAATTGAGAGCTAAACTTGAGGCATTAGGAATTAGTTTTGGTTGTATTTGTTGTGATAATTGGGATAGCTTCTTAACGGCTTTTGATGGTAACGTTAAAAAGATAGGTAAGCGATATACTACGGATATTGAGGGTAATAATAATCGCTTTAGGCAAAGGCTGAGGCGAGTCTTTCGAAAGACTTGCTGTTTTTCTAAAAAGTTGGTGAATCACTTTAAGGCGTTTGACTTACTCTTCCATTATATTAATTATGGTTGGGTTTAATCAGCATACTTTTCAAAACACTACTAAAGATTTTAACTTTTTTGCAAAGGTCTCAAATTACAATGCAAAAAAAATCTACTAATAACCGCCTCCCCAGAAAGAATAAGTTTTGTGTAGAATAGCTTACGTTGATTATAAGCTTGATAAAGCAATATCAACATTCATTGCAACTCAAAAGGAAACACTTATGATAAAAAAACTGACTCTATTGGCAGCGCTATCCTTTCCGCTAATTGCCTCTGCAAACTGGCAAAGCGACAACGCTCAAGTAAACTTCTTAACCACTAAAGTTACAGCTGATAAGAACGTTATTATCGAACCTAACCATTTTGCACCAAGCAAACTAACATTAAGCGATGATGGTAAGCTAAGCGGCACATTGGATTTAAACACTATCCAAAGTGGTATCGATATTCGTAACGAGCGTCTTCGTGATTGGGTATTTAAAACTGCAAACGGACAATTAAGCATTAGTGGACAAGTAGATATTGAGCCTCTTTCAAAACTAGAAATAGGCGAAAGCCGTTCCATCAAACAAGCTCTTACCCTAACCTTTGGCGATAAAGAAGCAACCATTACGCTACCGTTATTGGTTTTTAAAACCAACGATGCACGTTTACAAATCACCTCTCTATCCCCTGCCTTACTCGACTTAAGCGCATTTAAAGTAGAAAATGAAGTAAACAAACTACGTGAAGTTGCTGGATTACTTAGTATCTCCTTACAACTTCCCGTCACTATCTCTGCTACATTTACTGCTGACTAACTCACATCAATCGCCATATTTACCCAATATGGCGATTCTATTTATTATGGACAAAGAAAACCTTACCCCTCAAACAGCCCCACGCCACCGCATGAATGCGGCAGAACGCTATATTGCTAGCCTAACCGCAAAATCTGGCAAAATAACAACGCGCTCAAAGCTCAATAACATTGCGCACCTCTTAGCGCAAAAAACACTAGAAACCTTTGATTGGACATCACTTTCACCAGACGATTTAGAATACATCAAAAACCTACTGGTAGAAAAAGAATACACCCCTAACACCATTAACAATTACCTTGCGATTATGCGAGGAACTGCCAAGCAAGCATGGCTCAATGAGCAAATTTCTCATGAACAATATTTGCTTATTCAGTCTGTAAAAAACATTCGAGGTAAACGTATTTCTGCTGGACGCGCTTTAGAAGTCTCTGAAATTCATCGTTTCTATGACGAAGTCACCACCAAAGAGCCCTCTCTAATGCATACACGCGATATGGCACTATTTGCGCTACTCGTAGAATGTGGAATGCGTCGCGCGGAAGTTGCGAGTTTAAGCTGTGGCAGTATCTTTTGGGAAGAAGGGGCTATCAAAGCGCAAACCAAAGGCAATAAAGAGCGACTCATCTTCCTATCAGAAACATCAATGAGCCTCTTACGACAATTCTTTAAAATCCATCCTTTTAAACAACATCCAGATGCTCCACTCTTCTTCCGAATGCGGAAAAATGACACGCCAGTCAATACCCGCTTAAACGACCGCTCTATCAATAAAATACTCGACCGTCATCGGATTGCGGCTGGTTTAAAACGCTTTACCCCGCACGACCTCCGACGCACTTTCGCCACCTATCTTTTTGATATGGGCATAGATGCCAAACAAGTCCAAGATGCTATGGGACATGAAAACGTCGCCACCACCGTCAAATACGACCGACGCAAAGAACGTCGAACAAGAGAAATGATGCAAAACTTCCGATATAAAACATCAAACTCTTCTTGATACGACTAACGAATACTACTCCAAATTCTGCACTTGCTCGCGCATTTGCTCAATCATCACTTTTAAATCTACAGCCGCTTTACTCAATACATTATCAGCGGCTTTAGAGCCTAGCGTATTCGCTTCGCGATTAAATTCCTGCATTAAAAAATCCATCCGTCTTCCAATGGCTTCCTTTTGCGTTAAGGCTTGGCGCGCTTCATTAACATGAAAATGTAACCTATCTAACTCCTCACGCACATCCGCTTTTGATAATAAAAAAACCACCTCTTGTTCAAATCGCTGAGGTTCTACTTCTAATTTAAGCGCTGCCAAACGCGCTTTCAATTGTTCTGTTATTTGATTTTCTACTTGTGGATAATAAGCTTTTAACTCATCTACTAGCTGTTCTATTTTTATTAGCTGCGCTTCCAATACCGCGGTAATTTGCTCACCTTCACGCGAACGCATTTCTAATAATGCCGCAATCGCACTATCAACCGCTTCTAATACCGCAATACCCAGTGCCTCATCATCTGCGGGAGTTTCAATCATTGTTCCTGGTAAAGACAGCATTGTTTTCCAATCTGGTTTTCCTAACGATTCCATCGCTCCACTATCTGAAAAAGCCAATAACCAACGTTTAATCACAGGCGGATTTAACACTAAGTCTCGACTATTTGGTGAACGCTTAATCGTTACATAAATATCTACTTTTCCACGATAAAGCGCTTGTTGACATTTTGCTCTAATTTCTGACTCAATCGCGCGTAAAGTTTCTGGTAATTTGGGCTGAATATCTAAATATCGATGATTAACTGATTTCATCTCTACCGTAAAACTGGTTTCCCCTATCATCCCTGTTGCGCGGGCAAACGCTGTCATACTCATTCGCATCATTTTTTCCTAAAAAAAGAAATATGATAACGAAACCCGCCACAAGCGACATCTCTTTTTGTTAGAATGCAGCCATTTCTTATTATTCCAAGGATTATTATGCGAGCTAGCAACCGTGCCCCTGACCAACTTCGCCCACTGACGATTGAGCGCAACGTCAACCGTTATGCAGAAGGTTCCGCACTTATCAAATGCGGTCATACACACGTTTTATGCACAGCCAGTATCGAAGAACGCGTTCCGCCGTTTCTTCGTGGAAAAGGACAAGGTTGGGTAACAGCAGAATATGCTATGTTGCCACGCTCAACCCATGAGCGAACCGTTCGAGAAGCTGCGCGTGGCAAACAGCAAGGGCGTACCATTGAAATTCAGCGCCTAATTGGTCGCTCATTACGTGCGGTTATAGATTTAAATGCGCTTGGCGAACGTAGTATCACTATTGATTGCGATGTCTTACAAGCCGATGGTGGCACACGAACCGCTGCAATCAGTGGTGGTTTTGTTGCTTTAGCAGATGCCATTCGTAAACTTATGACAGAAGGCAAACTAAAATCCAATCCGCTGCATGGACAGCTTGCTGCCACATCCGTTGGGATTTATCTAGGCACACCCGTTTTAGACCTAGAATATGCGGAAGACAGCGAAGCAGAAACGGATATGAATGTCATTATGAACGATTCCGGTGCATTTATAGAAGTCCAAGGAACCGCAGAAGGTCATGCTTTTCGCCGTGAAGAAATGGATAGCTTGTTGCAGCTTGCCGAAAAAGGCATCAAAGAAATCATGACGGAACAACGTCGCGTACTAGGATTAAATGGATGAAAGAAATCATTTTAGCCAGTAGTAATGCTGGAAAAATTCATGAATTTAAAAGCCTATTTGCAGATACTGGTGTTTCTATTATTCCTCAGGGTAGTCTATCTATTGGTGATACTGAAGAAACCGGTCTAAGCTTTGTGGAAAACGCACTTATCAAAGCGCGCCACGCAGCGAAAATTGGCGGAAAACCTGCTATTGCAGATGATTCTGGTTTAGTCGTTCCAGCGCTAAACGGTGAGCCTGGTATCTATTCTGCACGTTATAGTGGCGAACACAGAAACGATAAGCAGAATAATCAAAAACTTTTAGCACGTTTGGCAACAACTGAAGACCGCAGTGCTTACTTTGTTTGTAGCATTGCGTACCTATCCCATGAAAACGATCCTTTACCAATTATTGCAACAGGACTTTGGCAAGGACGTATCTTGCTAGAAGAAAGAGGCGAAAAAGGTTTTGGTTATGACCCGCTTTTTTTACCAGAGCAAAGCGATAAAACTGCTGCTGAAATAGAAAAAACAGAAAAAAATGCCATTAGCCATCGTGGCAAAGCGATGCAAGCCTTTCTTGCCCAATACCAAATGCGCTATGTAAAATAAACCAAAACTTTTTAACCATATCCTCCTAACCGGTTTGGCTAAAAATAAACAATATCATACAACTAAACACTATAGCGATATTACATGACACTCTGGAAACGCTTACAAAAATGGGGCACCGTATCACTAGCCTCAAGGATTTGACCACTTAGCAGCTCGCATACTGCCGTGGATGATGCCTCTAGCTTGGCTTATTTTGGTTGTTGCACTGATTTGGGGGCTTGCTTTTACGCCGATAGATGCAAGACAAAAAAAACGTCTTTAGAATTATTTATATTCACGTCCCCTCCGCAGCACTCTCAATGAGTATCTATCTAATGATAGCAACCGCCTCTTTAATTTTCTTTATTTGGAGAATTAAACTCTGCGCACTTTTCTGCCGCACAGCTGCACCATACGGCACTTTACTCACTGCATTAGCGCTCATTACTGGCGCAATTTGGGGAAAACCCACATGGGGAACCTATTGGACATGGGATGCACGCCTAACCTCAGAACTTATCCTATTTTTCATCTATTGTGCTTATATCGCACTACAAAATAGCATTGATGATCGCAATCAAGCCGACAGAATATCCGCTATCTTAGCGATAGTCGGTATTATCAACATTCCTATTATTCATTACAGCGTTGTATGGTGGAATTCACTACATCAACCGGCAACTTTATTTAAAATCGGACAACCAAGTATTGCACCAGAAATGCTTTGGCCACTTCTGCTCGCTTTGCTTGCAAACTACTTATTATTTTTTGTTTATGCCATTAAAGGCATTCAAACACAAATTTTACAAGCTCGTATAACACGCCACCTCCAATAATAACTTTAGGAAACTTATGGCATTTGATAGCTTAGCTGATTTTTTACAAATGGGAACGCACGGTCCTTATGTTTGGGCGGCATACGGTATTTTTCTGACCGCGCTCATTGGCATTCACATTTGGATTGCACGGCGTTACCGTCGCTTACTCAACACGCTTAATACACTAAAAGACTAACGATATGAAACCAGTTCGTAAACAGCGTCTTATTCGAATTTCCCTTATCTTTTGTGTTGCGCTCATTGGTATTGGTCTGTTGCTTTATGCAATGCGAGGCGACCTTAATCATTACTATTCTTTAGACCAAATTTCACAAGGCAAAGCCCCTGTTGAACAGCAAGGTATTCGTGTCGGTGGAATGGTTGAAAAAGGCTCTATTCAGCGAGAAGGCGAAAGCCTAACCGTCCAATTCGCCATTACAGACTTTAAACACAAACCGCTTACCATCCGTTACACAGGTATTCTTCCAGAACTTTTTGCTGAGAACCAAGGTGTTATTGCTCGTGGTATTTTAAATAAAAATGGTGTATTCCAAGCGGATCAAATCCTTGCTAAGCATGATGAAAACTATCTTCCTCCTGAAGTAAAAGCGGATATGGAAAGAAGCGGATTTGACCATAGCAAAGGACGTAAACCATGATGGCTTGGGCAGATATCGGTAGCTACGCGCTTAACTTAGCGTGTGCTGTTACTTTTTTACAAACACTTCTCCCATTATTTGCAGCCAACAATACTCGCGTACAACAATTCACCATTCAAACAGCAAAAGCTCAAGCCCTTTTAGTCACTCTTTCTATGATTGGGTTAGCAATGGGTTTCTACGACAATGACTTTAGCATTCGCTACATTGCTGAGCATAGCAATAGCTTACTCCCTTGGTATTATCGACTATCTGCTGTATGGGGCGGACATGAAGGCTCTTTACTCCTATGGATATGGATATTAACGCTTTGGACAGCGGCAGTTGCCATTCGGTGCCGAACATTACCAGGCGCTTATCTTGCAAGAATTTTGGCCGTACTTGGCTACATCGCTTTTGGCTTTTATCTCTTCATCATTTTCACCTCTAATCCCTTTACTCGCTTGTCCTTTGCGCCATTTGATGGGCAAGACCTAAATCCTTTATTACAAGATCCAGGGCTTATTTTTCATCCCCCACTTCTGTATGGTGGATATGTAGGCTTTGCCGTCGCATTTGCCTTTATCACCGCTGCACTTTGGCAAGGACGATTAGATAGCTTATGGTTAAGAGCCGCACGACCATGGACATTAGCTGCTTGGTTAACTCTGACACTTGGTATCGCACTTGGCAGCTATTGGGCATATTACGAACTTGGCTGGGGTGGCTGGTGGTTTTGGGATCCCGTTGAAAACGCATCCTTGATGCCTTGGCTAGTGGGAACTGCGTTAATCCATAGCCTTATCGTTTCTGAAAAAAGAGGTTTGTTCCGTGGTTGGACGGCACTTCTTGCTATCTCTGCTTTTTCATTAAGCTTGATAGGAACCTTTTTGGTTCGTTCAGGCGTACTGACATCTGTGCATGCTTTTGCCTCAGATGCCACACGCGGTATCTTTATTTTAATCCTGCTTATTGCCATTAGTTTACCGGCAATCTTATTGCTTATCTTTCGTAGTTCGACTATTACAGGACAAAGCCAGTATCACCTTTTATCGAAAGAAACCGCACTACTGGCTAACAATTGGTTATTGACTGGCGCAACATTCGTTGTCTTATTAGGAACGCTTTATCCGCTTGCTGCCGATATTTTTAAACTAGGAAAAATCTCTGTTGGAGCACCATATTTCAATCGTTTTATTGTTCCCTTAGCGATTATGATACTCCTTATTTTAGCTATCGGACCACTTATCCGTTGGAAAAGAGATACGCCAAAAAGACTCATTCCTTCTATCTTATTTTGTCTAATATTTGCAATTATTTTTACCGCTATTCTTATGTCTATTGTTGTTCCATACTGGAAATGGCAAGCAGCTATTGCTATTTTTTCTGCTGGTGCCGCTTTAGCCGGTGTCATTCTAGATTATGGAACGGCTATCACGAAACGCGGTCTATCAGCTATCCGCCCAAGAGGTAGCATTGCTGGTATGCTCATTACCCATACAGGGCTAATCATCATGGTTTTAGCCATTACAGGCACAAGCCTCTATGATGATGCACGAGATTTGAGTGTAAAAGTTGGGAAAAGTATCGATATAGGAGAATATCATCTCACTTTGACAGGACTGGTCAGTAAACCTGGTCCTAACTATCGTGCAACGGAAGGACGTTTTTTGGTTCACAAGCAAGATAATCCTAACTATACCGCCCTACTAACGCCTTCAAAAAGAGAATACTTTTCTAGTTCAATGCCTATGACAGAATCTGCGCGTTTATCAACACCTACGCATGACCTTTATCTTGCATTAGGTGAACCTATTTCGACAGATACTTGGGCAATCCGTATCCAATATAAACCTTATATCATTTGGATTTGGTTAGGGGCGGTCATTATGGCATTAGGTGGACTGATTGCAGCTTTTGATCGTGGCTATCGCCGTCAAAAAAATCATTCATTAGAAAATGCTTTATGATGACAACTATTGACTTTAAAAAAGCGACATCTAGGAGCCAATCATCATGAAATCCAGCCGTTTACTATTCGCTTTTGTCCTCATCGCTGCTTTTACTGGATTGATTATTTTATTTATTGGTGGATTAGGAAAAGATCCGCGTCAATTAGACAGTTTGGCAGAAGGGAAAACGCTCACAGAAGATACACAAATCCACTTCAATCTTCCCGACTTATATAGCGGACAAATGATGACGATTAAAGAGATGCCATCACCGCCCTATCTGATTAACGTTTGGGGCAGTTGGTGTCCCGCTTGTCACGTTGAGCATCCTTATCTGATGGCATTAAGTCAAAAAATTCCGATTATTGGAATTAACTGGGCAGCAGACAATCCTAATGAAGCAGAAGATGCCAAAAAAATGCTTGCGCAAAGTGGAAACCCTTATCAGCATGTGCTTTTTGATAAAAATGGTAGCCTTATTATTGATTTAGGCGTATATGGCGCACCTGAAACCTTTTTAATTGGAAAAAATAAAAAAATTCTCAAACGCTATGCTGGTCCATTAGACGAACAAGTATGGCAAAAAGAATTTCAATCCTTACTAAAACAGGATAAATAGTCATGACCCCTGTTATTGAACAGCTACTACATCATCATAGTGTCCGCCATTTTGCTCAGCGCCCATTAGATGAGCAAACCATTCATACTTTAATAACCGCAGCGCAAGCAGCGCCAACCTCTCATTATCTTCAAGCCTATCGATTTTTAGGCATCACAGAGCCTCAGCTTAAAAAGGCGATTGCTGATATTTGTGGACAATCTCATGTAGAAAATAATGGGCATCTATTCATCGTATTAGCGGATTTAAGCCGACCTGCTATGCTAATGCCTGGAATAGAAACCTTAGGCAGTACTGAGAACTTATTGGTTGCCACAATTGATGCTGCATTAGCAGCTCAGAATTTAACTGTTGCAGCCAAGAGTTTAGGACTAGGTTGTTGCTATTTAGGCTCTATTCGGAATAATACACAAGCCCTTATTGAGCTGCTTCATTTACCGCCTTATGTTTATCCACTTTTTGGAATTGCAGTCGGTTATCCAGAAAACGACCATGCCTCGACAAAGCCTAGATTACCTTTTCAAGAAATTTACCAAGAAAATGCCTATGATGCTCAAAATTTTCAACAAAATATGACCAAATATGATCAAACTGTCGCTGACTACTATCATTCCCGACAACAAAATGCGCGTACTGATCATTGGAGTGAACAACTCTGTCGTTACTTTAGCACGCCTCGACGCTTAGACGTTCACGATACACTTCAACAACAAGGTTATCTTAAACAATGATACGTTTTCTCCTTTTTATTAGCACATTTCTTCTTCCGCTGATTAGCCACTCGCAAGCCATACAAGCCGCACCAACTTTTGCAACAGCAGAGCAAAGCGCACAATATAATCACCTAACGCGCATTATTCGCTGCCCAACCTGTCAAAACCAAGACATTGCAGAATCTAACGCCCCTTTAGCACGACAGCTTAGACAGCTCATTGCCGAGCAGATTCAAGCAGGTAAAACAGAAAAAGAAATTACAGATTATCTCATTGCACGCTATGGCGACTTTATTACTTATCAACCAAGATTGACTAAAAATACCATCGTTTTATGGTTTGCGCCTATTGCTATCATGCTTTTATGCCTCTTACTTTGGCTCATTATTCGACGACTTGCTCGTCCTGATAATCGCACACTTACAGCAGAACAACATCAGCAACTTGCGCAATGGCTTAGCCAATATCGGAAATAAATATTATGTTTATCATTCTTACCATTATCACGCTTATCTTATTTCTTTACCTATTTGCTGGAAAACCATTAAAGCCTTATCAACCTGAAGCTGAAGCTAGAGCACTTATTGCGCAATATGATGAGCAAACCACAAAATCCGATAAAGAAGAAAGAGAGAAACAGCTTTATTATGAGCTTTCAGCCATTCTAAAAGGACGAGGACGAGCTGTAAATCGCCTACCATTTATCACCTTACCCTTAACCATCATTGCCTTTAGTCTTGCGGGTTTACTTTGGTATCAACAAGGCGGAGAAAATGCACTACGCTGGCAGCAACTTAATCAAACCCTAAAAAGCGATATTCGCCAAAGCCAATTTTATGGTGCACAAATGCTGCAAAACTCTGCTGCACTCTCAGATATCTTTAAGCATATCAAACAATCACAATTTTTTGATCAAACAGAAAATCAAAATGCCCTTCTGCTTTATTGCCAAGCGCTTCAACGCCAGCTAGATCGACAAGATATCACTCAGTTACAAGCATTAGGCAGCTGCTATAACGCTATTGGTGCCTATCCTTTATCGGCGCCTGTCTATGATCGATTAGTTCGTTTGCAGCCTGAAGATCCTGCGACAATACTTGAATGGGCACAAGCAAATATCCTTGCTGAACCTGATCGTCCTATTAGTGATAACATTCAACAAGCCTTACAAGCTTTGGTAGACAAACAACCAGACAACCTACTTGCAACCCTATTCCTAGCCTCAGCTTATCAACAAAGAGGCGAGCTAACAAAATCACGACCATTATGGGAACGTTTACAGAAAACCATTCCTAAAAACGATCCTCTTTATCAAGCAGTGAGTAAAGCTATGGGAGATAATACGCATTCACAATCACAAGTGAATCAAAACTATCAAATCCAAATTACCATTGCGCCTGAGATGCTCGCAAAGCTTGATTCCCATGCTAAGCTTTACTTGATTGCTGCCCCTCAAAACCAAAAAATGCCCATTGCTGTTAAAGCATTAACACCAGCTGAACATATTGATACCACATTAAATAATTCCGATACCATGCGCGGAGAAAATTTGGGAGATTATGCTCAACTCGCCATTCGAGCAAAACTGAGTCCTAATGGTAAGCCAGACGATAGTCAAGCGCTGGAGGTTTCATCGCCAGCACAAACAGACCGCCCTATAAAATTAACTTTCCATTAAAGAATAATCCTATAAATAAATGCGATAACACATTACTTGACCTTTACTTTATGACTACAGAAAATACCTACCCATGATTACATTAAATAATATTAGCAAAACCTTCCAGCAAGGTGGGCGAACGGTTACTGCCCTTAACAACATCACCCTAAACGTTGCCGCAGGTGAAATCTACGGTGTTGTTGGAGAAAGTGGTGCTGGTAAAAGTACCCTTATTCGCTGTGTCAACCTATTAGAACGCCCCAGCCAAGGAGAAGTAATTGTTGACGGACAAGACCTTACTAAACTTTCCACAGCAGCGCTTTTTAAAGCCAGACACAACATTGGCATGATATTCCAACATTTCAACCTACTTTCTGGAAGAACCGTTGCTGAAAACATTGCGCTTCCCTTAGAGCTTATCGGCGCGTCTAAAGCACATATTCGAGAAAAAGTACAAAACCTTATTGATTTAACTGGACTTTCAGAAAAAGCCAACTATTTTCCTTCGCAACTTTCTGGTGGACAAAAGCAACGAGTGGCTATTGCTCGAGCGCTAGCAAGTGAATCTAAAGTATTACTTTCTGATGAAGCCACCTCTGCACTAGATCCTAAAACGACAGATGCCATTTTAAGTTTACTGAAAGAAATCAATCAGAAACTAGGAGTCACCATTCTGTTAATTACCCACGAAATGGAAGTCGTAAAGAAAATTTGCGATAAAGTTGCCTTGCTTGATAGAGGTGAATTGGTTGAAAACAATACCGTAGAAGGCTTTTTTACTGCGCCGCAATCTGAGCTAGGAAAACATTTTGTAGAGCAAATTCAGAAATTCGACTTACCTGAAAGCTATTCGCAACGCCTTCGTCCAAATGGCGACTATCCTGTTTTAAAACTTTTATTTCAAGGCGCTGCTGTAGATGAACCTGTTTTATCAAGCTTAGCACGTCAATTTGATGTGAATGTTAGTATCATCCAAGCCAAAGTTGAGCATATTGCCACCATTACTGCTGGATTTATGATTGCTGAACTTATTGGTGAAAAAGAAAAAATCAGTCGAGCACTTAATTGGCTTCACTCACAACCTCTAAAAACGGAAATTCTTGGTTATGTCTCAGCAAATGATTAATCTCCTTTGGCAATCCACTTGGGAAACCCTTTATATGACCTTTGCGTCTGCATTACTAGCAGGCATTATAGGAATTCCACTTGGAGTGATGCTCTATGCTAGCCGTCCAGGGAACTTCCTAGCAAATCGCAGCTTTTACTATCCATTAGGCACCATTATCAATATCGGGCGCTCAATCCCCTTCATGGTGCTGATGCTTGCCATTATTCCCTTTACTCGATTTGTTGTGGGAAAATCTATCGGAAATACAGCAGCGATTGTTCCCTTAACCGTTTCTGCAGTACCCTTTATTGCTCGGATGATAGAAAATATTATTAACGAAGTTCCTAAAGGGCTTATTGAAGCAGCTCAAGCCATGGGCGCAACGCCTATGCAAATTGTGCGCAAAGTCTTATTACCAGAAGCGAAATCTGGGCTGATTAACACAATGACTATTGTGATTATTGCATTAATCGGTTATACCGCTATTGCGGGCGCTATTGGTGCTGGTGGTCTAGGAAAAGTGGCAAAAAGCTATGGTTATGACCGCTATAAACCTGAAATAATGCTCGCTTGTGTCATTATATTAGTCATAATGGTGCAAGCTATCCAAAGTATTGGTGACTTTTTATCAAAACGCGCCGATCGTCGTTAAATTATCCATAGGAGACTATATGAAAATAATGAGAACTTTAACCCTTGCTATTTTAGCTGCTACTACATTAACGGCAAATGCAGCTCTTAAAGTTGGCTCAATGGGTGGACAAGAAGCTGACCTAGTAAAAGCAGCAGCACAAGTTGCAAAAGAAAAGTACGGCTTAGATGTTGATGTTGTTGAATTTGAAGATTACGTTATGCCTAACGTTGCGCTTGCTGAAGGTGAAATTGATGCCAATGCGTTCCAGCATAAGCCTTATTTAGATGCCATGGTAAAAGACCGTGGATTTAAAATCGTTCCAGTTGGTGATACCTTTATCTACCCTATTGGTGGATATAGCCAAAAAATAAAAGATATCAGCGAATTAAAAGATGGTGCAAAAATCGCTTTCCCAAATGATCCATCTAACGGCGCTCGTTCACTCATCTTAATGCACAATAAAGGCTTAATTAAACTCAAAGACCCTAGCAATTTAGAAGCTTCTGTATTAGATGTAGAAGAAAATCCACATAATTATGAATTGATTGATGCTGATGCAGCTTCTATGCCGCGCGTTTTACCAGACGTTGATTTGGCATTTATCAACTCAAACTATGCGGTAAATGCAGACTTATTGCCTAAACGCGATGCTATTATCTTAGAACCAGAAGATAGCCCATATATGAATATCATTGCGGTTCGTGAAGGTGATGAAAATCGTGAAGATATCAAAAAATTTGTTGACGCCTATCATAGTGAACCAGTAGCAGAAGCTGCTGAAAAAGTCTTTAAAGGTGCTGCTGTAAAAGGCTGGTAATCTGCCACTTTTATCCTATATCTGAATGTATTCAGATATAGGATTTTTACATTACGTCATTTACTTCAAAATCAAGCTTAATATGGAAAGTTTATAATATAGATTTACCATAGCTTTTAATAATATCACCTATTTTTTCCATTATTTCATCACTAGGCGGATTAACATTTTCCAAACGATAAGTATCGCCACACAATGCCCATTTATGAGTACCTAAGCTATGATAAGGCAATAATTCTACTTCTTTGATGTTATCCATAGGCGCAATAAACTGTCCTAATAAATGTGCTGATTCGTCATCATCGGTATATCCCGGTACAACAACATAGCGCACTCGCACTGCTTGCTTACGCGCTTGTAAATGTTTCGCAAAAATCAATGTCCGCGTATTTGGGACACCTACTAATCTTTCATGCTTTTCATTATCAAGCTGTTTTAAATCTAGCATAACTAAATCTGTATTATCTAATAAAACCTCTAATGTCTGATCATAATGACGCGCATAGCCATTTGTATCTAAGCAAGTATGAATTTTTTCTTGATGACAAGCAACAAACCAATCTCTAACAAACTCTGGCTGTAACAAAGCCTCACCTCCACTTGCGGTTACCCCTCCTCCACTAGCCCTTAAATAATGTCGATATTGACGAACTTGCTTCATAATTTCTTCAACACTTACCTGTTTTTCTGTGGGACTATGTAAATCCCAAGTGTCGCGGTTATGGCAATATAGGCAACGCATTAAACATCCTTGAAAAAATAAAACGTAGCGCAACCCTGGTCCATCTACTGCGCCACAAGTTTCAATAGAATGAATAATGCCATAACGATTCATATTGAAAGTCTCTCATTAGTAATTAATATATAAAAATTTCAGCATAAAAAATGCCGGCACAAGTCCGGCATTTTTCTCTAGATTAGAGGATTACATTTTTTCTGTAAAGGTACGCGTAATGACATCCATTTGTTGTTCTTTTGTCAATGAATTAAAGCGAACTGCATATCCTGATACTCGAATAGTTAATTGTGGATAAAGCTCTGGATCATTCATCGCTTCCATTAACATTTCACGATTTAGCACGTTAACGTTAAGATGTTGACCGCCTTCAATCTCATTATCATGGTGGAAATAACCATCCATTAATGCAGCTAAATTTTTCTGACGGGTTTCATCATCCTTACCAAGCGCTTTTGGCACAATTGAGAAAGTATAGGAAATACCATCTTTTGCGTAGGCAAATGGAAGTTTTGCTACTGAAGTTAAAGAAGCAACCGCTCCATTCACATCTCGGCCGTGCATCGGATTTGCACCGGGTCCAAATGGTGCACCAGCACGGCGTCCATCTGGTGTATTACCTGTTTTCTTACCATAAACTACATTAGAGGTAATCGTTAAAACAGATTGTGTTGGAATAGCTTCACGATAAGTCGGATGTTTTGCGACTTTCTTCATAAAGCGTTCTACTAAGTCGCAAGCAATGCTATCCACACGATCATCATTATTTCCAAATTGTGGATATTCGCCTTCTATCTCGAAATCAACAGCAATTCCATTCTCATCTCTAATTGGGCGAACTTTTGCATATTTAATCGCGGCTAAAGAGTCCGCTGCTACTGATAAACCAGCCACACCACACGCCATTGTGCGGTGAACATCACGGTCATGTAGTGCCATTAGTGCTGTTTCATAGCTATATTTATCATGCATATAGTGAATGCAATTTAGCGCAGTAACGTATTGTGTAGCCAACCAATCCATGAAATTATCCATACGCGCCATTACCGTGTCATAGTCTAAAATTTCATCTGTAATTGGCGCTTGTTTTGGTCCAATTTGCGCTTTTGATTTTTCATCCACCCCACCATTGATAGCGTAAAGCAATGTTTTTGCAAGGTTTGCACGTGCACCAAAAAATTGCATTTGTTTACCGACAACCATTGGACTCACACAACAAGCAATCGCATAGTCATCGCTATTGAAGTCTGGACGCATTAAATCATCATTTTCATATTGAATAGATGAGGTATCAATAGATACTTGTGCGCAGAAACGTTTAAACGCTTCAGGTAATTGCTCTGACCACAATACGGTAATATTTGGTTCAGGCGATGGACCCATATTGTATAAAGTGTGTAAGAAACGGAAACTATTTTTGGTGACTAATGTTCGTCCGTCTAATCCCATACCACCAATAGATTCCGTTGCCCAAATTGGATCACCAGAGAACAATTCATCATATTCGGGTGTGCGTAAGAAACGAACCATCCGAAGTTTCATCACTAAATGGTCAATGAGTTCTTGTGCTTCCTGTTCGGTAATTACACCATTTTGTAAATCGCGTTCAATATAGATATCTAAGAAGGTAGATACCCGTCCAAAGCTCATAGCAGCACCATTTTGAGATTTAACAGCTGCTAAATAACCAAAGTAAGTCCATTGAACGGCTTCACGGGCATTTCTAGCAGGTTGTGAAATATCAAAGCCATAACGTACTGCCATTTCCTTCATTTGACCAAGAGCACGATGCTGCTCAGCAATTTCTTCGCGTAAACGTAAAGTTTTTTCTAAATCTTTACCCGCCTCTAAATCTGCTTGAAGTTCATTAAATTCTTTGAACTTCTCATCCATTAAACGGTCAATACCGTAAAGGGCTACTCGGCGATAATCACCAATAATACGACCACGTCCATAAGCATCTGGTAAACCTGTCAAAACGCCAGATTTCCGGCAGCGACGAATATCAGGTGTATAAACATCAAAAACACCTTGGTATGTGTCTTACGGTATTCGGTAAACGCTTTTTCAACAGATGGATTTAATGGTTCATTATAGATTTTGCAAGAATCTATCACCATGCGAATACCACCATACGGCATGATAGCTCGTTTTAATGGCTCATCTGTTTGTAAGCCAACGATGGTTTCTAATGATTGGTCAATATAACCTGCTTCGTGGCTGTTAATGCCAGAAACAATATCAGCATCAATTTTAAGAGGAGCTTTTGTGCGGTTTTCTTCTTTAATGCCTTCCATAACGCTATTCCACAAAGTCGTTGTGGCAGCTGTTGCAGGTGTAAGGAAGTCACCATTTCCTTCATAAGGAGTATAATTTTTCTGAATAAAATCGCGAACATCAATTTTATCTTCCCACTCTCCAGCAATAAAATTAGCCCAAGCAGCAGGACGATTTTCTGTTTTAGTGAGCATATATACTCCTCGTTAAGTTAATTAGACTTCCTATAATATATATTTTTTATAAAAAATTATCAATATAAAAAATTAGATAAAATATTGGTAGTGATTTGAAAAGAGAGTAAACCATGGCAATAACGAAAACGAATTTGCTCATGGTCATTGCCACATTAATGGTATTGAGTCTTTTTGGAGCTTTACCAAGCGGAGACTGAACAAGTTTAATGGTGTTTTACAGCCAATTTATGGAACCTTCTGCCATTATGCTAATAATGTCACCTATTTTCGTACCTATTGCGACGCGTTTAGGCATTGATCCTGTGCACCTTGGTATTATTATGTAGGAATGCTTTCTCCGCCGGTTGGTCTTAATCTTTTTGTTGCTTCATCCATTACAGGGCGCCCTTTAGGCTGGGTCATCAAGGCAGTTATGCCATGGTTCTTGCTATTACTCTTATTCTTTAGCGCTTGTCACATACGTTCCACAAATTACCATGTGGTTCCCAGATTATCTTCATCAATTAAGAATAAAAGGATAGTTTTCTAGCCAATTCAGATAGCTGCTCTACTTTTTAACTAAATAGTAGAACAGCTAAATTTTCTTCTATCACTATAATCTAACTTTCTTTAACAAACTTTTCCCAATGAATGAATATTTTTGTTAGAATTTCGCGTTTTCCGCCATCATGAGAATACCCGTGAGTGATATCGAATCTTTAAAGACTCAATTAGATACCGTTCTTCATGAAGCGCTTGCCACATTATCAAATGCAAACGATACCGCTTCTTTAGAAACTGTCAAAAATACATACCTATCTAAAAAAGGTGTTTTTGCTCAACATATGCAAGCGCTTGGTAAAGCAGATCCAACGCTTCGCCCTCAATTAGGAAAAATTATCAACGAAGCAAAGGCTTGTTTTCAACAAGCATTAGCTGAGAAAAAAGAAGCCATTCAATCTGCTGAGCTAGCAGAAAAACTCGCTGCCCAAAAAATTGATATTACCCTACCCGGAAGAAAGCGCTTTAGTGGAAGTTTACACCCTATTACGCTTACTCGTCGTCGGATTGAAAATTGGTTCAAACAGCTAGGCTTTGTCGTTCGTACAGGACCTGAAATTGAAGATGATTTTCATAATTTTACTGCATTAAATATCCCTGCTCATCATCCTGCACGAGCTATGCAAGATACTTTCTATTTTCCAGATGGAACGGTATTACGTACACAAACATCAAATGTACAAATCCACTCCCTAGAAAAAGAAAAATTGCCTCTGCGTATGATTGCGCCGGGACGCGTCTATCGCAGTGATTCAGATATGACACATTCCCCGATGTTTCATCAATGTGAAGGACTGGTTGTTGATGAACACTCGACCTTTGCTGACCTAAAAGGTTTGCTGATTCATTTCTTAAGAGATTTCTTTGAGCGTGATGATTTACAAGTGCGTTTTCGTCCCTCATTTTTCCCTTTCACTGAACCTTCTGCAGAAGTGGATATTGCTTTCTTTGAAGGGGAAGGAAAAGATGCAAATTGGTTAGAAGTTTTGGGTTGTGGGGTCATTCATCCGAATGTTCTAAAAAATGTCAATATTGATGCTGAGAAATATCAAGGCTACGCTTTTGGAATGGGTATCGAACGATTAGCAATGCTACGCTATGGCGTCCGTGATTTACGTCAATTTTTTGAAAACGACGTCCGTTTCTTACGTCAATTCCAAAACGAATTCTGAGGTTTTTATGCAATTATCAACTGCTTGGCTAGCTGCCGATTATGGATTAGAACTATCGCCAGAAGCATTAGCAAAACGCTTAACAATGGCAGGATTAGAAGTTGATTCTATGGCACCTGCTGCTGGCACATTTTCAGGTGTTATCGTTGGAGAAGTTACAGATCTTATGCCACATCCAGATGCCGATAAGCTACGCATTGCAACTGTCAATACAGGTAAAGAGCGATTACAAATCGTATGTGGTGCGCCAAATGTTGCTAAAGGGGTTAAAGTTCCTGTTGCGCTCATCGGTGCGCAATTACCCGGAGATTTTAAAATCAAAAAATCTAAACTTCGCGGCGTGGAATCTTTTGGAATGCTTTGTTCTGCACGCGAACTTGGCATGAGCGATGACCATAGTGGCTTACTCATTTTGCCAAAAGATGCCCCTATCGGTGAAGATATCCGAGAGTATCTTCAATTAAATGACACCCTTATTGATATTGATTTAACGCCTAATCGTGCAGATGCCTTTTCTATGCGTGGATTAGCGCGTGAGGCTGCTATGCTTTTCAAACAGCCTTTTACCCCACCAAATATTCAAACCGCTAATGAAGAAAGCGCTCAAAAAATCTCTATTGATAATCATGCGCCACAAGATTGTCCGCTTTATCTCGCGCGCGTCATTACTAATATTGATAATACTCGCCCAACGCCTTTATGGTTACAAGAACGCCTAAGACGCGCTGGTGTCCGCACACATGATCCTATAGTAGATGTTACCAATTATGTCATGATGCAATTAGGCACGCCTCTACATGCTTTTGATCGCGATAAAATTGGAGAAACCATTGTTATTCGTCGCGCGCAGAAAGGAGAAACCCTCAAGCTCATCAATGACAATACCGCTAATCTAGATGAAGAAGTTCTCGTTATCGCCGATGAAAATCATCCTTTAGCGATTGCTGGCGTGATGGGTGGTGCAGAAAGTGGTTGTTCCACAGAAACGCATACTATCGTTTTAGAATCCGCCTGGTTTAATCCTGTAACCATCGCAGGCAAAGCACGTCGCTTTGCGCTTTCTAGCGACAGTGCTCAACGTTTTGAGCGTGGTGTGGACTACACCTTACAAAAGCAAGCGATGGAATTAGCGACTCAGCTCATTATTGATATTTGTGGTGGTCAAGCAGGTAGCATTAACCAAGCCATTTATGAGAATGATTTACCTCATAGAGAAACCATTATTTTAAAAGAATCTGCCATTGAAAAACGTATTGGTCGAGCCTACCCTCATGAGCAAGTTACCGAAACTTTCCAAGCGCTTGGTTGTGAAGTTCAGGAAACTGAAGACGGTTGGAAAGTTTTACCGCCCGCTTGGCGCTTTGATATGGAAATTCCAGAAGACCTTATTGAGGAAATTGCGCGGGTTGACGGATACGATAATATTCCCAATCACTTACCTATAACAACTTATCAAAAAGATAGCTTACCGCCGAATGCAGAAGCCTATTATGCCGATAAATTGGCAAGTTTGGGTTTTAGAGAAGTCATTGCTTATAGCTTTATCGATAGAAATAGCCATTCAATTTATTTTGGCAATACCCCGACTGTTAATCTTCATAACCCAATTTCTGCTGAATTAGCTGAGATGCGATTAAGTTTAATTCCCGGGTTGGTAAATACCCTTCTTTATAACCGTAATCGTCAACAAAACGATTTATTTTTATTTGAAATAGGAAAAATTTTCCTCTCTTCAGGAAAAAATGCCGCAGATGCGAAACAGCCAACTCGAATTGCTGGCGTAATGAGCGGATTATCTGTTCCTGAACAATGGACAGAAAATAATCGAGTCATTGATTTTTATGACTTAAAAGGTATTGTAGAAACGCTTTTAGACGGACTTGAGGCAGAATATCGCCCAAGTAAACTTAGCTATTTACATCCTGGGCAAAGTGCAGACATCTATATCAATAATCAATACATTGGTTATTTAGGTGCTTTGCATCCGCAAACATTAAAACAATTAAATACCAAAGGTGGCGACATTTGGGTATTTGAAATTGACCCAAGCCATCTTGAGCATACTCATACGCCTAGCTATCAAGCAATTACGCGTTATCCAACGGTACGCCGTGATTTAGCATTAGTGGTAGATACACAGATAAACGCAGCAGAACTGGCTGAAACGCTGCGTAAAAACGGAAGTGATAAACTTCATCATTTTTACTTTTTTGATCAATATCAAGGTGAACATTTGCCAAAAGGTAAGAAAAGTCTTGCAGTTGCCCTATTCTTACAAGATAGTGAAAAAACCTTGCAAGATGAAGAAGTTGAAAGTATCATTTCGCACCTTGTGGAAACTTTGCGCCATGAACATGGTGCTGAACTTAGATAATAAACGTTAAAGATAAAGGCATATATAATGACGCTAACTAAAGCAGATATCGTAGAATCTCTTATTGCACAAATTAAACTTCCACGCCCAGAAGCACGTGACATTGTTGATGCGCTGTTTGAAGAAATTCGCGCTTGTTTAGCTGCTGGTGAACCTGTTAAATTATCAGGCTTCGGCAACTTTGAATTACGAGATAAAAGCCAACGTCCTGGTCGTAACCCAAAGACTGGCGAAGAAATTCCTATTACCGCTCGTCGTGTCGTAAGCTTCAAAGCAGGCCAAAAATTAAAAGCGCGTGTTTCTGAAAGTAAACCACGATAAGGCATTCATAACTAAATGCCTCAAAAGAAAAGCCGCAGAAAAAATTCTGTGGCTTTTTTGATTTTATTAAGTAAATACCAATTTCCAAAAACTATTTATAGTGCAATCAGCTAAAAAACAGAACACCATTTACCGCCAGAAGCACTAAGGTAATGTTTATAAAACGTCCTGTTTTTTAGTTGATTTGACTATATTTGATATCTGCTTATCTTTCTCTCTTTTTACCAACTCTTTTCTAAGCACCTTACCAACGTTAGACTTTGGCAGCTCCTCAATAAACTCATAAGCTTTGGGTCTTTTATAATTGGTGAGATTTTCGCTCGCGTATTGCTTTAAATCTGCTTCTGTAAGTTGACTATTAGGCGTCTTGACAATAAAGGCTTTTGCACGCTCCCCACTATCAGAACAATTAACACCAATAACTGCAACCTCCATTACATCAGGATGCTTCGATAAAACTTCTTCTATTTCGGTTGGATAGACATTAAATCCAGAAACCAAAATCATATCTTTTTTACGATCAACAATTTTTAAAAACCCACGCTGATTCATCGTTGCCATATCGCCCGTTTTGAACCAGCCATCTTCGGTAATAGCATCTTTGGTTTCTTCTGTTTGGTTCCAATAGCCTTGCATTACCTGTGGACCTTTCACCCATAATTCCCCCGGCTCTCCTTCATCTGATAAGCTTCCGTCTTCATTTCGAATACTCACAATCGTTGAAGGCAAAGGATAGCCAATTCCATTGGTAAACTTATCGTTAAACAACCAGTTCACCGCTACAATCGGAGAAGTTTCAGTTAACCCATATCCTTCAATAATTACATTTCCAGTAATCTCTTGCCAACGCTCTGAAACCGTTTGTTCTAATGGCATTCCGCCTGAAACGACAAATTTAATTTGACTAAAATCTAATTTTGCAAAATCTGGTTGGTTCATTAAGCCTTTAAATAAGGTATTTAATCCTGTCATAACACTAAAGGGATGCTTTTTCAGTGTGTTAATAAAAGACTTCATATCACGAGGATTGGTAATTAAGATACTGTGCATTCCCAAACCCGGAAAACACAAGGCATTAACTGTGCAGCAAAAAATGTGATACATCGGCAAAGGTGTAATACAAATCAGAGATTTTTGGTTAATTGCACTTCCAACCCAACAATCTACCTGTCTAAGATTGGATAAAATATTGCCATGAGTAAGCATTGCACCTTTTGCTCGTCCGGTAGTGCCACCGGTGTACTGTAGCATTGCAACATCTTCAGCAGAAAGTGTTGGAGATTCAAAAGATAAAGCTACGCCCTGTTTCATCACTTCTTTATAGCTAATAGCATTTGAAAATTGATAATTTGGAACTAGCTTTTTAATGTATCGAATCACAAAATTGATAATCACACCTTTCCAAAAGACGTGTTCATCACCAAATCGAGTAATAATAATATCCTGAATATTGGGCAATTCACTCCGTACTTCACTTAGTGTATGGGCAAAATTTTCAGCAATTAAAATTCCTCGAACATTTGCATCTTTGAGTTGATGGCTTAGTTCCCTTGCCGTATATAAAGGATTAACATTAACAATTTCAACTCCTAACAATAGGCAACCATACATTGCAATAGGATATTGCAATAAGTTGGGCATCATAATGGCAAAACGATCGCCTTTTTTATATCCCAAAGTTTTTTGAAGATACGCAGCAAATTCCTCTGCTCGCTTAATCGTTTCATTAAAACTTAAAGTCGTTTCAAAATTGGTAAAAGCAGGTAGGTCACCATACCGTTCACCAAGCGAATAAATAAACGCTGATAAATTATCATAAGGTGAAGAAGTTAATTCTCTAGGAATTTCCTCAGGATATTGGTCTAACCAAGGGGTAGGAACTACTTCATTCATTCTAGGTTCTCCTCTATTTTAGGTTATTCTCTGTAGTTTGCATAAGCTGCTTTTGAATATATTTCGACACCGCTTCTGCATTTTCACGATTGCCCCAGCATACATTAAATGGCTGGCTATTTCGTCCTAAATGAAAAATCGTTATCGTATGCTCTAAGCAAACATATTTCACCGCACTACGCAAAACCATCATAAACTGAAAAGCATCCGAAGTATAAAGCCAATTAGCAGCTCCACCTGTTACTTGCATAATAGCTTTAAATCGCATTGCTAAAATTTTTGAGTGTTGTTGTTCGTAGGCAAATGGAATGACACTAAAACTCATACTTTCATCGACCATCCGAACTTCGGTTTGGTCTTTACTGCTACTTAAGCCAAGTAATTTATGCGGATTAACAGCTAAGTCTGGAGCAATAGTAATCAACCCATGCTTAGTACAGATTAAATCAAACATTTTGCGCATTTCAGCTTGTGTTGCATAAGAATACTCTATCGTATCCGAAATACCATGAATAGTAACAAAAAAATGACCAATTCTATCTTTCTTATATTTTATCCAAGCGATGTCTGATATCTGCTCACGGGTCATTTGTATACTCCTTTAATCGAATGAGCTTATAGCTTAACATTAAATATTTTTGAAAGTTTATACTTCCCCAGCTTCTAATATCAACCAGCGCTCCATTAGCGTATCTAGTTCAGCTTGCACTTGCTCAATTTGGGCATAAACATCTGCCTGTTGCGTATGTGGACGCTGATGAAAATCAGCTTGTGCGATTTCATCATGAAGTGTTTGTAAACGCATTTCAGCAGCATCAATTTCTTCTGGTAGTGCTTCTAATTCTCGCTGATATTTATAGCTGAGTTTGGGTTTATTCGCTTTTTCTGGCGCAGCACTTGATAGCGCTGTATCTTTTTCAGATGCTTTTTCATTGATAAACGACTGTTGCTCCGTCGTTGCTTCTAATTGTTCAATTGCTCCCCCTTGAGCGAGCCAATCAGCAAACCCTCCGGGGACTTGTTCTATGATTTCTTTTACCTGATTAAAGACCCAAGAGCGAGTCACAACTTCATCTAAAAAAGCTCTATCATGACTCACAATTAGCACAGTTCCCGGATACTCATCCAAAACTTCTTCTAATAATTCTAAAGTTTCGATATCTAGGTCATTTGTAGGCTCATCTAATACCAAAACATTTGCTGGTCGAGCCAGTAACCTAGCGAGCATCAATCTTGCACGTTCTCCTCCAGAAAGCGCAGATACTGGCGTATTCCATCGTTCTGGTGGGAATAGAAAATCTTGTAAATAAGCGGCAATATGTTTTCGATTGCCATTGATTTCTACATAATCTTTACCTTGCCCTAAGCTTTCTCGTAAAGTTTCATTGGGATCTAATTGCGCCCGTAATTGATCAAAATAAGCAACTTCTAAATTCGTTCCTAAACGAACTTCTCCTGTTTGTGGTGTAATTTTTCCAAGCAAGACATTAAGTAAAGTGGTTTTTCCCACCCCATTGGCGCCGATTAAACCAATTTTTTCCCCACGCTCAACGATATCCGTAAAATTGGTAATCAACTTAGGCGCATTAGGATGAGCAAATGACACATTTTCTGCCACGATAACTTGCTTACCAGAGCGTTCTCCAGCATCGATACGAATAGTTGCTTTTCCTTGCTGTGCAATTCTTTTTGCACGCTCTTCACGCATGGCTTTCAAAGCTCTTACGCGCCCTTCATTTCGTGTACGCCGTGCTTTTATCCCTTGACGTATCCAAACTTCTTCTTCCGCCAATTTCTTATCAAAACGCGTGTTCGCTTCTGCTTCAGCATGCAACATTTCTTCTCGTGTTTTTAAGAAACGGGAATAATCAGAAGCAACATCTAATAAACGTCCACGATCCAATTCCCAAATACGGTTTGCTACATTTTTCATGAATAAGCGATCATGAGTCACAAAAATAACGGCACCAGAAAAACGATTGAGAAACTGCTCTAACCATGCAATAGCACCAATATCTAAATGGTTAGTTGGTTCGTCTAATAATAAAACTTCAGGGGAACGAACTATTACTCTTGCTAACCATACTCTACGACGCCAACCGCCAGAAAGCTCTGACATTTTCGCATCGCCATTTAAATCAAATTGAGCTAGGGCACTATCAATTTGTTGCTCGACTGTCCAACCATTTGCAGCATTAATCTCTGCTTCTAAAGCCGATATCTCCTCCGCATGTTCAGCATTAAAATCATGACTTAATTGCTGATAGCGTTCTAATGCCTGAAAAACATTTGCCAATCCCTCGCGAATAACTTCTCGAACGGTTCTAGCATCGGCAGCTGGTGGGTCTTGCGGTAAATAAGCAACTCGTACACCTTCTGAAAATTGAATTTCCCCATCATCAGGTTGCTGCGCACCACGAATAACATTTAATAACGTAGATTTTCCTTCGCCATTACGACCAAGCAAAGCAATTTTTTCTCCTTTTTCAATACTGAAGCTCACATTATCAAGCAAAGGCTTCCAACCAAAAGCCAATGAAAGTGATTTCGCGGTCAATAAAGGCATAATTATTCATTCCAGTTATAAAAAATGGAATTTTAGCATTATTAAAAATTCAAGTATCATGGCAGCAACGAATTTAGTAAAAATCAACATTATGGACTGGTTATCTCGACCGAAATATCGACGTATTGGATTTCAAATCCTCGCTATATTAGTTGTTTGCGGAATAATTGGCTTTTTCCTCTACAACATGACCAATAATCTCCAGCGCTTTCATCAAGACATTAACTTTGCCTTTTTGAAAGATCGTGCCGGCTTTCCTATTAGCCAAAGCTTAATTTCCTATAGCGATGATGATAATTATCTAAGCGTTTTTTGGGTAGGGCTATTAAATACACTTTTAGTATCTGTTTTAGCAGGAATTGCAGCGACTATTTTAGGCGTATTACTAGGCGTATTACGCTTATCTAAAAACTGGTTAGTCACTAAAATTGTTGGGGCTTATATAGACCTTTTTCGCAACATCCCATTATTGCTACAGATTTTTTTCTGGTATTTTGCGGTTCTTTCCGTATTACCACCTCCTCGCACCAGTACCCTCACCCTTGGCTGTGATGAAGCCCATAGCTGCTTAGCCGCACTCAGTAATCGAGGACTTATGTTGGCATCTCCTCATTGGGATAGCCTACTTATCAGCACTTTATGGTTATTTGCAGCTGGCATAGCCATTAGCTTAACACTCCACTTTTGGAATCATCGTCGTCAACGCAATACCGGAAATTTTTTATCTTTAGGTTGGCTATACCTCTTCTTAATAAGTGTTTTACCCGTTGGCATTTATTTTTTACTAACCTCACCAGAACACTATAGCTTACCGACCCTAAAAGGCTTTAACTATCGCGGTGGATTAACTATCCTGCCCGAACTTGCTGCGCTTTGGCTAGCACTAACCCTATATAGTGCCGCTTATATTGCCGAATATGTGCGAGCCGGGATTCAAGCGGTTCCTAAAGGACAATTTGAAGCAGCAGCATCATTAGGGCTGTCAGGCAATCGAATTATGCGCTTAGTTATTCTTCCTCAAGCGCTGAGAGTTATCATACCGCCACTAACCAATCAATATTTAAATGTCGTTAAAAACTCTTCTTTAGCAGCGGCTATTGCCTATCCTGACTTAGTTTCCGTCTTTACAGGCACCGCATTAAACCAAACAGGACGCGCCGTTGAAATTATCAGTATCACAATGGCAGTCTATCTCTTTATCAGCTTACTCATTTCTCTTGGCATGAGTATCTATAACCGTTATACCGCGATTAAGGAGCGATAATGCAAACCTATCTTCCCGATCGTCTTCCACCTTCAGGTAGCACTGGCTTTATCGCATGGCTACATAAACGCTTATTCTCCTCTATTGGAAATACGCTACTTACCCTATTGGGCTTCCTATTTCTTTGGTGGATTATTCCGCCCTTCTTAAACTGGGCGGTTTTTCATGCAACTTGGCATGCTGATAACAGCGCACAATGCCAAACAGGTGGCGCATGTTGGGCATTTATTCGTTCACGCTTTGCCCAATTTATGTATGGATTTTATCCAGATGAACTACGCTGGCGAGTTAACCTTGTCTTTTTACTGATTGTACCGGCATTTTTACTCACCGTATTATTTACCAAAGGTAAAGCACGCGGTTGGGCTGTGCTAGCAGCTATGCTAATCATGCCAATTATCAGCTGGATATTACTCAGAGGCGGGCTATTTGGGCTAACTTCTGTCCCGACAGCTAAATGGGGCGGAATGATGCTAACATTGGTTGTTTCCTCCGCAGGAATTTTATTCTCTCTTCCTCTAGGGATTTTATTGGCATTGGGGCGTGTCTCCGATATACCCATTATTCGTTGGATATGCATTGCTTTTATTGAAATATGGCGCGGCGTTCCGCTAATTACCATTCTTTTTATGGCAAATATAATGTTGCCCCTCTTCTTACCAACTGGAATGACTATTGATAACCTCATTCGTGCACTAATTGGCGTCGCCCTCTTTGCTTCCTCTTATATGGCGGAAGTCGTTCGCGGCGGTTTGCAAGGTTTACCTAAAGGGCAATATGAAGCCACAGACAGTCTAGGATTATCCTATTGGGCAAAAATGCGCTTAGTCATCTTACCTCAAGCCTTGCGTATCGTCATTCCAGCGATTACCAATACCTATGTTGGACTATTTAAAGAAACCACGCTTGTTTCTATCATTGGGCTATACGATTTTCTTGGCATTGTTCACAGCGCTAGCCAAGACCCACAATGGTTAGGACGCGGTATGGAAGGCTATGCTTTTTGTGCTATTGTGTACTTTATTATCTGCTATGGAATGACTCGATTTAGCTATCGCGTCGAAAAACATTATCAAACGACTCATAACGCTTAATTCCTATGACACCTATGATTACCATCGAACATCTCAATAAATGGTATGGAAAATTCCATGCTTTAAAAGATATCAATCTCACCGTTGAAAAAGGCGAACGCTTAGTTATTTGCGGTCCTTCAGGTTCAGGGAAAAGTACCCTTATTCGTTGCATCAATCGCCTAGAAGACTATCAAGAAGGTACCATTGCCATTGCAGGAGAAGTACTCGATGGTTCTATTCGCCAAACCCGTCAGCTCCGCCGAAAAGTGGGCATGGTCTTTCAACAATTCAATCTATTCCCTCACCTTACTATCCTAGAAAACCTCACCTTAGGGCCAATATGGGTCAATAAAATCCCACAACACGAAGCTGAAGAAACTGCTCGTCGCTATCTTGCCCGTGTTGGAATAGAAAACCAAGCCAACAAATATCCTGGACAGCTCTCTGGCGGACAGCAACAAAGAGCGGCCATTGCGCGCACTTTGTGTATGAATTGCGAAGTCATTTTATTTGACGAACCCACGTCTGCACTGGACCCAGAAATGATAAAAGAAGTGCTAGATGTGATGATTGAGCTAGCCGATGAATCAGAAATCACCATGCTTTGCGTTACCCATGAAATGGGATTTGCGCACCGAGTGGCAGATCGCGTCGTTTTTATGGATAAAGGGCAAATTATGGAAATTGCTCCACCAGAACGATTCTTTACTGCACCTGAACATCCACGCGCAAAAGAATTTTTAAGTCAACTATAGCAAAACACTCTTAACTTTACCTACAATTTTACTTACCTTACTTAAATGCTGTATATTATCTACTAGATATTTTCTCGTATGTAAATTAAGATATTTATCTATAGAGACATAGCAGAATAATAAAGAAACTTTAGAGTTTATTTATGACAAGTGAAATACAAATATTTTTAGCAAGCTTTATGACAAACTAAATACTAAAGAAATTAGCTATTTTTAGTGATTAAATAAGTTACTCCGTTAAACAAGTATATACAAAAAAAATGGAGACCTTTGCAAACCTCCTAAAAATAGAGAAATTTCAATTTTTCAAATTTTGAAAATGTATTAAAATCATGTCGTTAGTTTTTCTACTAGTAGCAAAAATTAGTGTAAAATGGAATTTTGCAAAGGTCTCAAATGGAATATTTATTATATAAAACTATAATAGCAAGATAAATCATTATCTTTCATAATTTAAATTCAAGAAATTTTTATTTTCCAAAAGAATATTCTGTACTTCAGATAGAATAAAAATCTTGTATACTATTACTTACAATATCGGATTAAGAATTATGAATTCTACCAATACCCCCTTATTTATAGCTAAGCGCCTACAACAGCCAGCATGGATAATTCTATCTATCTATTTTGTATTCATGATATCTGATCTTACCCATGATAGTTTCATGCCTTTAATATTAGAAAAGTTTGATTGGAAAAAATTTGTTATTTCATTAATAACTCTTATAATTTATTTTTCTACAACAATTGAGTGTTATATTTGGCTAAATCCATTAGAAAAAAAATAATCAACAAAAAAGAATTAATATTATTTCTTATTCATTTAATTATATATTTATGTTCAATAATGTTTCTATCATTTTTAACATATCCGTTAAAAGATATTTTTACTGTAGAAAAATATGCCCAATGGTTAGAAATAGTTAGCAATTTTCTTTGTTATTATACAGTCTACAATATATTAACCATCACTATAAAATTAAAATCAATATTCATTAATAAATATAAGAAATCAAAAAATCATTTAAGTCACTTTAGAGAAATTAAAATAGAAATTTTAGCAATAGTTCTATATTCTTTTTTTTCAATATTATTCCATCTTGAATCAAAAAATTTACAACCCTCACTAGCAATACCAACTCTCTCTATTATATATATACTATTATTATTTATAACATATTTATTTTGTTACTATATATTATGGTGGAAATCTTGGTACTTTGATCAACTACTTTATAAGTAAAATGAATATTTTCTCTACATCTGATATAATCAGTATTATCGATTTAATTATATTATTTCTCATTCCAGTAAAAATCAATAAAGAAAATAATAAAAAAGCAAAAATAGAACTAACCATTTTCCTCCACAAAAAATATTGATCTATTGATCTTTTGAGAATTATACCAAAATTATTATCCTTAGTTACACTATTCAGAAAAAATGCCAGTCTCTACCAAAATCTAAAAGAAATAGTTATCATCAAGCTGTTTTATAGTTAAATCACTTAGAATCCAATCTATTCAAAGCAGATATAAAGAACAACTTGTAGTAGAATTATCAAAAACAAACTGAGCATATCCTATGACCTACTGCAGCCAATTCCGACAGAAAATTCTTAACGATATTGCTAATGGAGAAACTTGGCGCGCTGTTGCAAAGCGCTACAAGATCAGCAAATTCACCGTCTATAGCTGGATTAAAAATCCCCATCCTAAAGGCTTTACTGAGCGTAAGCCCTCAAAGATTGATGATGAAGCCTTGCTTAAGGATATTGAGCAGTATCCCGATGATTACCAATGGGAAAGCGCTAGACGTTTTAATTGCTCGCAATCAGCGATTTGTTATGCTCTAAAGCGACTAAAGATAACGCATAAAAAAAGATTAACCAACATCCAAAAGCCGACACAGAGAAAAGAGAGCACTTTCAAGAACAAATAGTGGATAAGACCGCTCAAGACAAACCGATAGTCTATCTTGATGAATGTGGTTTTAAAGCCTT
>NZ_LWHB01000060.1 GCF_001889065.1 Suttonella ornithocola | reverse complement strand
CGAGACCGAGACCGAGACCGAGACCGAGACCGAGACCGAGACCGAGACCGAGACCGAGACCGAGACCGAGACCGAGACCGAAGCAGTGGTACTGAAAAAGCGTAAAACTTCTACGCGCAAAACACGCACACGAGTAACAGAAATGGATAAAACGCTAGAATTACCGTTAGCGCTAACTGTAGAAGAAAAACAATTGCCAGTGATTTGCGAAACTAATGAGTCCACTTCGTTAATTGGTACGGGAGACACTTTCTTATCCAATGAGGCACAAATTCAAAATGTCACTGAGGAAAGTCAGTCATCTGTAGAGAAATCTGTAGATACAGCGGTATCACATGAAGAGGAAACGACTAAAGATATCGTCCAGTCAACTAAAAATCCTTTAGCAAGGCTGCCTGAATTTGGACAAAGTCCATGGTATGACAATGTTTCTCGGAAAATGTTAGCCGACGGTGAGTTAGAGCGAATGATTGCGGAAGATGATTTACGCGGTGTAACTTCTAATCCTGCTATCTTCCAAAAAGCTTTTGAGGAAGGCGATAGCTATGATGCTGCCCTTAAAGCTTGGCTAGAGAATAATACGGGCGGCGTGCGTGATGCTTTCTATGCTTTGGCAATTGAAGATATTCAAACCGCTTGCGATCAAATGTTACCTGTCTATGAAAAAACAGGCGGCGTTGATGGTATGGTATCTTTAGAGGTTTCGCCGGATATTGCACATAATGCAGATAAAACAATTGCAGAGGCAAAAGCTTTATTTGCAAAAGTCGCTCGTGATAACGTCATGATTAAAGTTCCCGGAACAAAAGAAGGATTAAAAGCTATTACCGCTTTGGTTGCTGAAGGCATTCATGTGAATGTAACCTTACTTTTCTCTGTAGAACGTTATCAACAGGTATTAGAGGCTTATATTGATGGGCTTAAACAACGTGTAGAAGCGGGGCAGTCTATTGATTTCGTCCGTTCGGTTGCTAGCTTCTTTGTGAGTCGTGTGGATAGTGCGATAGATGCGGCTTTATCAGATGATTATGCAGATTTACGCGGTCGAGCAGCCATTGCTAATGCCCAGTTGGCGTACGCGTATTATTTAGAGCGTATTACACATGATGATTGGTTGGAATTGCAGCGTAAGGGCGCAAAAGTACAGCGTCTGTTATGGGCAAGTACAGGAACTAAAAATCCGGCTTATTCTGATGTGCGTTATGTTGACCATTTAATTGGCACTGATACGGTTAATACGATACCACCAGCGACTTATGCCGCATTCAAAGACCATGGACAACCTGCACCAACGTTGATGCGCCGATTAGATGAAGCACCTGCTTTAATCCGTCGAGTAGAAGATGCAGGTGTGGATGTTGGTAAGATTACCGATCAACTAGAAGTTGAGGGAATCAAACAGTTTGAAGAAGCTTTTGATGTGTTGTTAAAAACATTGTCGCGGAAAGTACGTGCTTTGAAAAAGCAAATAGCTGCAGAAGAAGCGGAGAAAGCCGAAGCAGAGCAACAAGCAGAGAATACTGCTTCATCAGGAGAAGAAACGAATGAATAAAGATATGATTTCTTTATTGCGCTGCCCAATTGATGGGCAGCCGCTTTCTTTGAGCACTGATGAAAAATGGCTTGAAAATAAAGCGGCTAATCGCCGCTATCCGATTGATAACGGAATATTTATGTTATTAGCAGATGATGCACAAAGCATAGAACCTTTATTATTAACGGAACAAAAAGATAAATGAACGCAGTAGTCGTTATTCCCGCAAGATTCAATGCGACTCGTTTACCGGGTAAGCCGCTTTGCGATTTAGCGGGACTACCAATGATTGTGAGAACCGCAAAGCGGGCAATGCAATCAGGTTTAGCAGTATGGGTCGCTTATGATGATGAGCGAATTGCTGAAGTTTTACGACAGTATGGTATTCAAGGCATTCCAACTCGTCATGACCATGAGAATGGAACGCATCGTTTAAGCGAAGTTGTGCAAAAGCAAGAATGGTCAGATGAAACTGTTGTGGTTAATGTACAAGGTGATGAACCATTGCTACCCGCAGAATTGATTACACAAGTGGCTGATGCACTTATTGCGCATCCAGATGCTTCGGTAGCAACGTTAAGTACGCCTTTTATCCCAGAAGAAGACCCTGGTTCTCCGCACATGGTAAAAGTGGTTTGCGATTTAAACGGATATGCATTGTATTTTTCTCGAAGTTTATTGCCTTATCCAAGAGATGCACAAGAGATAAAATCCGCTTTTCCTTATCAACGCCATATCGGTATTTATGCTTATCGGGCAAAAGCTTTGCGAGATTACCCACAGCTATCAGCAACCCCTTTAGAACAAACAGAAAAACTAGAGCAGTTGCGATTTTTAGAACATGGGAGACGCATTATTGTTGCTAAAGCAACAGAAGTGCCGCCAGCAGGCGTAGATACAGAAGAAGATAGAATTCGAGTAGATGCTCTGTTACGCGTAGAAAAATGAGCGATTCTGTTCGTCGATTTGACCCAAAAGTTTTTTTAAGCCATGTGACTACGCGTCCAGGCGTCTATCAGATGAGAGATGCTGACGGAAAAGTCATTTATGTGGGGAAAGCGAAAAATTTACGGAAACGTTTATCCAGCTATTTTCGCAAAACAGGTTTATCCCCTAAAACGCAAGCGTTAATGCAAGCAGTCATTGATATTGATACAACAGCGACTGCTAGTGAAACAGAAGCGTTGATTTTAGAAAATAATCTGATTAAAACGCATCGCCCCAAATTTAATATTTTGTTGCGTGATGATAAAAGTTATCCCTATATTCATTTATCTGCGCATGAGTTTCCGCGTTTGTCTTTTCATCGAGGTACGCGAAAAAAGGGAGAATATTTTGGCCCATATCCTAATGTTCATGCGGCTAGATATTCTTTAGATTTACTTCAAAAAGTGTTTAGAGTGCGGCAATGTGAGGATAGCTATTTCGCTAATCGTAGCCGTCCATGTTTACAGTATCAAATTCAGCGTTGTTATGCGCCGTGTGTGGGGAATATTACTCAAGAAGCGTATGCGGAAACGGTTGCTGCGACGCGCGCATTTTTAAATGGCAGAAGTGAAGAATTAACGGATGAATTAACCGCAAAAATGCAAGCAGCGAGCGAAAAACAGCATTATGAACAAGCTGCGATATTGCGAGACCAGCTCATTCAGCTACGAAAGGTAACAGAGCGTCAGCACATGATTGCTGGAGATGCGGATGCAGATGTCTTAGCCATTGCAAGTGATTATGGCGAAGCTTGTGTGCAAGTCCTATTTTATCGAGACGGGCATAATATTACTTCGCAAGCCTATTACCCTAAATTGCCGGAAAAGCACGATGACAGCGAGATTTTAGAAGCATTTATCGGTCAATTTTATCACGAACGTCGTCCGCCGCCACAACTTATTTTAAGCCACTCTATTGAAAATACAGAAAGCCTTGCAGAATATCTAACTGAAAGAGCTGGTAGGAAAGTAACGTTAACCACGCAACCCAAGGAAGATAGGCGGTATTGGCTAGAAATGGCTATTGAAAATGCCAAAATGAGCTTAAGCTTACGATTATCGGGCAAGTTAACAATGGAGAGGCGTTTCCAAGCGTTAGCAGAAGCTTTTCATTTAGATGCGGTTCCTCAGCGATTAGAATGTGCTGATATTAGTCACATGATGGGGGAATATACCATTGCTTCTTGCGTGGTCTTTGATCGTCGTGGTGCATTAAAATCGGATTACCGCCGATACAAAATCAATGGTATAACCGGTGGAGATGATTATGCAGCCATGCGGCAAATGCTGACACGGCGTTTTGAACGATTGCGGACTGGAGAAGGGACGATACCTGATATCTTTTTTGTTGATGGTGGGCGTGGGCAATTGCGGCAAGCAATAGAAGTGTTTGAAGAGCTCAATATTCAAGGAGTTCAGCTGATTGGCGTTGCGAAAGGGCAGGGACGTAAAGCTGGGCTAGAGCAATTTTGGTTTCCGAATGAGAAAATAGCGCGTTATTTACCGCCTGATAGCCAAGCCATGCAATTAATTGTACAAATTCGCGATGAAGCGCATCGCTTTGCAATTACCGGTCATCGAAGTGGTCGCGATAAAAAAGCAAAAAAATCTGTTTTAGAGAATATTGCTGGTGTAGGCGCTAAACGTCGACAAGCATTGATTCGCCATTTTGGGGGGATTCAAGGAATTGAGCAAGCTGCTGCTGAAGACCTCGCCCGCGTACCCGGAATTAGTGCTAAACTGGCAAAAGAAATTTATGCCACCCTCCACGAAAAAGGATAATCTCATGATCTCGCAACCAGCTATGAAGCTTACCCTTCTGCGCATTGCGCTTATCCCGTTATTTGTTTTCTTTTACTATATTCACCCTGAAAGTTGGGGACAATGGCTAGCGTTAATTGCCTATGCGCTTGCTTGTATTACGGATTATTTTGATGGCTACCTTGCTCGAAAATTAGGTGAGGTTAGTGCATTTGGCGCATTTTTAGATCCCGTTGCAGATAAATTGATGGTATGCGCGGTATTAATTATCGTGCTTCAACATTATCCAGAAAGTTGGTTAATGGTTTGCACACTGATTATTATTGGTCGAGAAGTTTGGATATCTGCCTTACGAGAATGGATGTCTTCTATTGGTCAACGCGATATTGTTGCGGTAGCGAAAGTTGGTAAATGGAAAACAACGACACAAATGCTAGCTTTAGGCTTTTTGATTTATCGTAAACCATTTATTGGTTTACCAATTTGGCACATTGGTCAGGTATTGCTTATTATTGCTGCATTGCTTACTTTATCATCCATGATTGCCTACACGAAAGGCGCATGGCAACAGCTCAAATAATGGAGAATTATGAAAATTAGCCAACGCTTTAGAGGATTTTTACCGGTTGTTGTTGACGTTGAAACAGGTGGTTTTGATCGTGAGAAAGATGCTTTATTAGAAGTTGCAGCGGTATTTGTGAATTACAATGCAGAGGGAAAATTAGACTTAGTGGATACTTTGCATTATCACGTTAAACCCTTTGAAGGCAGTAATATTGACCCAGAATCTTTGAAAATTACAGGCATTGATCCTTTTCATCCTTTGCGTCCTGCACTAGATGAAGCTCGAGTGGCTGAACGATTGTTTGGGGCTATTCGTGAATATCAAAAACAACAGGAATGTACGCGCAGTATTTTAGTTGGGCATAATGCGCAATTTGATTTAGGATTTATCAATGCTTTAGCTGAGCGCACGAACTATCAACGCAATCCATTTCATCCTTTTTCAGCATTGGATACCGTTTCTTTAGGTGCGCTTGCGTATGGACAAACTGTATTGGCACGTATTGTAAGACAAGCTGGTCTAGAGTATGACAGCGAAAGAGCGCATGGTGCAAAATATGATACAGAGTTAACTGCAAAAATTTTCTGTCAAATTGTCAATCAGTGGACTGAAACCAACGGAAATCCGGGAATTTTATGACGATAGCAATGCTTAAAACGCCTGAAAATTGGAAAGTACTTTCAGGCTCAACACTTAATCAATTTATCAATGAAGAGTTTGGAGATGGTCGACATATTTTAACGGCAGCAAAGCCTAAAAATCAGGCGGAAGGAGTTTTTGCCATTTTAGAACATCAAAAAATGGGCTATATCGCACATCCTAATTCACATATCAATACGCGGTTTATTGTGGAAAAAGGTCAAGATGATCTAAAAATTTTAAACGAAGAAAGTGGGTTAAGCGAAAGTGAAAAAGTGCGTTTTAAAGGCTTTTCACCGGCACCGACTTATCATGCGGAAAAACATTTGCTTGAATATGGAATAGAATTGCTGTTTGGACGGGAAGCGGCTTTAAACCTTTATCGGATTAAATTAATTAGAGATGGTGCGCTGATTTTAACATTGGTTGGAAAACCAAAAGATAACTTGAGTCTAACAGGATGGGAAATTCAAGTGCAAGCAGGTTATCGCTATCAAGATTATCAAAAAGGAAAAGATAAACTCGCTGAAGGTAATCTTGAGAATTTGATGCTGATGAATAGCTTTATATAAGTAAAATTCTTTCTGATAGAGCGGCTATCTAGTCGCTCTATCAGGACAGATTTGATGAATTATCCGAACCATTGATGCATTTTCGCTTTGGCTTTTTGCTTAACGTCATCGTCTATATAAAAAGCAACGGTAGCAATAGCAGCAGCGAGAACACCTAAATCATCTGTAAAACCAACAATGGGGGTAATATCAGGAATAATATAGTAAAATCACTTATAATCCAATCTATCCAAAGCAGATATAAAGAACGACTTATAGTAGAATTATCAAAAACAAACTGAGCATATCCTATGACCTACTGCAGCCAATTCCGACAGAAAATTCTTAACGATATTGCTAATGGAGAAACTTGGCGCGCTGTTGCAAAGCGCTACAAAATCAGCAAATTCACCGTCTATAGCTGGATTAAAAATCCCCATCCTAAAGGCTTTACTGAGCGTAAGCCCTCAAAGATTGAT
>NZ_LWHB01000006.1 GCF_001889065.1 Suttonella ornithocola | reverse complement strand
GTATTTTCGTAAGTCATTGGGGCAATGAGTTTATTGCCAATTTGACCTGCAACAACGGATATCCGTTTATATTTTTTGCCACTAATGGTGCTTTTAACAGTTTTCTCTTTGGATGACCTTGCAAAGGGTCGATGTAAGTAGGTATCTATACCCGTTTCATCAATATAAACCCTTTGATGGTCATTGAAGGTTGCAAGCTTGGTTAGATCGTTTTCTACTTTGATTGGGTCTTGTTCTTTGTAGGTCGTGGTCTTTTTTTAAGTGTCATACCGATTGATTTTAGTGCATAAAATATGCCTTGTGGTGTACAGGCAAAGTGTTCTGCTATTTCAAATAAATAGGCATCATTGTGTTGTTCTACATAGGTTTTAAGTTGTTCACGGTCTATTTTTCTTGGTTTTGTGCCTTGAGATTGGGCGCTAAGTTCACCTGTATCTCTTTGGAGTTTTTTCCAGCTGTATAGTGCTGAGCGTGATATGCCATAGGCTTGTATTACTTGGTCAATGTCTTTGCATTTGTCCCAGTACGCCATTGCTTTTTGTCGGATTTCAATTGTATATGCCATTTTGTTAGTTTCCGCTATTTTTAGTCTTGTTTCTATTTTAAATTACTATAATTTCTGTAAAAAAATATTAACTCAATATATTGAAATTTACATATTTTATTATTGTTGAAATTATTGGGTCATCGTCCAGCATACTTTTCAAACCACTACTTTTTACTTTAAAATATGTACAATCTTTCATCTTTCTCATTCTCTATTTCCTCATTAGTATTTATGAATGATCTCTTATCTAACCCCGTATTAATTGCAGTCGTACTCATGTTGGCACTTTCTTTTATGCGCGTTCATGTGGTATTGAGCTTGATTATTAGCGCGATGGTAGGCGGTCTGCTTGCCGATATCCCCGCGCAAACGTTGCTAGATTTCGCCCATAGCGATGCCACCACCCCTACTTTAGCCATGAAGCTACAATATGTTTCTAATACTTTTGAGTCAGGTATCGGTAAAGGCGCTAAGGTGGCGCTTTCTTACGCGGTTTTAGGCGCATTTGCGGTCGCAATTTCTTATTCTGGCTTGGCGCAAGCCTTGTGTCGCTTTTTAGCAGGAAGTGTTAAAGAGGGTCCAGGGCAAGCAGGTATTCGTATTAAATGGAGTATTTTGCTCATTCTTTTGGCAATGAGCATGATGAGCCAAAATCTGATTCCTATTCATATTGCTTTCATTCCGTTAATTGTTCCGCCTTTACTCATGATGATGAATCGCCTTGAAATAGACAGACGAATGATTGCCTGTGTACTGACTTTTGGTTTGGTTTGTACCTATATGTTTTTGCCTTATGGCTTTGGTGCAATTTATTTGAACGATATTTTGCTCACCAATATTCAGGAAGCAGGCTTAGAAACGCATAATCTTAGTATTTATCAGGCGATGGGCATTCCGGCGCTAGGAATGTTTATTGGTTTATGTATTGCTATTTTTATCAGCTATCGCAAACCGCGCCATTATGAAGACCGCCCAATTGAAGGTGGTATGCCAGAGCAAGCTCAGACCAAAAAGCGCGATAGGTGGATTGCCACCGCCACTGTAGTTATTGCATTTTTAGTCCAAATTTATACAGACTCTTTAATGTTGGCGGCATTGATTGGTTTTACTTTATTTATGGCAACGCGCGTGATTCATTGGAGCAAAGCAGATGCGATTTTTAATGACGGCATCCGTATGATGAGTATGATTGGCTTTATCATGATTGCGGCTAATGGCTTTGCAGAAGTGATGAAAATGACTGGTGGTATTGAAACCTTGGTCAATCATAGCGCTTTGGCATTTGGAAACAGCAAAGGACTAGCCGCATTAACGATGCTATGCGTCGGGCTTTTGATTACCATGGGAATCGGTAGTTCTTTTTCTACCCTTCCGATTATTATTGTGATTTATGTACCGCTTTGCCAACAACTTGGTTTTTCTCCGCTAGCAACAGTTGCCATTATTGGAACGGCGGGTGCGCTTGGCGATGCTGGTTCGCCTGCTTCGGACTCAACTTTAGGACCAACGATGGGCTTAAATGCCGACGGACAACACGATCATATTCGCGATAGTGTTATCCCTACTTTCTTACATTACAATATTCCATTAATTATTACCGGCTGGATTGCGGCAATGGCGCTGTAAGACCATCATTACTACAATGAAAAAAGCGCTCTTTAGAGCGCTTTTCTTATCTTTATAATTCTAAATTTTGAAGGTAATCTCTAAAGGCTTCACCTAATTGTGGATGCAGCAAGCCCATTTCAACATTCGCTTCTAAATAGCCAAGTTTATCGCCACAATCATAGCGCTTCCCTTCAAAGCGATACGCGAGTAATACTTTTTCTTTTATCAGTTTCTGAATAGCATCGGTGAGCTGTATTTCGCCCCCCGCGCCCAGTGTGGTATTTTTTAGGATAGACATAATTTGTCCTGGCAAGATATAGCGCCCAATGGCTGCTAAATTTGAAGGTGCTTCTTCTGCTTTGGGTTTTTCCACAATGCCTTCAATGGTGCTAGTGCGCTCATCGAGTTTTGCGCCTTCGGTAATAATGCCGTAGCGGTGCGTATGTTCATGTGGGACAGCTTGAACACCGATAATTCCTTGCTGATGCTTTTCAAACAAATCCACCATTTGCTTCATGACTGGTGCGCCGTTAGGATTGGTAATCAAGTCATCTGCCAATAAAATGGCACAAGGATGATCACGAACAATAGGTTCTGCACAAAGAACCGCATGTCCTAAACCCATTGCCATTTCTTGGCGAATAAACATGACGCTCATATCTTTAGGCTTAATACGGCTGACCACTTCAATAAATTCTTTTTTACCGCGTAAATTGAGTTCGTTTTCTAGCTCATAAGCAATATCATAATGCTCAGTAATTGACCATTTATTTCGTCCGGTCACAAAAACCATATTCCGGATGCCTGCGTCATAAGCTTCTTCAACCGCATATTGAATCAGCGGTTTATCCACAATAGGTAACATCTCTTTTGGTGTGGATTTGGTTGCAGGAAGAAAACGTGTCCCAAAGCCAGCGACCGGAAAGACCGCAAGATTTACTTTTTCTGTCATCGTTATTATTCCATTTCTTTAAGTTGTTCAAGTGCTTCAGAAAGTGTATTGGCCGAATAAATGGTTAATTTACCAGCTTTCTTTCTTGGCGCGTTTGCTTGAGGCAAAATGATTCGCTTAAAGCCATGCTGCTCTGCCGCTTTAATTCTTGCCTCACCATTTGCAACAGGACGCAGTTCACCTGCTAGCCCTATTTCACCAATAATAACAGTATCGGGAGGAATAGCAACACCACGCAAACTACTAACCGCCGCTGCAAGCACCGCTAAGTCCGAAGCGGTTTCGCTAATTTTTAAGCCGCCAACAACATTGACATAAACATCCATATCATGCATGGAAATCCCGCCATGCCGATGTAAAACCGCTAATAACATTGCTAATCGTCCGCTATCGAAACCTTGCGTTACGCGCCGTGCATAGCTGCCTCCGCCATTGCCGTCCGCTAATGCCTGAACCTCTACCAATAAAGCACGGCTGCCCTCCCAAACGGGAAAAACCGCACTACCGGGTTGATTGCCATCTGGGCGAGATAAAAAGATTGCACTGGGATTACTCACAGGTTTAAGCCCCACCTCTAGCATGGCAAACATTCCCAATTCATTGACAGGTCCAAAGCGGTTTTTAACGGCGCGTAACATCCGATAACGACTACCGGCTTCGCTTTCAAAATACAGAACCGTATCCACCATATGTTCTAAGACACGTGGACCTGCAATCGCGCCTTCTTTTGTCACATGCCCAATCAGAAAAACGGTGGTGCCCGTTGTTTTTGCAAATCGTACTAACTGCGCAGCGGTTTCTCTTAATTGACTCACGGCACCAGGTGCAGCAGATAGCGCATCCGAATACAAGGTTTGAATAGAGTCAACTACCAATACCTGTGGCGCTTCCGCCTCTGCGGTTGCAAGAATTTTTTCAATTTGCGTCTCGCTATACAGCCGGATTTTTTCGCGCACTAGCCCCAAGCGCTCTGCACGCAAGCCAATTTGGCGTGGCGATTCTTCGCCGCTAACATATAAGCACGCAACCGAATGTGCCAAATGATGCACCGTTTGCAATAACAATGTGGATTTACCAATACCGGGATCGCCCCCAATTAACACCACACTGCCACGAACTAAGCCTCCACCCAAAACACGATCAAATTCACTAATCCCACTGGGAATAACCGTATCTTGAAACAGCTCGACTTGGTCAAGCGTTTGCACCTGTCCAGCCGCAACACCGGCATATCCACTACGCGCACCACCTGTTAACCCACGCGGTTTTTCAGTGACAAGCAGTTCCTCTTCTAGCGTATTCCACTCTCCACAGTCATTACATTTTCCCTGCCATTTTGGATAAGTAGCCCCACAACTCTGACAAACAAATTGCGTTTTTGCTTTAGCCATTGATGACCTCTAATCGAACGCGCGGCGTCAACATCGTCGTCAACGTATAAGGAATCGTATTGGCTTGCTGAGCAAGCTTTTCAGCGGGATACTCCTCTCCAAAAATAACGACGCGCTCTCCTACAGAAAAAACATGCTTTCCTAACCAAACCAAACTCATATCCATTGCAATCCGTCCCACCAATGGATAAACATTTTCGCCAATTCGAACATGAACCTTTCCGCTTTCAATACTACGATTAAAGCCGTCACCATAGCCCAAGGCAATCGTGGCAAGATAGCCATCTTCTTTCGCTTGAAACCCTTGTCCATATCCCGCATTTTCCCCTCGTTTGATATAACGAATCGCTAAAATTTGCGTTTCTAACGTCATTACCGCTTGTAAACCTAAATCTGCTGCCGTTTGATTAGGAAAAGGCGACAAACCATACAGTAAAACTCCCGGACGCGTCCATTCTGCTCGCGCATCCGGCAGACTAAAAATGGCTGCTGAATTAGCAAACGAACGCTGCCAATGAGGAGGTAAAGAAAGCGCATTTAATGCTGCTAATTGCTGCTGAGCATACGTTAAATCAGGTTCATCCGCACAAGCAAAATGGCTCACAATCCCTTGCCACTCAATATGCGGTAATGCGCTTGTTTGGGAAATTGAAGATTGCTCAGCAGGAAAACCCAACCGATGCATCCCACTATCAATTTTCACCCACGCCTTTAAAGGCATTATCAAAGTTTTTAGCCAAGAGAGTTGCTCTGCATTATGAATCACTGGTTGAAAACCTTGAGCCGCACATACAGAAAGCTCGTCCGCCGTAAACACTCCTTCTAACAACATAACGGGCGTTTTTACCCCCAATTCTCGTAATGCCAAAGCCTCTTCAATGCTTGCAACTGCATACATTTTTGGCATTAATGCTGTTGCAACCGTCTTAACATCATGACCATAAGCATTGGCTTTTACCACAGCTACCATTTCCGCCGTTCCACTTGCTGCTGCCAAACTTGACCAATTGTGTTTAAGCGCTGCGAGATTAATCACCTTTTTTAACGGACGCATACCTAATAATCCTCTGGTGGTTCGCCATAAGCTAGATTATCAAATAGCGTATATTCTCCACGGAATGCTAAATAAACGGTGCCAATTGGACCATTCCTTTGCTTGCCAATAATAATTTCCGCTTTTCCTCTATCGGGACTTTCCTTGTTATAAACCTCATCGCGATACACAAACATAATAATATCCGCATCTTGTTCGATAGCGCCCGATTCCCGAATATCTGACATAATAGGACGCTTATCCGTTCGGTTTTCTAAGCCCCGATTAAGCTGAGAAAGCGCAATCACTGGCGTGTTAACCTCTTTAGCTAATAATTTCAAGGCACGCGATAAATCCCCAATCTGCGTCGCGCGATTATCCCCTTCAGGCATTTGCATCAATTGCAAATAATCAATCAATACCAAGCCCAAATCGCCACGTTCCCTTTTTAAACGACGAACTCGCGCTCGTAAATCTGTGACCGATAGCGTTGACGTATCATCAATAAAAATTGGCGCAGTTTTAAGCTGAGTAACCGCTAAATTCATATTCGGCACTTCAGAGGCATCTAATTGCCCCCGCCGTAACTTTTCTTGATGCACTTGCCCCAAAGAAGAAATCATCCGCATCACCAACGAACGTGCAGGCATTTCCAAAGAAAAAATCGCAACAGGTAGCTTTGTCCCTAACGCCACATTTTGCGCTAAATTAAGAGAGAAAGCTGTTTTTCCCATAGAAGGACGACCAGCGACAATAATCAAATCTCCGCGCTGCAAGCCAGCGGTCATTTTGTCTAAATCTTTTAAACCCGTTGAAATACCTGTTATATCACTATCTCGTTCAGATAATTCACGAATATATTGCAACGTTTCCGCTGCTACATTTTGAACCGGAATTAAGCCTTCACGCGTATTATTCTGATACGTTTCTGCAATCGCGAACACCTTCCGCTCAGCATCATCTAATATCGTTCGCGCATCTCGTCCTTCGGGAAAATAAGCACTGTTGGCAATATCTCCTGCCGCACTAATTAAGCGCCGTTTGATACTTTGCTCACGAATAATCCGCGCATAAGCAATCGCATTGGTTACCGTTGGCGTTTCCATTGCTAAAGCGCGTAAATAATTCGGATCGCCAATTTTATCTAGCTGATTTTTCTCGCGCAGACGGTTGGTAATCGTCAAAATATCAAAAGGTTCACCAAGCTCTGCTTGCTCAGCAAGGGTTTGAAAAATAATTCGATTATTTTGATAGAAAAAATCTTCTGCCGATACTAGCTCAGAAACATGGTTCCACGCCTCATTATCTAGCAACAATGCGCCTATGACGGCCTGTTCTGCTTCAGAAGATTTAGGGGGTTCTTTAACACGGCTAACCGCATCATAATCGCTCATAATAAAATAGATCCCTTAATACGATAAGGGATCATTATAACGAGCAAGAATATAAAAAGAATAATGCTTTAAAGCTAATCATTATTTATACATTCTATAAACTATCTTATAAAAAACACAGAAGATAAAACTCAGCATCAAAAATAAAATAATTTATCTTTCACAACAAATATTTATATAATTAAATTAACCTTCACCAAACCACTTTTTATAAATGGCATCATAGGTGCCGTCTGCTTTAATTTCTTGAATTCCTTTATTAAGCGTATTTAACAAGTTATCATTACGACCTTTTTTAAGCCCAAAAGTAAACTCAATCGTTGGAGAATCAGGATCAGTAACGCCATAAAGATGTTGTTCCTTACCTACTGGATGAATATTAATATAATACTGATAAGCTTTTCCAACACTATACCCCATGTCTGCTTGGCCAGTAGCAACTGCTTTTACTGTAAGAAAAGTACTACCTGTCAGCATAGCTTCTCCGCTTCCTTTTTTCTCTACAATGTTTTTTAATAGAGGTTCGGTTGCAGCGCCCGCCTCTGTTATAAATGTTTGACTTCTATCAACCGCCTCTGCAAAATTACTATAACGAGAAGGTGTATTCTGAGGATTTTCTTTAAGTAACCCCATAAAACGAGAATCTGCATAAGGAATGGTTAAATCATATTTAGCTTTTCTGTCTGGCGTAACAATAACCGTTGAAAGAATATCGTGTTCGCCATTATCTAATTTCTCTAATCGCCCTTCCCATTTTGTAATCACAAAAGAGAGTTTTAAGTGCTCTTTTTCCGCAATTGCTTTTAAAATATCCGTGCTAAAACCATCTGCTTGTCGGTTATCGCCAGTAATCATAAAAGGTGGGGCAGAGCTAACAGTTCCTACCACATAGGTTTTATCTTGTGTTTGTGCGATTGCATTAGTATTAAACGCTAGCATAGCGCTAAAAAATAATATCCAGTATTTTTTCATTGATATGTCCATTTGGAAAATAATCTTATTTAAGAAAACGCCATTGATTTATATAAAAATAAAACTCAAAAGGGATACAAAATAACAGCCCAATAATACCTTTCTATTTTAGAAGAAAACAAAAAATAATCTTTACAATTTGTCTATAGCTAAATAAATTTCTACAAAAAAGAAAAGCAAGGGAAATTGGTATTATCCACTTTAGTATTTGCTATGGCAATAAATTATTATCATCTTTCATATAAAGGTTTGAAGATAAATATCTCTCTGTATGACTGTGAGATACGAGTATCTATATATTTTTACCGTTTCGCAATGAAACTTTTTTTAACTTATGCAAAAATGCGTTCGCATCCTAACCAATATCAGGATGATTAAGATTTTTATTTCCCTCACAGAGAGATGATTTACATGAAAAAAACTTTTAGCTCTATCGCACTTGGTTCAACTTTAGCGTTAGCAACCTCCGTTGCCCAAGCAGATGTTAATCCATTTAGCGCTACTAAACTCAACGGCGGTTATGAAACTAAAACGAATGAAGGCGCCTGCGGTGGCAAAAGTAGCGAAGCTAAATGTGGCGGTACGACAAAGCCAAGCGAAGCCAAATGTGGTGAAGGAAAATGTGGTGGTGAAAGCCAAGCTGATTGCACTGACACTAACGCTGACTGCCAAACTAAATCAACCGAAGCCAAATGTGGCGAAGGAAAGTGTGGCGGTTAATAGTTAACTTCTCACTAAAAGACGCAAACGACTTAAACGCTTGCGTCTTTTTTATTTCTAAAATCTTGCCTATCTATCACTTAGATAATTTCATTATTATTTTCTATCTAAGTATGAAAGAAAAGCATCTAAACAATTCTATATTTATAAATATTTAGTATTCAACTTAAGGTGGTACATAATGCCAACCATACCATCATCGCTTTCAAATATTGGTCACGCTGGATTAGGTTTAAGACGAGATTTAATTCCTTCTTTACGCGAAGCACTTAAACAACCAAAAAACTTTTTAACTATTGACTTTTTTGAAGTTTCTCCAGAAAACTGGATAGAAATGGGAGGACGTTATCAAGCTTTATTATCAGAATTTGCTGAATTAAAACCACTAGCAGCGCATGGTTTATCGCTGTCTATTGGAAGCGTCGCACCATTAAATATTGAACATTTAAAACGCATCAAAAAATTTTTAGCTGATTATAAAATTGAGCGTTTTACAGAGCACTTATCTTGGTGCTCAGATGATGGTCAACTCTATGATTTATTGCCCATTCCGTTAAATGAAGAAGCCGTTCATTGGATTGCAGGACGAGTACGACAAACTCAAGACATTTTAGAACGACAAATCGGTTTAGAAAATGCTTCTGTCTATTTCACACCACCGAATTCTACAATGACCGAAGCCGAGTTTATTCAAGCCGTAATTGCTGAAAGTGGCTGCTATCTACATCTAGACGTTAATAACGTTTATGTTAATAGTCAAAATTTTGGCTATGATCCTTATGCACATCTTAAACAACTACCTTTAGAGAAGACGGGCTATATGCATATTGCCGGACATTACGTCGCTGAAGATGGGTTTATCATTGATACACACGGAAAAGCGGTAATTGAGGATGTATGGGCATTACTAGAATATGTTTATCAACTAGCTCCTGATTTAGCGAAAAATGTCCCAATTTGTTTAGAAAGAGATTTTAATTTCCCTGATGCACAAGTGTTAATTGATGAAGTCAGCCATATTAAACGCATTCAAAAGGGCTACTGCTAATGACTTCCCAGCCGCCAAAAAACTTAGCCACGTTTCAACAACAGTTTGGACAATATTTGCGTGATCCAGTAGCGGCTCCCTTACCTACCGGAATTCCTGAAAAGCCAGCAACGATTTATCAACAATTAGTTTTTGATAATTATCGTGGTTTTATTGATAGCTGCTTTCCAATTTGCCGTCGCTTAACCGAAGAGCAACAATGGCTATCATTGATTCGGCTCTGTTTGCGTGAGAATAAAAGCACTAATCCCATGTTTAACAGCATTCCCGCGCAGTTTTTAGCCACTTTAGCAACCGCAGAGCATTTACCGCCTTGGTATCAATCCTTAGCACACTATGAATGGATAGAGCTGGCAATTGATATTCAAGTGGATAGCATCCCACAGACCATTTCTGTTGAGCGACTAAACGAAACCTTACTGACTCCCGCGACTTCTCTACAACTTCTCCCCAACCCTACTTTACAAAATTTGCGTTATGAATGGCCAGTTCACCAAATTAGTCAAGATTTTCAACCAGAAGCGCCGATAGAAACCTATTTACTGGTTTATCGTAATCATGCGCATCAAAGCAATTTTATTGAAATCAACTCAGCAACTGCTCAACTGATTTCATGCCTAACCACAATTGAAACAATAAAAAATCATTCTCTCCTAGAATCATTGGCAATCAAATTAGGATTTGAATTACCCGAACAGTTATACCACTTTTTGGTCCCGCTATTAACAGACCTAATTTACCAAGAAGCGCTTTACTTAAAGGAACAAAACAATGACGAAAGTCGATAAAAAACTAGAACTTTTTAATTTTATCCCCTTACTCGCTATTCGCTTTTATCTCGCGCCGATTTTTATTGTGGCAGGTTGGCAAAAATGGCAAAACTTCGAAAGTACCGCTCAATGGTTTGGCAATGTAGATTGGGGATTAGGATTACCTTTTCCTGAACTATTACTATGGCTAACCATCGCTGCAGAATTTTTAGGCGGAATATTATTACTATTAGGTTTATTTACTCGACTCACTAGCATCCCCCTCATTATTACGATGATTGTTGCGGCACTTACCGTCCATTGGCAACACGGCTGGTTCGCTATTGCTCCCAGCAATCCCAGCACCAGCACCGCGCAATTTTTTGCATGGCTAAATATTCCTGGTGCAGCAGAGAGCCTTGAAAATAGCGTTGCCGTTGGTGAGCGATTACAAATGGCTAAAAATTTATTACAAACCTACGGACATTATGATTGGCTGACCGAAACGGGTTCGTATGTCATACTCAATAACGGCATAGAATTTGCGACAACCTACCTCATTATGCTAACCGTTTTACTCATTTACGGTGCGGGGCGCTATTTTAGTTTGGATTACTGGATCTCTCGTCTTTTTCTAAAATCTCGTTAAACTCTATCTTTAAAAAAGATTTTTCGCCATCCTTTAAGCAATAAACTGTTTTCAGGGTGAACAATAAACCGTTGCACTTGCTTAGGTGGCGCCAGTATTTCTGGCGCTATATTTAAATCTATTGCTATCTTTTGAATATAGCGTTCTAACTTTTCCTGATATTTCTTCTGCACGCCTGTCAATCGAACAGCTCTAGGTCGGCTAGGAATGATTTCTTTACGTATCTTTTCAAATACAGTTTCTACTTGTTCAATATTACTTAGCATCAGATGATCATGCGGCAGATATTCTGCCAAAGTCACACTATCTGTTGGTTGCCGAATAGCAATTTGAACAAGTTTTTCATCACTGAGAACATTACGCCGAGGCAAGTCATATTGAGCAGCATAATATTCTCGAATAGCAATCAATGCCTGAGCCGAAAATAGATGTGGTTGTCTTAACTTTTGTGGCGCGCCTTTTAACTTATACCAAGGTAAAGATTGTGGCAGTTGCCGCCCCGCTACTTCTAACATTCTGCTGCATTCTTCTTGCCACCATTCTAATCGATTTAACCTTGCAAGCTCCTCAACCAAATAAGGATAAACTTGACTTAATAACCCTACGTCATCTGCTGCGTATCCGCATTGCGCATCAGATAGTGGACGAGCCAACCAATTACTCCGCGTTTCACTTTTATCTAATTTTATCCCCAAATAATATTCAACTAAATCAGCATAACTAATCATCTTTTTAGGGTAACAAAGTGCGAAGCCGAGTTGCGTATCTCGAATCTGTGTCGGTAATTGCCCACTTTCGGCACGTAACAACTCTAAATCCTGTCGTCCCGCATGCAAAACAATTGGGGCTTGATGCTGCTGAAGTTTTTTCCATAAATATTTTAATGAATGTGCTAATGGATCAAAAAGTGCAGCGGCACGCCAGTGCGGCTGATGAATTTGTACTAAAGCGAGCTTAGGATAATAACTATGTTCTCGTACAAACTCACTGTCATAACAAATGATTGTATTCGGCTGAAAAGTCCATGCAGGCGCATCTTCCCAAGACGTATAATTCATGAAAGCAAATAATAATTAAATCATCAAAATAACATGAAAAGACCCAATGGTGAATACTACTTGAATTTATTAGAAAAAACGCATAAAATGCGTGTCCTTGTCAAATATTACTTTGACATTTCCTTGCTGTCTAATCACAGCTGTTTATCATCCATAAGGAATCTTTATGAGACATTATGAAATCGTATTTTTGGTCCACCCAGACCAAAGCGAGCAAGTCAATGCTATGGTAGAGCGCTATCGTTCACAAATCGAAGCAGGTGGCGGAAAAGTTCATCGCTTTGAAGATTGGGGACGTCGTGTATTGGCTTATCCAATTAACAAATTAGTCAAAGCACATTACGTATTAATAAATATCGAATGTAACGACGATACTTTACGTGAACTAGAAAGCAACTTCCGCTTTAATGATGCTATTCTGCGTCATCTTACCATTCGTCGTGATGAAGCAATCACAGAAGCTTCACCAATGATGCAAGACGCTAAAAAATAAGGAGACACCATGGCTCGTCGCAAAAGAATTTGTCGTTTTACCCAAGAAGGTGTAAACGAAATTGATTACAAAGATTTAGAAACCTTAAAAGGTTACGTTACCGAAGTTGGCAAAATTGTTCCTGCTCGTATTACAGGCACAAATGCTTACTATCAACGTCAATTAGCTACGGCTATTAAGCGTGCTCGCTTCCTAGCTTTAATGCCATATACTGATCAACACTAAGGAGCACGTATTATGGATATTATTTTATTAGATCGTGTCGCTGGTTTGGGCGATTTGGGCGATAAAGTTAGTGTAAAATCTGGCTATGCTCGTAACTTCCTCATCCCACAAGGAAAAGCAACTGAAGCGACCAAAACCAAAATCGCTGAATTCGAAGCTCGTCGCGCAGATTTAGAAAAACAACAAGCAGAACGCTTAGCAGAAACAGAGCGCCGTGCAGAACAACTTAATGAAAAAGTTTTAACCATTTTTGCTAAATGTGGTGATGAAGGAAAACTTTTTGGCTCTGTTGGCACACAGCAAATTGCCTCTGCCGCTGAGCAACAAGGTTTAACCTTGGCGCGCAACGAAATCCTTATGCCACATGGAACCATTCGTGAACTTGGTGAATACCCAATTGATTTAAAACTCTACGGCGATATTCATGCACAAGTTATTGTTCGCATTGTTGAAGCAAACTAATCAACTTTCTATTGATTTAGCAATCTTTTATAAAGCCCGTTTTTAAACGGGCTTTATTTATTTAACGTACAATAAGGCACATTAGTATTCATATTTAAGTTTAGAAGATCGAGGAAATTATGGCTGAATTAGAATTATTTGATGCCGAAGTCGTATTTACGCAAGCTGCTGCGCAGAAAGTTGCTAGTTTAATTGCAGAAGAAGAAAATCCTGAACTAAAACTAAGAGTATATATTACTGGAGGCGGTTGTTCAGGGTTTCAGTACGGTTTTACTTTTTCAGAAGAGTTACAAGAAGGTGATGCCATTATCACAACTGACGGTGTAACTTTAGCAATTGACCCCATTAGCTACCCTTATCTTACTGGAGCAGAAATAGACTATAAAGAAGATATACGAGGCGCTCAATTTGTTATTCGCAATCCCAATGCACAAACTACGTGTGGATGCGGCTCCTCTTTTTCCGCATAAATTTAATCTATACTCACTTTGGTTGCAATAGCTGAAGTAACGCATAGGCGGTTGTTTTGGTTTTTTGCTTTGCATTACTATTAAAAGATAAAATTGTCTGTAAATAATTTTTCAACTGCGGATGTTCTAAGGGCAATGTTCGTGCTTCAATTTGAACAATTAATTCGTGTGTAAATCCTTTTAATGCTGGCTGTAATACCAACCAACCGTTTTTTTGAAATAACTGGTAAAAAGATGCTGTATGATTTCTTTCAGGAATAAGAGCCAATTCATTGATCAAATACCACTCTATCATGCGCAGACGATAGGTATCAGGCTGCTGCAATGCTTGCGTATAAAGATGGTAAAGCTCAACATCAGCATAATCTATTTTCGTATGATGTAATAAAAGTTCATTTAAATACGAAACACTTAACCATTTTTTACCATTAAGCTGATAGTAACGAAGAATTTCGCTTTTCTGAATGACAAATAGCTCGTTTCGTTTTATCCCTGTAATTGA
>NZ_LWHB01000059.1 GCF_001889065.1 Suttonella ornithocola | reverse complement strand
AATGGTTTTTAATCGAGGAAACGGTTCTGAACCTCATTCCATTGACCCACAAATTGCCGAAGGCGTTCCTTCTTCACACATCCAACGCGATCTTTTTGAAGGTTTAGTTGCAGAAGATTCTAAGGGCGAACTTGTTCCCGGTGTTGCAAAAAATTGGGATGTTTCAGATGACGGCAAAACATACACTTTCCATTTACGCGATACAAAATGGTCAGACGGAAGTCCATTTACAGCAGATGATGTTGTCTATGCACTTCAACGTTTAGTTGATCCAGCGGTAGGTTCAACTTACTCTTTTATCATTTATCCAATCGTTAATGCCAAAGCCATTGCTGAAGGTGAAGAAAAAGACCTGAACAAACTTGGAGTGAAAGCAATTGACCCACATACGGTGGAAATTACCTTAAATAGCCCTACTCCCTATTTCCTAGGCTTACTGACTCACTCATCAACCTATCCTGTTCCTAAAGCAGTTGTTGAAAAATATGGAAAAGAGTGGACGCGTAAAGAAAATATCGTTTCTAACGGCCCATTCAAAATGGCAGAATGGGTACCAAATTCTAAAATGACCTTGGTTAAATCCGATAATTATTGGGACAAAGATGCCGTTAAATTAGATAAAGTGGTTTTCTATCCTATTGAAGACCAAAATGCAGAATTGAAGCGTTATCGTGCTGGCGAACTAGATTGGACGTATGAAATTCCAAACGATCAAATCAAATGGTTAAAAGCTAATTTAGCTGATGAATTAAAAATTGAACCCTATCTCGGGGTTTACTATTACGGTTTCAACCTAACCAAAGCACCCTTCAAAGATAATCCCAAACTTCGTGAGGCGCTTTCTTTAGCAATAGATCGTAAAGTGCTAACCGAAAAAGTAACCGGCGCAGGTGAACTTCCAGCTTATAACTTTATTCCACCAGGTGTGCTTCACTATAAAAGCTATGAACCCGAGATTGCGAACTGGTCGCGCGAAAAGCAAATTGAAGAAGCCAAAAAGCTTTATGCGGAAGCAGGCTATTCTAAAGAGCACCCGCTCAAGCTAGAGTTGGTTTATAACACTAGTGAAAATCATAAAAAAATCGCCGTCGCTATTGCCGCAATGTGGAAACAAGTCCTTGGCGTACAAACTGATTTAGTCAATCAAGAATGGAAAGTTTATTTACAAAATCGTCGAGAAAAAAATACACAAGCATTCCGCGCAGGCTGGATTGGCGATTACAACGACCCCTATACTTTCTTAGAACTTTTCCAAAGTAATGCTGGTGGCTTAAATGATCCCGGCTATGCAAATGCTGATTTTGATAAATATGTCGCAGATGCCGCGAATATTCAAGATTTAGATGAGCGTGCTAAAGTTTTACAACAAGCTGAAAAACAATTCGTCAATGATACTGCTGTGATGCCGATTTATCACTATGTTACTAAGCGCTTAGTGAAGCCTTATGTCAAAGGTTATGACATCAACATCATGGATCACTCTCGTTCTAAATATATTACGGTTGAAAAATAAAAGATAGGCGACAATTTGTCGCCTTTTCTTCTTGTAAACAAGGAAAAATTATGCAAAAAAAAATGCTAGTATTTACTTTAATAGCTCTAGTTTCTGCTTCTACTTTTGCAGAAACTGTTCTTCGTCGGGACAATGGCGCTGAGCCTAAAAGTATTGACCCGCAAATCTCAACTGAATCTGCTGGCAGCACAATTATTTATGATATTTTTGAAGGATTAACGAAAACAAATATCGAAGGAAATATTGTTGCTGGCGCTGCTAAAAGTTGGGAAGTTTCTGAAGATGGTAAAACCTATACTTTTCATCTCCGCGATAATGGAAAATGGTCTGATGGTAATCCAGTCACAGCACAAGATTTTGTTTATGCATGGCAACGTGCAGTAAATCCTGCTACCGCAAGTGAATATGCCTTTGTACTTTATCCTGTAGAAAATGCTGAAGCCATTGCTAACGGTGAAGAAAAAGATATTACTAAATTAGGGGTCAAAGCCATTGATGACAAAACTTTTGAAGTTCACCTCAATTATCCTGTTCCTTATTTCTTAGGGCTTACCGCACACTATACGACTTATCCTGTCCCTAAAGCGGCTATTGAAGCGTATGGCGATAAATGGACACAACCCGGCAATTTGATTTCAAATGGTGCCTATCATCTAACCGCTTGGCAACCTCAATCTCAAATCACAGTGAAAAAATCCAACACCTATTGGGATGCTGACAATGTTCAAATAGATAAAGTGATTTATTATCCCATTGAAGACCGCTCAAGTGCGATTAAGCGTTATCGTGCTAATGAAATTGATTATGTCGAATCTGTACCAACCGAGAGCTTAGAATGGGCAAAAAAAGAAATTCCAAATCAATTAAAAATTCATCCTTATTTAGCTACTTACTGGTATGGCTTTAATCTCACTAAGCCACCTTTTAAAGACAACCTTAATTTGCGTAAAGCCTTAACATTGGCGATTGATCGTAAAACTTTAGTTGAAAAAGTAGCTAAAGCTGGGCAAGTCCCTGCTTATGCGGTTGTTCCTCCCAATACAGCTAATAGCGATCCTTATACACCAGAATGGGCAAAACTTGATAGAAAAGCACAAATTGCTGAAGCACAAAAAGCTTATGCAGAGGCCGGTTATTCCAAAGAGAAACCTCTAAAAGTGCAAGTTCTTTATAATACCAATGAAGGGCATAAAAATATTGCGATTGCTGTTTCTGCCATGTGGAAACAAGTTTTAGGCGTTCAAACAGAACTTGTCAATAAAGAATGGAAAGTTGCTATTCAAGATATGCGCCAAAAAAATACCGAAGTTTATCGCTATGCTTGGGTAGGTGATTATAACGACCCAACCACTTTCTTAAATATTTTTCGTGCTTCTTCTGGTGTAAATGACACTGGTTATAATAATCCAGAATATGATGCTTTACTCAATAAAGCTTCTACTATCTTAGATTTGAAAGAGCGTGCTGCTGTACTTAAACAAGCAGAAAAAATCCTCACTGATAATTATGCTATTGCACCAATGTATCACTATGTGAGCGTTAAATTGGTTAAACCTAGAGTGAAAGGCTTTAAAGGCAATATTATGGATGTTTATCCGTCACAATATTTGCGTATTGAATAAATAAAAATAAATTAAGGTACATTCTAAGTGCCTTGGATTGGTTCAAGGCGCTAAAATCCTTCTCCTGGGAGATAAATATCATGAAAAAAATCTTAATAGCTTTAATGTTTTCAACTATATATATCAATAGTTTTGCAGAAACAGTTTTTCGTAAAGGCAATGACTCTGAGCCAGCAACACTTGATCCCGCTTTTGCACAAGGTATGCCAGAAATGCATATTTTGCGTGATCTATTTGTTGGTCTGGTAGATGAAGCAGCAGATGCCTCTCTCATTCCCGGTGTGGCTGAAAGTTGGGATATTTCTGAAGACGGCAAAACCTATACTTTCCATTTACGTCCTGCAAAATGGTCAGATAGTAGTCCTATTCTTGCTGAAGATTTTGTCTATGCTTGGAAACGAGCAGTCAATCCTGAGACAGGTTCAAAATACGCTTTTTTCCTTTATCCTATTGTTAATGCTCAAGCGATTACAGAAGGAAAAGAAAAAAAATCTTGATACCTTAGGCGTTAAAGCACTTGATGACCATACCTTACAAGTCACGCTTAATCACCCTACTCCTTATTTTTTAGGAATGTTAGTTAATGCCGTAACCTATCCTGTGCCAAAAGCCGTTGTAGAAAAATATGGTAAGGAATGGACAAAACCGGAACACATGGTTTCAAATGGTGCTTTTACTCTAAGTGATTGGCAACCCCAAGCACAAGTAACGCTTAGCAAATCATCTACCTATTATGGTGCTGATAAAGTTTCATTAGATAAAGTGATTTATTATCCTACTGAAGAACAAAGCGCTGCTTTTAAGCGTTATCGTGCTGGTGAATTAGATTTCACTTCTGATATTCCCTCAGAGCAGCTTCAGTGGGCAAATGAACATTTGAAAGATGAAGTCAAAATCTCTCCTTATCTTGGCACATTCTATTATGGGTTTAACTTAACCAAACCGCCATTTAAAGATAATCCAAAATTGCGTGAAGCACTTACATTAGCTGTAGATAGAGTACCTATTACAGATAAAATTACAGCAGCTGGAGAAGTTCCAACCACCAGTTTTGTTGTTGAAGGCATAGAACATTACACACCTTATGTTCCTGAATACACTAAATTCAGTAATGAAGAAAGGCTAGCGCGTGCGAAAAAAGCTTATGCTGAAGCCGGTTACTCTAAAGCAAACCCACTAAAAGTAGAGCTGCTATATAACACAAACGAAAATAATAAAAAAATTTCTATCGCGCTTGCAGCCATGTGGAAACAAGCACTTGGCGTAGAAACCAAATTGGTTAACAAAGAATGGAAAAGCTATCTAACAGATCGCCGCAATTATGATACGCAACTTTTCCGTGGTTCATGGATTGGCGACTATAACGATGCTAATACTTTTCTAGATCTATTTGTGACCGGTGGCGGTTCTAATACTGTTGGATTAGATGATCCAAAATACAACCAACTAATTGCTGAAGCAGCTAAAGAAACCAATACTACTAAACGTGCAGAACTTCTTCATCAAGCAGAAAAACGCTTATTAGATAATTATAGCCTTATTCCTATTTATAACTTTGTATCAAAACATATGGTAAAGTCTAATGTGAGTGGATATGTTCCCAATGTTATGGATCATTGGCAAAGTAAATATATCACTATCAACCAATAAGGAGGAGTTAAATGAAAAAATTATTTCCCATATTCATATCACCTATAGTACTCAGTGCTTGCGTGAGCAATCATTCCAATTCTATTGATACCTCTACTAATGCTAAAGCTGACCAAGCCACATTGGCTGTTGATTGGATGCAACAATCAGGAGAATATCGGGCACTCGCTTATCAAGCCTTTAATACGGCTACTTATGCTTTTGATCATGCTAAAGTGAAAAAAGGTAAGAAAAAGGCAGTTTCTGTCGATTTAGATGAAACTATGATTGATAATAGCGCATATGCAGCCTGGCAAATCCTTAACAATCAAGCTTATAACTCTAAAATTTGGACGAAATGGGTAGAAGCCAAACAGGCAAAAGCCATTCCTGGCGCGGTAGATTTTGCTAATCACGTTGTTAAAAATGGTGGAGAAATATTCTATGTATCCAATCGTAAAACAGGAGCGGAATATCAACCAACCATTGAAAACCTAAAAGCACTTGGTTTTCCACATGTTAATGAGAAAACTGTACTATTAAGAGGCGATACTTCGTCTAAGCAAGCTCGTTTTGATCAAATTACCCAACAAGGCTATCAAATAGTTGTCTTTGTTGGAGATAACCTTAATGACTTTGGTAACGAAACTTATCATAAAGATAATGCAGAGCGCCGAGCTTTTGTTGATGCAAATCGTAATGAATTTGGACGTAAATATATTATTCTACCCAATCCCATCTATGGTGGATGGGAGTCTGGCTTAGCTAAAGACTATTCATCGAAATCAACCAGTGAACGTTATCAAATACGCCGCCAAACATTAGAAGCTTGGCAGCACTCCGTTCAATAACTTTTTTCTTATCATTTAGTTGTTATAAATAAAATTTATGGCAACTTTCTTTTTATCCTAATTCTAATTATTGGAGCTTTTATGGAAACTTTAGATAAGCTAACTACTGTTAGTCCACAAATACAAACCAACGAACTTGAAAAGCTTGCCGAATCTGATATCAAACATATTATCTGCCATCGTCCTGATGAAGAAGAAAATGAACAACCAAGCTTTGAAGTTATTGAAAAAGAAGCAGAAAAAGTAGACATCAAAGCTTATCATTTACCCGTTAGAGACGGAGAATTTCCTGAGCAAGCCATCGCAAAAACTGCCGAAATACTTGCTCGTGCGGCTGAACAACAGGAAAAAGTTCACATGTATTGCAGAAGCGGCACTCGCTCAACCATTATTTGGGCAGCAATAGAAGCACAAAAAGGAACCGATTTAGAAAGCATCATTGATACCGCAGCTAACGCTGGTTACGGCATTGGACAATTAAGAGATTTCCTAGCGCAATATCAATCCTAATCTTTTTTATAGCCACGTGATAAATATTATCAACAGATAAAAATTTATTATTAACAATAACATTCCTTTTATCTGAAATTTTTCATCGTAATTATTGAAAAATTTTTATACACTAACATAATGGTAATCTTGCCATTTACTTTAAGGAGATTAAATGGAAATTAATCAGCTTTATAAAGCGCCACAAGCAAACTTACAAAACCGTCTTGAAGACGATTTTCCATCCCCTTTAATGGTGGATTATATTAGAAGCGCTAGCCTTTGGGCGCGTATTATTTCTATTATGTACTTCATTCTACTCGTTATTGCCGTCATCGTGCTTTTTGCTTTTACCATTCAAATGGGGCGACTACACGTCTTTGCAGGCATTATCACTTTCATTATTTGTGCGATTGGTGTTTGGGTTGTTTTCTTACTGGGGCAATCAATGAGTCGTTATGCTAGCCTTTCAAAAAATATGCGCCACGATACGGCTAAATATAGTGACATTGCACAATGTTTTGATTGCATGACGCGTTACACCAAAATTCAGTCATTATTAGTAATTCTGATGACATTATCTGGTGTTATCGCTGCTTTAATTCTTCCTTTTCTACTCATGTAAGGTAATCCCATGCAATCTTTATTAAACGTCTTACCTAAAGCCAAACTCTGGGCGCTCATTTTAGCTATTATCAATGGAATTTCACTGTTATTTACATTGATAGGTTTTTTTGGAACCAGCAGCGGAAGTGAAAAATTTGGTAATTTTTTTTCGCTCATCTTTCAAATACTGTTATTGGTTTTCTTAGTGCTTTATCAAAATGCTTGTGCAAAAGCCATTACATCAAAAGATGAAGAAGATTTAGAAGCGGCTTGTCTTTATCAAAAGCGTTATTTGATGGTGCAAGGAATCAGTTTTGGTCTCCTTCTCGCAGTTTTTGCGCTTGTTTTAATCATAGGCTTATTCAGCGCTATTTTTTAATTTTATGATGCAAGCGTCCGCTATGGTTTCAGCCGAAGTATCGGTTTATACACCGGAAGGAATATCCATTAAAGCAACGCTTGCTAACCCTTTTCAGCGCCTTTGGGCGCTGTTCATTGATATTATTATTATCACCTTAATGCTTGGCTTACTGGCTTGGCTGCAAATCAAATTTTTTCTTTTTTCTTTGCTAGGGCTAGCATTGGCTTTGGCATTTATTTTGATATGGGGCTATTTCTTTTGCTTTGAGGCTTTTTGTAATGGCATGACGCCAGGAAAGTGGTTATTAAAAATCCAAGCTGTTAATGCTGATCTTACACCGCTATCTATCAGATCGGCGATGTGGCGCAATGTCCTACGCTATATTGATTTTTTACCCGGTTGTTTTGGCGTAGGCGCTATATGTATTTTATTTTTCCCACAAACACGACGACTAGGCGATTTAATGGCGGACACTCTTGTCATTATCCGCCAAAAAAATCCCCCCTCTCCAAAGCCTCTAATATATGATGCTCAAACCACACCTCCACCTTGGAAAATTGACTATCAAGGGCAGCTTGCTCTCTCCGAGTTTGCGCGTTTTGCTCCCCACACTTCCTTAGAACGTCTAGCAGAAATGACAGAACCCTTTGCTCCTCTTTTACCGAAACTCTCGCAAGAAGAAAGAGTCAAACGGCTGATAGAAATTGCGGCGTGGTTCGAGCAAGGAGGCATTCGATGAATGAAAAACAATTTATCGAGCAACATTTATCAGATTGGCAATGGTTAAACTTATTTCTCAGTAATCCAAAACCCACTTTAAGCCAAATTAATACCTTTCCAAAGCGCTATCGTCTACTTTGTACCCAACTTGCTACCGCGCAAGCCAATGGTTTTTCTTATGCTTTAATCAATAAACTAAATGATTTAGCCATTCGTGGGCATGCCAAGCTTTATCGCCAGCGTCGTCGATTTAGTACAGTTATAAGCGACTATTTAAGCCTAGACCTACCGCAAACTGTTCGACGAGAATGGCGCTGGATACTCTTAGCTACCCTTTTATTTCTGCTATCTATTTTTATCGGAATGCTTTCTGTATGGTTGAATTGGGGATGGATGGAAGCTTTTTCACTGCATGACAAACTAACTGAACTGTACGAACCTTCCGCCCATGCGCGTATTGGGGAAGCGCGAGAGGGTGCAGATGACGTGACGATGTGGGGATATTATATTTTTAACAATACCGCTATTTCGCTTAAAGCGTTGGCTGGCGGTATTTTAGCAGGACTACTGACGGTTTATATTGTAATCTTTAACGGTATTATGCTTGGTATTTCATTTGCTTTTACCGCAAGTCAAAATTGGTTAATGCCTACCTTTTTTCCCTTTATTATCACGCATGCGGCTTTTGAGCTTAGCGCACTTATTTTTGCCGCTGCCGTTGGATTTGCCTTAGCATCTGCCTTGCTTTTTCCAAAGCGTATGTCCCGAAAAGACAATCTCCAACGCCGAGTCAAAGAACTATTCCCCTTATTACCGGCAGTCATTCTTTTTGACATTATTGCAGCTGCTATTGAGGCATTTTTCTCCCCTCGATTATTACCTATTGTGATAAAACTTAGTGTTGGAATCACTGTTTGGCTATTGCTAATCGCCTATTTTTTATGGATGGGAAGAACGCGCCGTGCCACTCTTAATTAACCCCTATCCTAGAGAAAAATCTGAAATTTTAAGCCTTAGCTTTGCTTTAGGCAGAACCTTCTTTCTACCCATGTGGTTTTGGAGCTTACTATCAGGATTACCTATTTTCCTCCTAACCTTAATCATCTACTATCTAACCCAAAGTTTTTTTTGGGCATTTCTGACACTTGGCTTATTGCGTTTTATCATGGAACGCCCCTGCGTTCTATTATTTAGCCGTTTACTATTTGGAGAAAAAACGCAAATTAAAGCCTTTTTTCAAGACTACATCAAAAGCTTTACCAGAGGCTTTTTCGCTGAACTGACTTTTCGCCAACTCTTTCCTTTAAGCCGAATTGCCCGTAATGCCGTTTTCTTCTTAGAAGAACCAGAGGGAGAAAATAAAAAGCGGCGCTTAAATTACATTACCCAACAAGGAAGCTTAGGATTTGGAACGGTATTCGGTTTTCATATTTTAGAAGCGTGTTTAATCTTTACCGGTATTTATTTTCTGCTCAGCTTTTATCCTAATGCTAATAAAGCACAAACATTTTTATTATTACTTATCAACTATAAAAGCTTCTGGATAATTTTGCTCTTATTGACGTGGCTGATAATGACCATTAGTAATGTCTTTTTAGTCAGCGCAGGCTTTATGACCTATCTAAATCCAAGAATGCGTGATGAAGGTTGGTCAATTGCTTTAAATCTAAAAGCATTAGCAAAGCGCTTATCGCTAGGACTCATTATTAGCTTTTTTGTTTTACAGACATTTTCCATTCCTAGCGTCTCTGCTGCAGAACAACAGGCTCAAGAAAGCGAAAAAGATAAAGCCTATTTAACAACTTTTGTAGATGACCCTAAACTCTCGCCCTTTAAAAAAACCAAAATTAAAGCTACTGAAGCCTCAGAAAATCCTACTTCTCTCTTAAACCACTTAAAAAACGAAAATCTCAATTTAAAAATTGGCGAAATTCTACGGATTATCATCATTGGGCTATGTGTCATTGTTGCACTATTCGGACTTTATCTTCTATGGCGACGACCTCGCATAATGCGCCAAAAAACTTTATCAACCAATCAAAACAGTACTAATACCACCATTGAAATCCTTGCACCTAATGCGCTTATTTCTACAGACGCATTAGAAAAATGGCTTTCTCAATCCCCTACAGAAGCGGTTTCTCAACTTTATCGCCAAAGCTTGCAACATAGCCAAATGGCGCATATCGAACACACAGACCTTGAAACCGAAGTATTAAATAAAATTCGCCAAACCACCCCCGAACATATTCCTTTCTTTACTGCCTTAATTCATGCTTGGCAAAATGCCGCTTATGGCGGTACTCCCCCCACTCCAGACATCTTAAAATCATTGTTCGAACAATATTCGAAAGCGTGGAAAAAATGACAAAAAAGCGCTTAACCTTTCTAATCATTTTTTTATTGCTACTGCTTGCGATTATCGGTGGCTTTTTCTTTTCATCAAAAAGCTCCTATCGTATAGAGCAACAATGGCGTGGGTGGCAAGGAGAAGCCAAAAAGAAAGAAAACTTTCTCGCTAAGAAGCTTTTAGAGCATTATGGTGCGAAAGTTACCCTTCGTCGTCATGCTCGTGAACCTTGGATACTTGAGCCTATTGATACCTTAATTCTCTCGCCAAAAGCTAAACTCTCTAATATACAAGCCAATTCAGTTAAACAATGGGTGATAGCAGGTGGACATCTGGTTCTCAGCGATTATCCAAACAATCCTATTTTTGATATTACCATTTCCGAACAGCCACAAACCAAAGAAGCCAATGCCTATTGGCACTCCTTTACTGCTCATGCACCGAATAATATCTGTGCGCACTTTAGCTACCAAAAAACGGCGCCTATACAAACCATTTCTACCAAAACAGGTTGTCAAGAACTTGCACAATTCTCCGTTGGCACAGGAAAAATCACTGTTTATAACGCCCCTTTTCTTAACAACTTTTCCGATAATAATCCCATGACCATTGGATTAAAAGCGGATAAATCCGATATTCCCATCTTACAGTACGACCATGCAGTCATCTTACGACACCTGATGCAAGATTCAAAAAACATTCTTTGGATACAGTCTACTGCCGCTCCTCCTCCCCAATTACCCTCTTTGCGTTGGATAATATCCATTGCCTTTATCTTACTGACGATAGGTGCCATTTTATGGCGATTTGGTAGCCGCTTTGGTCGGCTTATTCCTTCTGCGTCCACGCCACCAAAAACACAATGGTTACGCCATTTCTACGCAACTGGAAATTACCTCCTTACAAACGGTGCTCGAGAAAAACTGCTTACTGCAAGCCGTACGCGATTAAAGAACCTCCCAACCGTTTATCTAACACCAGCGCAAATACAAAAACGCGAAGCTTTACTCAATTGCTCCGTCAACAACGATATAGAATTTACCCATACCATCGCAGCCATTGAACAACTCCGCATAGAATGTACTAAAAGCACTCAAGGAACCTTATGATGATAACTGATAAACTCACAACCGCTATTTCTGCGGTAAAAAACGCTATCCAAACCGCCGTTATTGGACAACAAACAGCGATAGAGCAAGTCTTAGTGGCACTATTAGCTGGTGGACATGTCTTAATAGAAGGAAGCCCCGGACTAGGGAAAACCTTATTAGTGCAATCCCTTGCAAAAGTTTTCTCCACCAGTTTTAAACGCATACAATTTACGCCAGATTTATTGCCTGCTGATATTACAGGAAGCCTTATCTTTGATGCAAAAGCTGGCGAATTTCGTCTTCACAAAGGTCCCATTTTTACCCATTTACTCCTAGCAGACGAAATCAACCGCGCCCCTGCTAAAACCCAATCCGCGTTGCTAGAAGTCATGCAAGAAAAACAAGTGACCATTGAAGGACAAACTTTGGCTGTCCCTCAGCCCTTTATGGTATTAGCAACCCAAAATCCATTTGAACAAGAAGGCACCTATCGCTTACCAGAAGCACAGCTTGACCGATTTTTACTCTCTATTACCATACCCTATCCTGAGCATAACGAAGAACGACAACTACTCAGCGAAATGCTTAGCCAAACCAACCCAACAATGAGTCGTAGCGAATCCATTTGCTCCCTATTCTCTCCACAGCAATTAGCCGCGCTACAACAAAGCGTGACCCACATTCGCACAGATGAACGCATTATTGATTACGCATTGAGCATTGTCAGACAAACGCGACAATTTGAAGGACTTGCTAGCGGTGCAGGCCCAAGAGCAGGGATGGCACTATTACTTTGCGCCCGCGCATACGCGCTCATCCAAGGTCGTGCTTACGTCTTACCAGAAGACATTAAAACGCTTGCCTTACCCGTTTTACGCCATCGCGTCATACGTTCTGCTGAAGCAGAAATTGAAAATCTCGCAACGGACGATATTCTGACGCAACTCCTCTCTACTATCCCTGCGCCGAGAGAATAAGCATGCTTCCTAGCCATTTTCAGCTGATTATTTGGGGATTATTAAGCATCATCATTGGCTTTCTGATGTTAATTGGCATCCCTATCATGCTTTCTATCGCTCTCATCCTGACTTGGCTTACCTTGCTGATTCTCACCGCCTATCGTTTTAACAAAAAAGCACTGCCCTTAAGCGTTAAACGAGAAGCGGCAAAAGTCGCCGCAGTCGGGCAACCTTATCAAATGATCTTATCCATTCATTCTCATGCCCCTACACCACTAAAACTCTCCTTATATGACCATTTTCCTGATAGCTTTCACAGCCAAGAAATGCCTATTACGCTAAACCTTCAACCAAAAGAACAAGCAAAAATCACCTATACCTTAATACCCGAGCAACGTGGCGATGCGCAATTTTATGGCATTCAAATACAATATAATCAAGGCTTATGGAGACATAATCGTATCATTCCTTGTATCCATGATTTACGCGTCTATCCTCTTTTTCAACATCAAAGCCATATTCCCCTACTCCATCAAAATTTCATTCAAAACTCCCCTATCAGCACTACGCTCTCGCATCATCATGGACAAGAAGAATTTAGTCATTTACGCGACTATCAAATGGGGGATAACTTAAAACATCTCGACTATAAAGCGAGCGCCAGACTTAACAAACTCATTAGCAAAAGCTACCAACATTGCCCTGAGCAACCACTTATCATTGCTTTAGATAGCTCACGAAGAATGCACGGCGAAGCCCTAGAACAAGCACTTGATGCTGCAATGCTGCTCATTCAAACTGCACTAAAACAAGGTGATGCTGTAGGTTTCATCAGCTTTTCAGCGCGTCTAAAACAGTATTTACCCATTGCACGAGGCACAACCCAATATGCACGAATGATGAATACCGCCATCAATCTTCAAGCAGATGATACCCCGCCAGACTATCTTAACTTTGCTCGTCAATTTTACTACTACGAAAAAAAGACTTGCCTACTCATCCTCATTACCACCTTAGAAAGCCAAGATAGCCAAAACCTTAAAGCCGCTATTCGCCTACTCAAGCATCGCTATAAACTTATCCTAATTAGCTTATGTCCGCCCTATTTAGATACCCCTTTACCCATTCATCGAAGTGAGCAAGCGGCACAAGTTGCCGCTAGAGATGACTATGCTAACCATTTCGAGAGTGCACAAAAAATCCTCCGCGCAGAAAAAATCAACTTCATTAGCTGCCAAGCTCGCGCACTTAAAATACCACTTATTAACGCCTATCTACAAAGTAAACGACCCTTATGAGCCTAATTATCTCTACCATTCTGCCCATTATCCTACTACTCATTCTTGGGCATCTCCTTCGCCGATACGAATTTCTGCCAATGGAATTTTTGATATCGGGCGGAATTACCGCCGCTGAAAACCGCTGAGAATTGGGCAGCAGATGGTGCTAGGTAGACCAAGCGGCGATTTGCGCAACACGCTGATAATCGCTGAGCTTTATATGATAATACCAATCCGAGATCTTTATAAAAAACATAAAATAGAGAAATTTCAATTTTTCAAATTTTGAAAATATAGTGCAATCATCTAAAGCCCAACCCAATCCAAAGCAGATAAAAGAATAAAGTATCAATACAATCCATCCGCCATTCTTTGCTATTTGCTTAATCCAAGCCCACATCTTTTCAATGGGATTTAAGTCTGGACTATAAGGGGGTAACCAAACTATCTCATGCCCATGCTCTTCAATGATTGCTTGAATATCACAGCGTTTATGAAAAGCGGCATTGTCCATGACAATT
>NZ_LWHB01000058.1:2500-13537 GCF_001889065.1 Suttonella ornithocola | reverse complement strand
TTTCCCATTGGTAATCATCAGGATACTGCTCAATATCCTTAAGCAAGGCTTCATCATCAATCTTTGAGGGCTTACGCTCAGTAAAGCCTTTAGGATGGGGATTTTTAATCCAGCTATAGACGGTGAATTTGCTGATCTTGTAGCGCTTTGCAACAGCGCGCCAAGTTTCTCCATTAGCAATATCGTTAAGAATTTTTTGTCGGAATTGGCTGCAGTAGGTCATAGGATATGCTCAGTTTGTTTTTGATAATTCTACTATAAGTCGTTCTTTATATCTGCTTTGGATAGATTGGATTATAAATGATTTGACTATATAAAAACGATAAACCGCCTTTTAAAGGCGGTTTATAAAGAAATAAAGTTTTAACCTTTATTGTTTGTTAATGGCTCACGTTTGCGAATATGTAATTCGCGTAATTGAGCATCACTCGCCTCAGAAGGTGCATCTGTCAGCAAGCAATAAGCCGTTTGTGTTTTTGGAAATGCCATTACATCACGAATAGATTTAGCGCCTGCCATTAGCATAATGAGGCGGTCTAAACCAAAGGCAATGCCACCATGAGGTGGTGCGCCGTATTTAAGGGCATTGAGCAAGAAACCAAATTTTTCTTCGGCTTCAGCTTCATCAATACCAAGCGCTTTAAGCACTTGTGATTGAACATCTGCGCGGTGAATACGGATGGAACCGCCGCCGATTTCTGTCCCATTAAGAACCATATCGTATGCACGAGAAAGAACGCTTCCTGGATTGGTTTCCAATTCAGTGAGGTCATTGGTTTTTGGAGAAGTGAATGGATGATGCATCGAATACCAGCGACCATCTTTTTCATCGTATTCAAACATTGGGAAGTCAACTACCCATAATGGCGCCCATTCACAAGTTGCCATACCTAAGTCGTGCCCTACTTTAATGCGTAGCGCACCAATGGCATCGTTAACGATACTGGCTTTGTCTGCGCCAAAGAAGATAAGGTCACCATCTTTAGCCTCTACGCGTTTGACGATTTCTAATGCGACAGCATCGCTTAGGAATTTAACGATAGGGCTTTGTAAGCCTTCAACAGTGCTTGCATCATTGACTTTAATATAGGCAAGCCCTTTTGCACCATAACGGGCAACATAGGTGGTGTAGTCATCAATTTCTTTACGCGTTAATTTACCACCAGCTGGGATTTTTAACGCAACAACGCGACCGTTTTCTTGTTTGGCAGGTGCAGAAAAGACTTTGAATTCACAATCTTTAACCAAATCATCAATATCCACAAGTTCAAGTGGAATGCGTAAATCTGGTTTGTCAGAAGCATAGCGACGCATGGCTTCTTCATAGGTCATTCGTGGGAATGGATCAGGTAGAGAAACGTTGAGATGCTCTTTGAAGATACCGCGAATCATGGTCTCCATTAATTGCATGATATCTTCTTCTTCCAAGAAGCTGGTTTCGATATCTAACTGGGTAAATTCTGGTTGACGGTCGGCACGTAAGTCTTCATCCCGAAAGCAACGGACGATTTGATAGTAGCGATCAAAGCCACTCATCATCAACATTTGTTTGAATAACTGTGGTGATTGCGGTAGCGCAAAGACTTTTCCAGGATGGGTGCGTGAAGGAACGAGATAGTCGCGAGCACCTTCTGGCGTTGCTTTGGTGAGCATTGGTGTTTCAATATCCATAAAACCGTGGTCATCTAAGTAACGACGTAAGGATGAAGCGACTTTACTCCGAAGAATAAGGTTTTTTTGCATCGGTGCACGACGTAAGTCAATGACACGATTTTTTAGTCGGACTTCTTCAGAAACGTCTTCCTCATCTAGTTGGAAAGGAGGGGTTGGTGATTCTGAAAGAATATTTAATGCTTTCCCTAAAATTTCAATTTTTCCACTGGCAAGGTCAGCATTTTCTGTGCCTTCAGGACGTGGGCGAACACGACCTTCAATTGAAAGGCAATATTCACTACGCACTTGTTCTGCTTTAGCGAAAGCGTCGGCAGTATCAGGGTCGATAACGATTTGAACGAGTCCTGAGCGGTCACGTAAATCAATAAAGATAACGCCACCGTGGTCACGGCGACGATGTACCCAGCCGGCAACACGGACGGTTTGTCCATCAAGTGCTTCAGTGACTTCACTGGCATAATGGGTTCTAAATGCTGACATGTGTTTTCCTGTGTAATTTTTTTATAAAGACGAAATATTATAGCGATTTCCCTGACAAATTTATACCGCAAAAGCTAGGTATCTTTAGCAAAGAAAAGCATTTTTAGTGATGGGTTAGTCCTCTATTTAAGGGAGGGGTGGGTTTGTAAAAATTGGTCTATTTGATTGAGTGGCGTAGATGAAGTGCTATCTGCCAGTGGGTCATGGAAATGAAGTGTAAGGCTTTTTTGTAATCGATTATTCATCCATGTAATTTGTCGTTTAGCCAATTGACGCGTGGCAATAATGCCTTGCTCTGTGGCCTCTTCTAGTGAGAATTGTCCATCTAAGTATTGCCAAAGTTGACGATAACCAACGCTGCGCATAGACGGATGTTCCGCTGTAAGTAGAGGACGGTCTTTAAGCATACGCACTTCTTCAAGAAATCCTGCTTGCATCATGCTTTGAAAGCGAGCAGCGATTCGTTCATGTAAGTGTTTACGCTCAGTATTTAAAGCAATTGCTAGTGTGGCGTATTTAGGATGTTGATGGGATTGGGCGGCAAATAGTTCGCTGGGCGTCTGTCCAGTGAGAAGCATTAGTTCACTAAATCGTGTTAAGCGTTGTCGGTCATTGACAGAAATTTGTGCAGCGGTATGCGGATCTCGCTCAACAAGTTCTTGATACAGTTTTTCAGCGCCTTCTGTATCAAGGCGTGCTTCAATTTTTGCGCGCGATTGTGGTGTAGAGGTGGGTAAGTCGGCTAAACCTTCAAAAAAAGCCAAGTAATACATCATGGTTCCGCCAACAAAGATAGGGATTTTTCCAGCTTGATAGGCGTAGGTAATTTCTTTTTGGGCATCTTGGCAAAATTGTGCAGCACTATAGCTTTCTTCTGGCGGAATTAAATCAATCAACGCATGGGGATATGTTTGTAGCGTTTGAATATCAGGTTTAGCGGTGCCAATATCCATTTGTTGATAGATTTGTGCAGAATCAACGCTAATTAAATGCACGGGATAACGGTCTGCAAGTGCAAAGGCAAGTGCCGTCTTACCAATAGCGGTCGGTCCAATTAAGCAAATTAAGGGTGGCATAGTAGTCATTTTGAGAAGGATTTTGCGAAAAATTATAGCTGATATAAGAAAAATTGATTAAGAATGTTTTTACAATCAAAAGTAAAATACGCCATTGTATGTGTTTCTTCATTGGCTTTAAAAATATTGCAACTTTTGAGCAGAATGCTGGTAATAAAAGTCAATTTTCTATGCGCATAAGGATAATTTTGTCATAATTAACCCAAATTTTTATGAGGTCAATATGCAAGATTCGGTAGATTTTCAACTAATACCACAGGACCAAAGTCGTTTATCTGAGTTATTAGGACAAATGAATAGTAACGTTGGGTTAATAGAAAGCCAGCTTTCTGTGAATATTGCTAATAGAGGGCATTTGTTTCGAATTACTGGTGAAGAAGGTCGAGTGGCTCAAGCGCGCTTTGTGATTGAGCATCTTTATCAACAGACAGGTAGTGGCGTGCTTAATCAAGATGATGTGCATCTAGCGTTGCGAGATGCGGGTGCAACGTTAGTCAGCGAAATTCATGCCCATGATGTTGGAAAAGATATTCGTATTGAAACAAAGCGAGGCACGATTAGCGGTAGGGGAACAAATCAACGCCGTTATCTCAAAAGAATTTTTGAACATGCAGTGAATTTTGGTGTTGGCCCAGCAGGGACAGGAAAAACGTATTTGGCAGTGGCTGCTGCGGTTTCATATTTAGCAGAAGATAAGGTTCGTAAAGTTGTTTTGGTTAGACCAGCAGTAGAAGCTGGGGAACGTTTAGGCTTTCTTCCCGGAGATATGACGCAAAAAGTCGATCCTTATTTACGCCCATTGTATGATGCTTTAAATGATATGTTAGGTGCTGAGCGTGTTAGTAAACTGATGGAAAGAGGTGTGATTGAAATTGCACCTTTAGCGTTTATGCGTGGAAGAACTTTAAATGATGCGTTTATTATTTTAGATGAAGCTCAAAATACAACGGTTGAACAAATGAAAATGTTTTTAACGCGTCAAGGTTTTGGTTCGACTTCTGTTATCACAGGTGATCCAACGCAAATTGATTTACCCAAAGGTGTTACCAGTGGTTTAAAGCATGCTGTGCGTGTATTGGCGAATGTTGAGGGTATTTCATTTACGCGATTTGAAGCAGAGGATGTCGTTCGTCATCCATTAGTCCAAAGAATTATTGAAGCCTATGATAAGCAAATGAAAGCTGATGAGGAAAAAAATGATACCAATAATAATTGATTATCAAGTAGAAGATGTTCCTGAAAATTGGGTGTTTCCAGCTGAAAAACGTCTGCAAAGATGGTTAGATACAGCGTTAGACTTCTTAAATATAGAAGAAGCTTTAGAGGTTACGGTTAGGCTTGTTGATAACGATGAGATAACAGAATTAAATGAAGAGTATCGTGGTAAAAATTGTCCAACGAATGTGTTGTCTTTTCCATGCGATTGGGAAGTACCAGAAGAACCTAGATTATTAGGTGATATTGTTATTGCAGTGGAAGTCGTCAATGCTGAAGCAAAAGAACAGAATAAAAAAGTAGAAGCGCATTGGGCACATATTACTATTCATGGTTTATTGCACCTCTTAGGCTATGATCATATTGAAGAGACAGAAGCTGAAGAAATGGAATCTTTAGAAAAAGACATTCTTGCTCGGCTTGGATTTCCCGACCCTTATCAGGAGCAATAATGGCTGGAGGATTATTTGCGCTGTTAGATGATATCGCTACCATTCTGGATGATGTTGGTGTAATGACAAAAGTTGCGGCTAAGAAAACAGCCGGCGTGCTTGGCGATGATTTAGCCGTTAACGCTTATCAAGTAGGTGGAATGTCGCCAGATAGGGAGTTGCCAGTTGTTTGGGCAGTAGCCAAAGGGTCTTTATTAAATAAATTGATACTGGTTCCCAGCGCTTTGCTTTTAAGCTTTTTCTTTCCTGCTGCGATTGATTATGTTTTATTGATTGGCGGTGCTTATTTAGGCTTTGAGGGTGCAGAAAAAATATGGGAGTGGTTATTTCATCATCAGGAAAAAGAAGAAATTACGCCCAATGATATAAAAGATTTATCTGATACTGAGAAGATGAAAATTAAAGGTGCCATTAAAACAGATTTTATTCTTTCTGCAGAAATTGTCATCATTGCCTTAGGGGTGCTCACCGAAATGAATAAGACTTTATTTGAACAAGTTATAGCCTTATCTTTTGTCGCCATAGCGCTCACTTTTGGTGTTTATGGAATGGTTGCTTTAATCGTAAAATTAGATGATATTGGAAAATATTGGGTCACAAAGCATAAAGGATTGCTAGACTTAATTGGACGTTTTTTACTATGGTTTGCCCCACGCTTGCTAAAATCTCTCACTGTTATTGGCACAATTGCTATGTTTGCTGTAGCAGGAACGATTTGGGTAGAGCATTTACCGCCGCTAGAATATTTTTTAGCCCCTACTTTATTTATGGTTCAAACCTATTTGGGACATATAGGAATCTATTTAGTAGAAATAATGGTAGGAAGCATTATCGGATTTTTGGTCCTTATGATATGGAATTTCCTAGGATATTTTAGAGATTGACTAAGCTAGAAAGGCGATTCCTAATCAATGAGTAAAATCATAAACAAATGTCATAACATCTATCTATTTTTATTCTAATTAAATTTGGTCAAAATGGAACAAGAAGTCTTGTCAAAAGCAAAAATTGCAGTATTATGACAATATTTTCACTCAATTCTCTAATGACGAGGTACATATGGATAGAAAGCAAATGGTTATAAAAACAGGAATTTCTTTGCTTTGTTTGGCAGTTTTAACCGCTTGTGGTGGTGGCGGAGGAAGTAATTTTACTAAGCCTGAAAGCAAATTTCCAGGCAAGGAGGTTCGCCAAGATGATAAAGACAAGAACAAAACTCCTACAAAAGATGATACTGATGGTAAGGAAGTTGGAATAACAGTAGAGAAAGATGGAACGCTTTCTGCGCTTAATATTCCACCAAGTCAAGTACCGTTCATGAATTTTTAGTAGACCTGAGTCAGGGAGAGAAAAAACAGGGGCAACAAACAAAAAATATTGTTACCTCTGTCGATAATGATAGAAACGATCAGGTTAACAACGGTGATAAGGTTGAATTTAATCAGCCTGGTATTATTAGTGAAATATGCGTAGATTGTGCAGGTAGCGATATTTATAATAAGCCTTTAGAAAACCAGCTAGATACTTTAAAGGATCAGCTAGAAGATGCCAAGGAGGCAAAAGATACTGCTCTGATTCAAAGTATTCAGAAGGATATTCGTAGGATAGAAAATAGAATGATGCGAGAAGGTATCGTGTATATGCGCGATATCAACGATGCTTTCCATACTATTTATTTTGCTAATTCAGAGGATACTACTTGGGCGTCTAATAATAAACTTATTGCTCAAGATGCGGGTATCAGTATTATAAATGGCGAACTTGATCAAAATGGAAACTTTTCCCCTCGTAGTGGTATCGTTGATAAAGAATTAAATGGCGTAGTGTTATTTGCAACAGACACACAACATGATGATGCAAATCAACCGAGATATGTTGTAGGTCAGCTTTTAAATGCCTATTTGAGAAATCCTGCTGCTGCAGGCTGGAGTTATAACACTTTTGGTGTATTTGAAGATCAAGAGTTAACAGCGCTTAGAGGGATTCATCGAGGCTATCAAAGTATTGGGGTAATGCCAAAAGAAGGAGAAATGCCCGAAGTAGGTAAGGCAACCTATAGCGGCGTATCTCATGCATATTATCAAGACAATCAGGTTACGATGAGAACAGTAATAGATGCGGATTTTGGCAAACGTGAATTGACGTTTAATACCAACAATGCAGAACTGCATACTTTTGAGGCAAGAGGTCATTTAGTGCAGAAAAGAGACGATTTGAATTTGACAGGAACAGGTAGCTGGAGTAAAGGAGCTACAAGTTTTAAAGGAGAGGTTAAAAATCAAGGAGGAAATCTTTCAGGTACATTAGAAGGAAGTTTTTATGGACCAGCCGCTGCTGAAGTGGGAGGGGTATTTGGCTTGCAAAATGAGAATGGTTCCGAACAATATATCGGTGGATATGGTGCTAAAAGGCCATAATAAGTTAGTATAAACAAAGAACAGAAGGCTACTTACCAGCTAATAGTTGCTAAGTAGCTTTTTTATTGTAAATTAGGGGTTATACAGTTCAGCTCTATAACCTAATTTTTCTAAAGACATATTTGTTACTCTATACTATTCGTTATTTATCTTTCTGGTCAGACCTATCTTCTGCATTATAGGATAGGAACGATTATAAGCTTTACAGTTATAATGTGGCTCTAGTATCTGTAAATCCTGCTTTGGCATAATGAGAAGAGCTATATCTATGGACAATATATAAGTTATCTCCCTAGAGAAGCAGGGAGATAACTTAACTAAGATATATAAATTATAATCTCCATTTTACTTGGGTAAAATATAGCGCTTATTTTCTATGTTTTCTCTATAAAATATAGCTGTGTGCCCAATTTTTTGGATAAATTCTGCTTGTTGTTCGCTAATAATGCTATCTATCATTTGTTTTTGTTCATCATCTGGTAATTGTCCAAGTTTGATTTTAATGAGTTCATGGCTATCAAGCGCAAGATTAATTTCTTTTTGAACGCTTTCTGTAAGACCATTAGCACCAAGAAGAATGACAGGATGAATATGATGTGCCTGTGCTTTCAAATATCTAATTTGGGTTTTTGTTAACATACGAGTATCCTATTCAATTTGTTATCAGCATAGCAGAATGTAAAATGGCGCGCAGTAAAAGTAGTGGAAAATGGTTAAAAGAGCATCATGATGATGTTTTTGTGCAAAAAGCAAAAGCGGAAGGTTATCGCTCAAGAGCTGTTTATAAGTTAAAAGAAATTCAGGAGCGAGATAGGATTTTAAGAGCAGGAATGACGGTAGTGGAGTTAGGTGCAGCGCCCGGTGGTTGGTCTCAATATGTTGCCAATATTATTGGTTCTAAAGGACGAATGATCGCTTTAGATATTTTGCCAATGGATACATTAGCAGATGTTACTTTTATTCAGGGTGATTTTCGTGAGCAAAGTGTTCTTGATAGGTTATTATTAGAACTTGGAGATAAGAGTAAAGTAGATTTGGTTATTTCTGATATGGCACCGAATATGAGTGGTGTTAAATCAGTTGATCAAGCCAAGAGTATGTATTTAAATGAATTAGCATTAGATTTTGTTGAGCAAAAATTGGCTCAAGGTGGAGATTTCTTGGTTAAGGTTTTTCATGGTGCAGGTTTTGATGATTTTTTTAAGAACTTGAAAAATCAGTTTAAGACCGTATTAACCAGAAAACCAGAAGCTTCTCGTGCGCGTAGTCAAGAGACGTATTTGCTTGCTCGCCATTTTATAGGGCGTTAGAATTTTAGAGTTTTTTAAGGAATTATTTTGAACGATATGCGTAAGTCTTTATTAATTTGGGGTGGTTTAATTTTTGTATTCCTCATTCTGGTGGGAGAGGTCAGTGATTTAGGTTCTAGGTCATCATCTAGGCAGGTTGCGTATTCGCAATTTTTAGATCGGGTTTACAATGGAGAAGTTCGTTCTGCAGATATTGATATGCAGAATATGACCATTAAATTTACTGACAATTCTGGAAATCATTTTGTGACTAACAATCCTGAAATTAATACTAGTGCGTTAGTTGGCGATTTGAGGAAAAATAATGTAACAATTACTAGTGAGCCTATTAAGCAAGAAAGCTTATTGTCTCGCATTTTGATTAATTTATTGCCAGTATTGCTTTTAGTTGGATTGTTTATTTTCGCTTCTCGCCAAATGCAAAGTGGTGGCAAAGGTGGCGCTTTTTCTTTTGGTAAGAGTCGAGCTAAACTTATTCCAGAAGATAAGATAAAAGTAACTTTTGCTGATGTTGCGGGTGCAGAAGAGGCTAAAGATGATGTGGTAGAAATGGTAGAATTCTTGCGTGACCCTACAAAATTTAGTCGCTTAGGCGGACAGATTCCTAGAGGTGTTTTAATGGTTGGTCCTCCGGGGACAGGTAAAACACTTCTAGCACGAGCAATTGCCGGGGAAGCTAAAGTGCCTTTCTTTACCATTTCAGGCTCAGATTTCGTTGAAATGTTCGTAGGTGTAGGCGCTTCTCGTGTCAGAGATATGTTTGAGGAAGCGAAAAAGCATGCGCCTTGTATTATTTTTATTGATGAAATTGATGCGGTTGGTCGCCAACGTGGTGCCGGTTTAGGTGGTGGTCACGATGAAAGAGAGCAAACCTTAAATCAGTTACTCGTTGAAATGGATGGCTTCGAGGGTAATGAAGGAGTAATTGTTATTGCTGCAACAAACCGTCCAGATGTTTTAGATCCCGCTTTATTACGCCCCGGAAGATTTGATCGTCAAGTGACCGTTGGTCTGCCTGATTTGAAAGGCAGAGAGCAAATTTTAAAAGTCCATATGCGCAAAAAACCAATTGATGATCGTGTTGTCGTTAGAGATATTGCTCGCGGAACACCTGGATTTTCAGGTGCTGATTTGGCAAACTTAGTGAATGAAGCGGCACTTTTTGCAGCTCGTCGGGATCGGGAAAAAATTACGATGCAAGATTTAGAAGATGCTAAAGATAAAATCATGATGGGTGCAGAACGTCGTTCTATGGTGATGAGCGATAAGGAAAAGGAAATGACTGCTTATCATGAAGCTGGACATTGTATTGTGGGTAGAATTGTGCCTTCCCATGATCCTGTTTATAAAGTGACCATTATTCCTCGTGGTCGTGCTTTAGGAGTAACGATGTTTTTACCTGATCAAGATAAGTACAGCTACTCTAAGGAAAGTTTAGAAAGCAAAATTTCAACACTTTATGGTGGACGAATTGCGGAAGAACTTATTTATGGAACAGAGCAAGTATCCACTGGTGCTTCTAATGATATAGAAAGAGCCACTTCTATCGCCCGTAATATGGTTACTCAATGGGGGTTGTCTGAAAAATTAGGACCGCTCCTTTATGCAGAAGAAGAAGGAGAAGTTTTCTTAGGGCGTTCAGTCACTAAACATAAAAATGTTTCTGATGAAACAGCTCGTTTAATTGATATGGAAATTCGAGAAATTATTGATCGTAATTATCAGCGTGCAGAATCAATTCTAAAAGAGAATATGGATATTCTACATGAAATGACTAAAGCTTTAGTAAAATATGAAACGATAGATGAAGAGCAAATAAATGATTTAATGGCACGTCGTCCAGTCCGTCCCCCCGCAGATTGGGATGAAATGGGGTCTACATTAACTAGAACGGATTCTAATGAAATTCACTTAGTTGATACTTCTAAATCAGAAGAAAAAAACGCTCAGGAGAAGGAATAATGCAATGGCAATGTGGAAGATTTGTCCTTGACTTGTCTGAACCAAAAATTATGGGTGTGCTAAATTGCACGCCCGATTCATTTTCAGACGGCGGAAAATATATACATATAGATAAAGCACTCATGCGTGCTGAGGAGATGATTAGTCAAGGTGCTGATATTATAGATATTGGTGCTGAATCGACACGACCCGGCTCAAAAGCAGTATCAATAGAAGAAGAAATTAGTCGGTTATTACCAGTAGTACGTGAGCTGGTTGCTAGAAAAGATGTTCCTATTTCTATTGATACAAAAAATACTAAAACAATTCAAACTATGCTTGAAATTGGAGTTGATATTATAAATGATGTTAATGGGTTAGAGGATATAGGCGCAATCGAAAGAGTTTCTAAAACTAACTGCGGTATTTGTATTATGCATATGCGAGGAATGCCTGAAAACATGCAAAATAA
>NZ_LWHB01000057.1 GCF_001889065.1 Suttonella ornithocola | reverse complement strand
TAATTGGGGATTTATGTTTGTTTTTGGGGGTTTTACTTACTCTTTGGTTCTTACCAGAAAGAAACTTTAATTAAGGGTTTGGTACTTATTTTTGTAATTTGTATATTTCCAGGCTTATGGGCAATTGCTGAACACTTAGATGATCAGCTTTTTGATGCAATAGCACAAAAAAGAGAAGCAATAGCTGGAGCAGGTGGATTAAATATGAGTATGGCAGAACGCCTCATATTAGATATGGCAAATACGGCTTTTTACTTTATTTTCCCATTATTGCTACTATATTTAATTTCTGAGGCAGGAAGTGCTAGAGCATCCAGTGTTGTTAACGACTCTAATTCACATGGAAGAAGAGTTGGAGATATAGGAGGAAAAGCAACAGGGCAAGTAGCACAAGGGGCGTCAAATAAAGTCTTTAATTCTTCTCAGAATTTTAGAAAAAAATAAATAAAAGAAGAAGGGGTATTTTCTCTCCTTCTTTTATCTAGTCTGTCCAAAAACTATTTATATTATGAGTATGACTAGGAGTATGAGGATTATCAAATTTCTTATATTGATTGTAAGAGCTATTATCTAGATTATCATTATTATCAACAAAATATTCCTCTTTTCTCAGGAAAAGACTTACTATAAAACCAGCAACACAGGCGATAGCAAATAAAATAAAAAAAGTTATAGTATCCATATTTAATTTCCTTAGTTTTATATTCAAATATCTAGTTCAATTATTTTCCATTGACCATCTATTTTTTGTAGATGAATTATTGCTCCTGTTTCAGGTTCTTTATCCTTTATACTCTTTGTTATAATTTTAATTTCTACTGATGCTTTATTTTTATCCTCTTTATCCTCGTTAGAGGCAATTTTTTCAATTTTAAGATTTTCAAAACCACCAAATTCTCTAACCACATTTCTCGTTCTATACGCCAAATTATTTACATAGTAAAAAATTTCATCGTCATTATAACTAATTTGTTCTTTATATTTATTCTTAAGAATTGATTCAGGTTTTATGCTATAGACATAGTCAGCAGCTTTATTTGAATCACCTTGTAAAACTTCTATAAAAAATTTATTAACTATCTCTTTTGGAGTATCTTTCTTACTACAAGCCGCTAAAAAAGTAGTTATAGCTACTACTAATAGGAGCATCGTTATCTTTTTAAACATATGTAGACTCCTTCTTCAGTTATCTGCACCTATGGCAGCATGAATTATTGAAAACTAATCATTTATAAATATTGTAGATGATATTTTTTTATTTACAATAGATATGCAAATTATGTGTAAATAAGGGGTAAAATATGGGCAGCAGTAATTTGAATGTGCGCTTGGATGATGATTTGAGAGAGGAAGCTACTCAAGTTTTGGCAGGTTACGGGCTTTCACCCACTCAAGCGATTAAATTGTTTTTTAATCAAGTGGCAGCTACTCGTAAGGTCCCGTTGTCATTTGACTTTCAATCTGAAAAGAACTTTACGTTAACGTCAAAAACTCAAGCAGGATTACGCCAAACTGAACGGGAATTTGCTAACGGTGAAGTGGAGCACTTCGATAACGTTGAAGAGTTAAATCAAATTATAGAGAAAACTTCGCATGACTAAATGCTTCTTTGAGATGGAAAAATATTTAAAAAAGACCCCAAAAAGCATTACTTATCTTTGATTGATGAAGCATAGATAGAGATTTCAAATTGTTTGCTCAACGACATTTTGCAACGCGTTCTATTACTCTACTTAATTGTTATACCATAACAGTGTAACAATTAAGTATGACTCTTTTATTCAATCTAAAGAAGATTTTCTAAGGATTACGCAAATGCTGAATTACTTCCATGCTTAATTCGGTTAGCTCTGCAATCTCTTCATCAGAATAATTTCCTTTAGCAATTAGTTTTAGAGCTAAACTACGACGCGCTTCTTCGCGCCCTTGCTCAATTCCTTTCTCAATTCCTTTCTCGATTCCTTGCTCAATTCCTTGCTCAATTCCTTGCTCAATTCCTTGCTCAATTCCTTGCTCAATTCCTTTCTCAATTCCTTGTTGAATATATTTTTTAGGTAAAGCATTTAAACGTTCAGCTAACATATTATTCACCTCTTCTAAAGTTGTGTTTTCTAGAAATACTGTCTTTTCTTCTTGAGTTAACCAATTGGCTTTAGTTAACGCCCGTTTAATCCAAATACTCAATGCTCTGCGTAAGGTTTCTTCACCTGGAAGATTAGCATATTCTATTAGTAATGGCATTAAGGCTAGTATTTGTTCTTCGCTATTTAGATGTTCTAATTGAAAGATTGCAGAAACAATATTGCGTTTATCGGTATCAAAATCAGGCGTATTAATAATGGCTTTTTCATCCAGTAAAAAATAGCGATGCTCAAGAATGTAGGGTTTTAATCCTGGCAAAGGTTCAATAAGCTGGGACAACTCTTGTGCAGCTGTCCATTTATTGTCGCCACGATAGAGAACCGCTGAAAATACGGGCGGTAATTTTCCTTGTGCTGTGAATAGTTTCTGTTTGATTAGGTCTTGGTAAAGCGCAATGACATACTCTGCTATACGCACCGCCATAAAACGATCAACCTTCGTTTGAAACTCCAACAGAAAATAAAGATAGAGCCAATCACGATTAGTAATTTTTACTCGCCAAATCACGTCGCTTTCTCTAGATTGCAAAGTTTCGTTCACAAAGCTACTATTGACTCTTTCAAGAGTAGAAAGGTCTAGCTGCTGAACAATTTCTGGAGCAATAAATTCCGTAAGTAAATCTTTAAAAACGGTAGGTTCGCTAAAGACCTGTTTATAATTAAGATCGTGTTGTTGGTGAGGCATAAAAATCGTTATTAATGTTTAACATAAGTAGATGTAATTATATTCTAGTCTTTTGAGCTCATGACTTTTTTATGCTACAAATATCAGTTTTAAATTGACTGAAAGGAAGGGTTTTCCCATTTTTTACCAATTCTGTAAATTTCTTTTTATTAAATCCCTTATATTTTTGAATTCTTTCATAAACGAAGTCGCTATATCCATCCGAACCCATAATTCTATTATCGCTGTATTCATACTGTTGATATTCTGTAGATAGACTATAAAGACGGGCACAAAAATCTACAGGTATTACTTTGCCTTTAGTGACAATTTTTTCTTTTTTGATTGTGTTTCCATCAAAAATCCACATGTTTTTTTCTTTAAAAATAAGCAATTTATTATCATCAGTGAAATAAGAAAAATCATTTGTATAGCTGTTTAATTGTTTGTCTTTGATAACAACAGCCTTTTTATCAGGATGGATAGAGACTAGCACTAATCTAATATCTTTATTCCTAAGCGAGTAGCTAATCACCTGAACATCACTTTCACCAACCTGATAAAGACGTGCTTCATCTGTCCAAGCGAAAGTGTCTTTAGGCAAGCCTAACATTTTATTGGTAACAATTTTCTTACCTTGCCAAATAACTGTACCATTGTCTTTGACTGCCAATTCACCATAGCGTGTTTTTATTCCTGTATCAAAAGTTCCAGATACTGCAATACTGCTTAATAACCCAATTGATATAGCTAGAATAATCTTTTTCATATGTACTCCTAATAGTGATAGCGACACGAGATAATAGTAATCATTTGATCATCAATGGCATAAACAAGTCGATTAGTTTCATCAATTCGTCTGGACCAGAAACCCGAAAGGTTTTCTTTTAGAGCTTCAGGTTTACCAATGCCTGTTTGAGGTGTACGCAATGTATCTTGAATAAGTTTATTAATCCTCTTTAGTGTTTTTTTATCTTGTCCTTGCCAATAAAGATAATCCTGCCAGGCTTCTAATGTCCAAGATAGTAGTCGCTTACTCATCAATTAAATCACTTTGTTGTGTAACCCCTAACCGATATTGCTCAATAGAGCGATTAAGATGTTCTACGTTTGCAGGACTACGCATCAGATGGATGGTTTCCATCAATCCATTGTAATAATCCAATGACATCACAACAGCATCGTCATCATTCCGTCGAGTAATGATGATAGGGGAGACATCTTCTGATACCTGATCGAGTAGTGTTTTGAGATTATTACGTGCCTCTGTATATGAAATTGTTTGCATATCAATCAACCTGTTCAGAAATATGGACATATAGTAGCATGAAATTACAAAGTATGGGATATTTTATCTTGGTATTAGATGCACAAAAAATGAGGAAAAACATCATACTCTGCTATTTAGAATAATGTTTTTTAAAGGATAAAAAACAAGTTCAAAAAATAAACAATACGAGTGATTTTAGAAATTAAAAATTATTTTCATTATTTTTAATAGGAATAAAAACATGAAACTATCAAAAGAAGAATTATTGCTTGCTTCTTCGAGCCTATCATCAGAAAAAAAATCACACTTATATATAGTCAACTGTCCAGCAGAACGCTACATCAATACATTGATATCCAAATCTGGGAAATCACTGACTCGTAGTATCTTAAGACGAATAATATTTATTCTTGGTCAAGAAAAGGATTATGACTGGTCAACTTTAACTATTGATGAAGTGTATTTTGTTAAAAATTATTTATTAGAATTAGATTACGCTCCATCTACCATTAATCAATATCTTACTGTAATGCGTATGGTTGCTAAAAATGCTTGGATGCATAAACAAATGTCAGCTAAACAGTATTTGCTCATACAGTCTGTAGATAGAGTATCGGGTTATAGAATTGCTGGTCGAGCCTTAGAAGTATCAGAAATTTTTCTCTTTTATCATATAGTTTCTCAATCAAAAAATACACAATTAATGAAATTGAGAGATATGTGTCTATTTGGTTTGATGGTGGAATGTGGACTTAGAAAATTTGAGGTCAGAAGTTTAAATTGTGCAGATATCAACCTTCAAGAAGGTTTTTTTATCGTGATTACCAAAGGAAACAAAGGGAGATGTATTTATTTGCCTGTAAATATTAGATATTTATTAGAGAATTATCTGTTAATACATCCATTTAAGAGCTGTCCTGACGCTCCACTATTTTTTCAATTTCATACAAATCATATTGCTAAAAATAGGCGCTTACAGATGGCATCGGTCAATAATCTTTTAAATAGATACAGGAAATGCACTGGATTAAAAAGATTTACGGCTCATGATTTGAGACGAACTTTAGCAACATACTTGTTCGACATAGGTGTTAATATAAATATGGTTAAAGAAGTGATGGGGCATGAATGTATATCGACAACATCACTTTATGACAGGCGAGCTATTAAAAGAACCAAAGCTCTTATGAAAAGTTTTAGCTACAAAATTTGAAGATAAAAATTCGTCTAAAAACAAGTACCACAAATCAATTCCAAACTAGATTTTCCTAAAGCCTTATCCCCACAAGGTGGACAAACGAAGTTAGTTTGCACTTTCTTTGCTGCTAATTGTTGATTTTCTTCAATTATAGTCGGTTCTATATTAAATAAAAGATTTAAAGATGTATGTAATAATACTTCTCTTGATTACTCATGTATCGGATATTCATCTGTATATGCTTCATATTCATCATGACGTATTTGAGCGGAGATATCAGATCCTTATGCAAATCGATCAACTTAAGGTAAAGCATAGCCCTTTTATGTAGTGGTCTAATAAAACGATAGATATCTTGATCACATGGAGCATCCCATACCGAAAAGAAATTTTCTATCATAGTTCAAGCGAGCAATTGCTAAATTGGTCGTTAATTACCACTACATTATCTCTCTATGAGAAATTTGAGTTTTCAGGAAATTGTATATTTGGTATCGTTGTTCGGGTTTAAGGTGTTTGTAGCGTTTCATAATATTTTGGGAGTAGAATTGAAATTCGATGTACAACACTGTACATCTTACATCTCAATCTGGTTTCTAAAAATATTGCACTTCAGGGTTGAAGCCAATTTATGAAAAATTGATGCAATTTATGATAAATGTAAGAGAGGAGGGATTTAGCATGGATAACAAGTATCGTATGACGGTTGATTTAAATGTTCTTGAACATTTAGGGATCAATCTATACAGCAACTTATCTGCAGTATTAACTGAAATCGTTGCCAATGCGTGGGATGCTGATGCAAGTAAAATTCAGATTACTATTGATGAAAATACTCCATGCCAATTCATTGAAATTTTTGATGATGGCAAGGGGATAACTTCTGAGGAAATGAATGAGAAGTTCCTGAAAGTTGGCTATCGCAGACGGTTAAATTCTTCTGATCCCGAGGCTGTTATAACAGCAAGTGGACGACCTGTTATGGGACGAAAAGGTTTGGGAAAGCTAGCTTTGTTTTCTGTTGCTGATAGTGTAATAATTCAATCTATGGGGGCTGATGGTATTGCACATGGGCTAACAATGGAAACACAGGCGATCCGTGATGCTATAAAGAATAATCAGGCGGAGTATAACCCTCCTTTTTTACCCCAAGAATGTTTAACTATCAAGGAAAAAGGGACATTTATTCGTCTTGAGAAAATTAATAATAGTCGCATCAAACAAACTATAAACAGCTTGAAAAAGCGTCTTGCTAGACGGTTTTCAGTTTATGGAGATAAATTTAAAATCATTATAAATCATCAAGAAATTACTATGAAAGATCGTGATGATATTGAAAATACTCGATTTCTTTGGCTTTTGGGTGGTAAAAAGATTGATGTAAACATATAGTGCAATCATCTAAAGCCCAACCCAATCCAAAGCAGATAAAAGCATAAAGTATCAATACAATCCATCCGCCATTCTTTGCGTATTTGCTTAATCCAAGCCCACATCTTTTCAATGGGATTTAAGTCTGGACTATAAGGGGGTAACCAAACTATTTCATGCCCATGCTCTTCAATGATTGCTTGAATATCACTGCGTTTATGAAAAGCGGCATTGTCCATGACAATTACACTGTTTTTAGGTAACTCAGGTAACAGTGCTTCTCTCACCCAATGAGAGAAAATATCGCTGTTAATAGAACCATCATATAAGCGTAAGGCAAACAATTCTCCATTGATAATGGCTACCAATCGCATTGCTCTGGTTCTTAAATGCCAGTTATCACTTCCATGACAAACTTGTCCTTTTGTGCTGTAGCCATAAGGTCTATGAGCAAAGGCTTTAAAACCACATTCATCAA
>NZ_LWHB01000056.1 GCF_001889065.1 Suttonella ornithocola | reverse complement strand
ATAAACGCAGTGATATTCAAGCAATCATTGAAGAGCATGGGCATGAGATAGTTTGGTTACCCCCTTATAGTCCAGACTTAAATCCCATTGAAAAGATGTGGGCTTGGATTAAGCAAATAGCAAAGAATGGCGGATGGATTGTATTGATACTTTATTCTTTTATCTGCTTTGGATTGGGTTGGGTTTTAGATGATTGCACTATATCTTCATTATTTTCTCTATATTTAGTATTACTTCAGTTTAATTAGTATGTTACAACATCATAGCATTCAGCCAAATAAACACGATATTTTTTATTTCTATACTTTGCGCTACAAAATTGGGCTAATAGTTGCTAATAAATTATTCCAAATTTTTCTAGGGACAGACCAAGCAAGAACTGCTTTTAATTCCACTAAGTCACTGCGAGAACGATAGTATAGTTGGCGCTCTAATACCGCTTGAGTTACTTTTTCATCGGATAATAAGACATTATTTTCATAATTTAAATCAAAGCTACGCAAATCTAAATTCGTTGAACCAATAAACGTAATTTTTTCGTCTATGGTCAATGTTTTTGCATGCAATAAACCGTCTCTAAATTCATAAAGCTTAATGCCTGCTTCCAATAATCGACGATAATGACTTCTGCTAACTGCTGAAACAATCCAAGAATCATTACGTTTTGGCACAATTAAAGTTACCTCTACTCCTCTCCAAGCAGCAGCACACAAAGCATCAAGAACCGTCGCATCAGGCACAAAATAAGGTGTTGAAATTATGATTGTTTCTTGAGAAGTACTGATAAGAGTTGATAAAAATTCTGCTGTCGAGCGCGATCTAGCCGTTGGTCCGTCGCCCATTACTTGAGCGGTAAAGCCTGATGAAAGATGCTCAGCAGCTTTTGTTGGTATTGCCAATTCTGCTTCTCCACTGGCTAATTGCCAATCAGCTGCAAAAAGTAATTGCGTTTGAGTGACTATTGGTCCTTCTAAACGTAGCATAATATCAACCCAAGGCGCATATTTGGCTTTAACTACAAAGGCTTCATCTGCACAGTTTTGACTACCACAATAAACAATTTTTCCGTCAATTAAGGTAATTTTTCTATGATTACGCAAATCTATCCGACGTTGAAAAATGGTCCACCAGTGATTTATAGGTAAAGCAACCGCTGTTTGTACGCCTGCTGCTTGCAGCTCTTGCCATAATTCTGTTTTTAAAAATGCTCTTGAACCTAAGCCATCGACCACTGCACGACAGCTCACCCCTCTTTTAGCCGCTCGAATGAGTGCTTGTGCAACAGATTGTCCCGTTTCATCATTTAACCAAATATAATATAGCACATTCACTTGCTCTTTAGCTGCCTCAATATCTTGCAGTAAACGCTTACGCGCAACTTTACCGTCTGCCATCAATTCTGCACAATTACCCGTTACTGGATAGAGATGATTGATAGATGCTAAATATTGAAAAGCTGATTGGTAGTGATTTGGCAAAGTTTCTATCAAAACCCTCTTACTACCTAGAAAATTTGTTCCCAATGCTTGGATAAATTGTCGTTTGGTATTTTCTAAAACTTGGTGATGATAATGACGTACTTTTCTCGCCATACGAGCCGAACCAAATAGGAAATACAAAATACAGCCTAAAGCCGGGGTCAATAAAAGCGTCATAAACCATGCCATTCGCGCATCTGGTCGCAAATCTTCTCGTAGCGCAATGCGCAGCATAAACAAAAAAACGATTGTGAGGTGACAAATCAGTAACCAATGCATAATTCACCTATCAGAAAATGACTATTTAAATTCCCCATCAATCGTTATCAATTTTATTTCTATAATATTTTTTAGATTATTTTAAATGATATTTTGCTTTAAGCTCGTCAAACTTTCCATTTTCTATCAATTTATTTAAACCTTGATTTATTCTTTCCATCAGCTTTGAGTTACTTTTAAGCGTTAGAAAATGTAGCGTTACGGTTTTATTTAAAGCACCTTCGGGTGTAAACGTCTGATATTCATACTGTGGATAAGCATTTGTTAATGAGGCAATGTTTGACTGCGTACTAATCATAAAATCCACTTTTTTTATAAAAAGATCTTTAAAGCCTAAATAGCTAGTTTCTTCTGATACTAATTTCACACCGGGATATTTTGGCAATTCTTCATGTAAAATTTCTTCAACAGGCGAGGAAGCCAATACACTCACTCGACTACCATCCATTAATGGATTTTCAATTTTTTTATCGCCCAAAGCGGCATATTGTAAGGTTTCTGTGTAATAAGGTTGGCTTAATAAATAAGCATTATTACGCTCCTCTGAGTAATATAAATTACCAATAAAATCTATATCGCCTTTTTCCAATTGGGTAAAGACAAATGGAAAAATAGCAGGGGTTACGCGAACATCAAAACCTTCTTGCTTACCAATTTCATTGATTAATTCAATCTCAAATCCTGTTAACTTACTTTCATCATCCCTAAAAATAAAAGGAGGAGAAGAAATATTTGCGCCCATTTTTAAAGTTTCTGCTTGAACATTTGCATATAGTCCAAAACATAACCCTGTCATTAAACATAATTGACGAAACGATATCAACATCAACAACCTTCCTATTTAACAACAAATCCATATTAAATTATGTTTAGGTTATCACTTTTCATCAAAAAATATAAGCCTAGTTTAATTGTTTTTATTAAAATTTATTTTTAGGAAAATTTACCTATAAAGATATCTTGATGATACTTCTTAAGACTCCAACCACATACCTATGCCAACGGCTTTTAGACCAATATGCGCACCTACTACAGGCGAAATAGGATAAGCATAAATTAATTCATTTGTTTGATGACGAATATGTCGCTCAAACTCCTGATATAATGCTTGATCTCCCGCATACAATCTAAATAATTTGGCTTTTTGACTGCTTTCTAATCTTTTTCTTACTTCATCAGACAAATACTCCAACGCATTCTGCGTATGCCTGACTTTAGCGATAACGTTCATTTTTCCATTATGAAAATGAATAATCGGTTTTAATTTCATGATGCTTCCCATCATGCCTTGAATAGCAGAAATTCGTCCATTTTTAATCAGGTATTTCAATGAATCAACTTCAAAAAACAAATGGAGCTTTTGTTTTAATTTCTCTAGCTCTTGTACGACATTTAATGGAGAAACACCTTTTGTCTAATAATCTTGTAGCTTCTAAAGAAAACAATCCCTCTAAAATAGAAATTGTCCCAGTATCAATAACATGGATATTGATTTGATTGCGCATCAATAAAGCAATGTCTTAGATAACTTTATAAGTTTGACTTAAGCTCACTGACAGCGTTGGAACGATAACATCGGTATAATTCTCTTGTTTTAATTTTAAAAGTAAAGCAACTGCCTTATCAAAATCTGGTGGGGATGTATAAGGTAGTTCTGAGGGATGCTTCTGTAAATATTGATAAAACTGTTGGCTAGAAATATCAATACCGTCACGATAATCGCCTTGAGCTGTATGAATATTTAAAGGAAGCGTATAAATGATTGAGGGTTTATTTGAGAATACTTCCAATGAAGCTGTAGAAGTACAAACGACCGCACAAGACTGACCTTCTATCACTTTTTCTCCTTTTTATCATTTTCGAATAAATAGTATGAGACCTTTGCAAAATTCCGTTTTACACTAATTTTTGCCACTAGTAGAAAAATTAACACCATGATTTTAATATATTTTCAAAATTTGAAAGTTGAAATTTCTCTATTTTATGTTTTTTTGCAAAGGTCTCAATATATATGTTGAAATCAAAAATCCTGCTTTTCTAAACCAAAAAATCTTTCTGCATTTTCAGTCGTTAGCTGAGCAAGCATATGATAATCTTGTTCTCGGGCTTGTGCTAATACACGTAAAACTTCAGGTAAATATTGAGGTTCATTCAGACGTGGTGTCGGTTGTAACGTTTTAGGTGTTAGATAAGGCGCATCCGTTTCAATCATTAAGCGATTATCTGGGATTTTACTCACAATACGGCGTAATTCTTTACCGCGTTCATTATCTGCAATCCAACCTGTAATACCGATGTAAAGTCCGTTTTCTAATGCCCAATCCAAAGCTCGCTCATCTGCTGCAAAGCAATGCCATACAGCACCAACTAACTCAGGCAATCTAGGTGCTAATAATTCGATAAAATCTTTAAATGCTTGACGTTCATGCAAAAAGACAGGTTTTTCAGCTTGAATAGCAATCTCTAACTGGTCTGCAAAACATTTTTTCTGATTGGCGGGATAAGCAAGGTTACGAAAGTAATCTAATCCCATTTCACCAATGGCTACCACTTTTGGATGCTTTGCCGCAGCTAAATGCTGAGCAGGATGGCTATATGGCTGCCAGTTATTGGCATGATGGGGATGAAAACCCACTGTACTATATAAATTAGAATATTTATCCGCTAAGGCAAGCGCTTCTTGGTTACTCTCGGTATCTGTCCCTGTAAGAATTTGTCGCTGAACGCCCGCCGCTTGCGCATCATTTAAAACTTGCATTAAATTTCGCATCAGTCTTGGACTGGTCAAGTTACATCCAATATCAATTAAGTTTAAAGATTTTTTACTCATTGTTTATAGCTGGATAAGCAAAAAGACAAAAACAATAATGCTTGCCATAATTAACGCGAATGTTCCCCAATGCTGCTCTTCGGCATTTCGGCTTTTTTCCATCACTGCTTTAATATATTGGATAGGATGACCTTTAGTTATGATAAGAAAGAAAATTAAATAGCTTATGAGAATAAAAATTGGCGTCATTTTTTCCATAAAAATTCCTTTATTTTAAATGTTGATAAAGCTGCTCACTTAGCACAGTTTGCTGATAAGCAGTCAGTGGATATCCAAACGCATCTGTTAAATAAAAAGTATCTTCTACTTTTTCGCCAAAAGTTGCAATTTTTGCATGATTTAAATGAATATTTTGCTCTAAAAAGATACGGCTAATTAAAGACAATAAACCATGTCTATCTTTACACGTTAATTCTAGAACCGTTCGTCTTCCACCATCATTATGGTAGTGAATATGCGTATTCATGGAAAAATGCTTGAGGGGTGTATGGTGTAGGCGTTTTCCTAGCGGCTTAGGCGGCACATTCCCCGCAATCATAAAATTCAGTTGTTTCAGTAACTGAGGTGAAAGCGTGCAATAATCGGCAAGCGTATATTGTTGAATCACCCGTTGATACGGCGCTTCTCCGTAGCGATACAATCTTGCTTCTAAGATAGTAAAATTCTGTTTTTCCATAAAATGCGTTATCCGAGCAAATAAAATATCGGGAGAACCTGTGGCACTAATAAACAGTCTTGGCGGATGATTCTGTAATAATGTTGCGATATTTTTATCTTCTGTTATCAAAATCAATCGCGTTTTTTCAGCAATTAAATTAGGGGTTTCATTGATAAAAAATTCATTGGGAAGTTGCTGCCATAAGATGTGAATATCATCAATCGCCTGTTGGTTATCAAAATGACTTAATGCACGTTGTTTTAGGGCATCAATTTGCTGCTGTGGATGTGGTGTAAAGGTATTAAGATGATTGGCAGTTAAGCGATAAAGGGTATACATTAAATTCGCTCGCCAACTATTCCATAAGCTATTATTGGTTGCGCTAATATCTGCCAATGTTAAAAGATAAAGATAATCCAAATATTCGCTATTTGGAAAATAAGCCGCAAATTCTTTGATAACACTAGGATCACTTAAGTCTTTCTTTTGTGCCGTTGCTGATAACAAAAGATGATGGCGAACTAAAAAAACCAATAACTTACCTTCTTCACGACTTAGCGCAGTATTTTCTTCTAAATAAGCGATTGTAATTGCTGCCCCAATTTCACTATGATCACCAAGATGCCCCTTGCCAATGTCATGAAATAATGCCGCTAAATATAGAATAGCCGGACTACGTAAACGTCGCATAATATCTTGTGTCGCTGGATAATCAGGCTGATAGGTTTTAAATTGCTCTAAGAAATAAATCAATCTCAAAGTATGTTGGTCAACCGTATATTGATGAAATAAATCATATTGCATTCGCCCAACAACCGGCAGAAATGCCGGTAAATATCGACTCAATAAGCCATATCGATGCATACGGCGAATTTGTCGATGAACGTTCCCTTGATGATTGAGAATTGTTAAAAATCCTTGATGCGTTTCCTTATTATGTCGGTTAGAAGCGGTAAAAATACGATCTCTATATTCTCTTAATTGCCGCCCTAATTGAGGCGAAATACTATCAATTAGCGGATTATTTAATAAGTGCAGAAATATTTGCCAAAGTTGCCTAGGATTGCCAATCAGCGTTTTTGGTTCATTCAGTACCAACCGTTGGTGTACTAGGCTAAATTGTGCATCTAATCTTTCTGGTGGAGCGATCGGTCGCAACTGGCTGTCAATAAGCTTAATCGCTAAGCGGTTTAATCGCCTAACGCGCAAAGTCGCTAAATAATACTCGCGCATAAAACTTTCAACTGCCTGATTATTTTTTCCTTCTGGGTAATGGAATAACTGCGCCAATTGTTTTTGCTGCTCAAATGACAAGCGATCTTTATGCTGTTTGGTATTTAAATGAAGTGCAAATCGAATTTTCCATAAAGTTCGCCGACTTTCTATAAGTTCTTGTGTTTCAGCTGGCGTTAATAAACCTTCCAACAAAATTTGAGTTTTTTCTGGATGTAGGCAGTATCGATATACCCAAGAAATCATTTGAATATCTCTCAGTCCACCAGTTCCTGTTTTGATATTCGGCTCTAGCTTACCTATTTGATCGCGCTGCTCATCTCGCTTTTGTTGTTCTTGTAACTTTAATTCTAAAAATGTACGTGGAGAAATCAAACGCGGATGAGTAATATTTACCGTTTGACAGTAGTGAGATTGCCCCGCTAAAAAGCGAGCTTCCACCAAGCTCGTCAGCATATCTGTATCTTTTTTGGCATCTTCTAAACATTGCGCGCGTGTACGAACACTTTGCGCAATGTCCAACCCTAGCGACCATAATGCTTGAATATAAGCGCTAATGCTTTCTTGAGTAACAATCGAATCATCATCGCATAACAATAAAATATCGATATCTGAACGAGGAAAAAGCTCTTCTCGCCCATATCCCCCAATGGCAAATAAAGCAGCATCTACATCTGATAAATAACAGTGATAAAGACAACATAAAATACGGTCAATTTGCTGCGTTTGATGCTTTATCCACTGTTCGACCGCGAAGGTTTGTCCTAAAGCAGCAAATTGCTGCTCATGCAAAAAAGACAAATATTGTTTCGCTGCCACGCAGATTTCGGTTGGGTTTGAAGAAGGACAACCAAAATCTGGCGGAAGCCTATTATTGTTGGGCATATTATGTGCGTGCAATGACTCCAGCCTCTCTCTCTTTCGCACTTAAGGTAAAAATCTCATAGCCAGTTTCTGTTACTGCTAGCATATGTTCCCATTGTGCCGATAAGCTATGGTCTTTTGTCACTGCCGTCCAACCATCAGGTAAAATCTTTAATTGCCGTTTACCTGCATTAATCATTGGTTCAATGGTAAATGTCATGCCTTTTTCAAGTACTAATCCCCTACCCGCTTCGCCATAATGCAAAATTTGAGGATCTTCATGAAATCCTCGCCCAATCCCGTGCCCGCAAAATTCTCTCACCACAGAAAACCGTTGTGCTTCGGCATGTTGTTGAATTGCGTATCCAATATCGCCAAGCGTTGCACCCGGTTTAACCACTTCAATCCCGCGCCACATACAGTCATAAGTCACTTCTACAAGACGCTTAGCCAATACATTGATTTCTCCTACTAAATACATACGACTGCTATCGCCGTGAAAGCCATCAACAATCACTGTCACATCAATATTCACAATATCCCCTTTTTTAAGCTTTTTCTCACTAGGGATACCATGGCAAATGACATGGTTAACAGAAATACAAGTATGCTTAGGATAAGGTGGTTGCCCATAATTTAAGCATGCAGAAACGCTACCACGCTCAGCAATATATTTCGCACAAATATTATCTAAAGTTTCTGTAGTGACACCAGGTTCAACATACGGCGTAATCATATCCAAAACATCTGCCGCCAAACGCCCAGCGACGCGCATTTTCTCTAAATCAGATTCGGTTTTCAAAATAATAGTCATCGTATTGTTCTTGGTAAAAATGAATACCTATGGTATAAAGCGCACCGCCGAAAGGCAAATCGAAAACACACGAATATCGACACACTCTCTCGGGTGCGCACTTTTGCGTTGAGAGAGCGGGATATTCGGAGGCTTAACCCTATGGAGTTATTTTATGAGTAAAGTTAGTATGCGCGAGCTTTTTGAAGCCGGCGCCCATTTTGGTCACCGCACCCGTTTTTGGAATCCAAAAATGGCCCCTTATATTTATGGCAAACGTGGTGATATCCATATCATCAACCTAGAGCAAACTGTTCCAATGCTCAATGATGCCTTAAATTTCTTAGGCACCGTCGTTGCCAACGGTGGACGCGTCATGTTTGTTGGCACAAAACGTAGCGCAACCGAATCCATCGAAAAAGCTGCGAAGCGTTGCGGTATGCCGTATGTCAACTTCCGTTGGTTAGGCGGTATGATGACCAATTTCAAAACCATTCGCCAATCTATCCGTCGTTTAGAAGAAATTGAAAAAATGTCTGAAGACGGCACTTATGAAAAATTAGCGAAAAAAGAAGTCATCGTATTAGAGCGTGAGCGTGAAAAATTAGCACGTTCATTGACTGGCATTCGTCACATGAAACAACTGCCAGACGTTTTGTTCGTTATCGACGTTGGGCATGAGCACATCGCTATTCAAGAAGCTCGCAAATTAGGCATCCCTGTTGTTGGCGTGGTTGATACCAATGGCGACATTGATGGCGTAGATTACATTATTCCGGGTAATGATGACTCTGTTCGTGCCATTCGTCTTTATGTAGAAGCAATCGCTGATGCCATTGAAGCTGCAAAAGCAAGCGTTACCACTGGTGGTGGCGAAGATGCTGCTGCGGCATTAGAAGAAGTCGTAGTTGAAAAAGAAGTTGCAGCAGAAGAAGCTGCTACGCCTGCGGAAGAAACCGCTAAAGACGGCGAATAAGTCCACTTGGAGCGGCTTTAATGCCGCTTTCCTCTAAAGATTAGGAGAAAGTTTTTATGGCAATTTCTGCACAATTAGTGAAAGAGCTACGCGAGCGTACTGGCGCTGGCATGATGGAATGTAAAAAAGCATTAACCGAAACCAATGGTGATATCGAAGCGGCTGTTGAGCATATGCGCAAAGCTGGCTTGGCTAAAGCAGATAAAAAAGCTGGTCGTGTTGCTGCTGAAGGAACCTTAGTTGTTTCAGCAACAGACGACGCTAAAGTAGTCACTTTGACAGAAGTTAACTGCGAAACAGATTTCGTTGCTATGGGTGATGAATTCCAAACTTTTGCTAAAAAAGTAGCTGATATCGCCCGTACAAAAGATTTAGCAGACGTTAAAGCTTTAAATGCCGCTGAATACGAAGCTGGCAAAACCGTTGATGAGCGCCGCCGCGAACTCATCGCCAAAATCGGTGAGAACATGAACGTTCGTCGTTTCGTTACTTTAAAAAGTGCAAATGGTATTATTGGCTCTTACCTTCACGGCAAAAAAATTGGCGTATTGGTAGAAGTTGAAGGTGGCGATGCAGAGTTAGCAAAAGATTTAGCTATGCAAATCGCTGCTGGTAACCCTATCGCTTTAGATGCACAATCTTTACCACAAGATTTCTTAGATAAAGAAAACGAAATTCACCGTGCAAAAGCAGAACAAAGCGGTAAACCTGCCAATGTGATTGAAAAAATGGTTGAAGGCACGATGAGAAAACTATTTGGCGAAGTGACTTTACTTGGTCAAAAATTCATCAAAAACCCAGATCAAACCATTGAAGATTTACTTAAATCTAAAAATGCTAAAGTTGTCCAATACGTTCGTTATGAACTTGGAGAAGGCATTGAAAAAGAAGAATCTGATTTTGTTGCTGAAGTAATGGCTCAGGCAAAAGGTCAGTAAGTTTGATGACGACTTAAACCGCCGTTTCATACGGCGGTTTTTTTTGGAAAAAAATTGACCAATACAAACTATTCCATACTTCTAGCAATAAGCATATAGCCAACTTCCCAAAAAAATGCATACAACGTTAACTCAATATACACTTTGGAAACAGCATCCTATCTCCAAATATGGTATACCTTTTTCAGAAGCCCTACTATAAAGCTAGCAGATTTAACTAAATAAATATCGCTGAATGAGTTCAGATTGCGTACAAATCGACTAGCCATAGACAGCACATTAGTACGGAAAAACACTCAAATTCTGTATGCTAGTTAAAAGACATGTAGCTATATTAACTTTTGATATCTAGTTTTTAATTGAAAACTACTCCTATCTTACTCAGGAGAACTATTCAAACCCATTTATTTACCGAATTGTTAATAACGTCTTTTACATAAACCCTTTTACAATACGTTAAATTCAATAGGAGCGCCATGATGACACTAGAAAATAAAACCCCAAAATATCGTCGCATATTATTAAAAATGAGCGGAGAAGCCCTCATGGGCGATCAAAGTTTCGGCTTAGATGCCAAAGTTGTCACTCGAATTGCTAATGAAATTGGACAACTTAATCGTGCAGGTGTTGAAATCGCGATTGTGATTGGCGGAGGAAATCTTTTTCGTGGCGCACAATTAGCCGCACTAGGCATGGAGCGCGTAACGGGTGATCATATGGGAATGCTAGCCACTCTAATGAATGCTTTAGCCATGCAAGATGCGCTAGAACAAGCAGATATTCCAGCGCGCGTGATGTCTGCTCTACGCGTTGATGAAGTTTGTGAACCATTTATTCGCCGTCGCGCAATTCGTCATTTAGAAAAAGGACAAGTGGTTATTTGTGCCGCTGGAACAGGCAATCCTTTCTTTACCACCGATTCTGCTGCTAGCTTGCGTGCTATTGAATTAGAAGTGGATGCTATGTTTAAAGCAACCAAAGTTGATGGTGTTTACTCAAAAGACCCCAAAAAGTATGATGATGCGGTAAAATACGGCCATTTAAGCTATCAAAAAGTATTAACCGAAAATCTACAAGTCATGGATGCAACTTCAATTGTGATGTGTCGTGATAATGATATGCCATTATTAGTGTTTGATATGACCAAACCTGATGAAATTGTTCGGGCAGTATTTGATGAAGCGGTTGGTACAGTCATTCATTCATAAGGAGTAACTATGTTAAATACCATTTTTAAAGATGCTGAAGATCGAATGAAGAAATCTTTGGTTTCTCTTGATAATGAATTAAGCAAAATCAGAACTGGTCGTGCAAATGTTGGATTATTAGACCATGTAGAAGTGGAATACTACGGTTCTATGGTCCCTTTATCTCAAGCCGCAAATGTTAGCGTTTCAGACTATCGCACACTAACCATCCAAATTTGGGAAAAAGATATGGTTTCAAAAATTGAAAAAGCCATTATCAATTCTGATTTAGGACTCACACCCAATACGGCCGGTCAAAATATTCATATAAACCTTCCACCACTGACTGAAGAGCGTCGGAAAGAAATGGTTAAAGTTGTTAAAGCAGAAGGAGAGCAAGCAAAAGTTGCCATTCGCAATATTCGTCGTGATGCCAACAATGAAATTGCTAAGTTAGTAGCAGATAAATCCATTTCTGAGGACGACCAACGTCGTGGCGAGACAGAAGTTCAAAAACTAACTGACAAATACGTCGAACAAATTGATGCAGCTTTAGCCACAAAAGAAAAAGACTTAATGGAAATGTAATAATGTCGCTTACGCCGCCGCAGCACGTTGCCATTATTATGGATGGTAATGGACGATGGGCAAAGCAGCGCGGGCGTCCGCGTAGCTTTGGGCATCGCGCTGGACGTGATAGTGTGGATGCTGTTATTCGAACAGCATCCACAATGGGTATTCAAACCTTAAGTTTATTCGCCTTTAGCACGGAAAATTGGACGCGCCCTGAAAAAGAAGTTCGTCTGATTTTAGAGCTTATTCAGCGAAATATTGCTAAAAAGTCTGAAGCATTAGCCGATGAGAATATTCGTATGCGTATTCTTGGCAGTCGAGAAAATCTCTCCAACAAGTTACTCGCAGCTTTTGAACGCGCAGAAGCCATAACCGCTCATTGCACGGGAATGGAAGTTATCTTTGCTTTCAACTACAGTGGACATTGGGCTATTGTAGAAACGGCTAAAAATCTTGCTAAACAAATTGCCTCTGGGCAATTACACCCTAATGATATCAATGCTTCTAGCTATGAAGCAGCTCGTCCTATGCCAGACTTACCCCCCGTTGACTTATTGATTCGTTCTAGTGGTGAGATGCGAATTAGTAACTTCCATTTATGGGAAATGGCGTATGCCGAACTTTACTTTACTGATACCCTTTGGCCAGATTTTGATGCAGAAGCTTTCCAACGAGCGATTTCCGCCTATCACGCTCGCGAACGCCGATTTGGCACCATTGATGAACCCTCATCATAAGGATTTTTCATGAAACAACGGATTATTTCTGCACTGATTGCCATTCCTATCTTTGCCTGGATAATGCTCGCTGCTCCAAATTGGATATTTAATATTGCTTGGGGCGTTATTATTAATATTGCTGCCTATGAATGGGCAAAATTATTGAAAACTTCTAAATCTGCAGAAACAATTTTTGTCATTATTACTGGAATAATCACTTGGGGCATCATTTATATATTAAATTATGATATATCAAGCACTGATCCAAATATTTTATTAATCTCATCAACATGGCAACGCTTATCGCTTCCCATATCTGGACTTGCAACCATTGCTTGGCTATTTCTTGTCCCCATTTTATTAAAGCAATATACAAAAACAGAACAAATATGGGGAGGAGAAAAGCTTGTTATTATGCTAGGAATTCTCTTTTTAACCGCATTTACTCTCTCTATTATGCGATTAAAATTTTCCATTGGTGGAAGCGGCATATTAGTCTTACTCATTCTGATTTGGGCAAGCGATGCCGGTGCGTATTTTTTTGGAAGAGCCTTTGGAAAGCGAAAATTTTCATCTATCATTAGTCCTAATAAAACTTGGGAGGGTTTTATTGGCGGACTATTACTCGCAATAGGTCTTTTCGTTATCTTCTTTTTTATTGCCCTTCATCATGTGAAAACTTGGGAAATTCCTTTCTCTTTTTCTCTATTCGCCTATTGCCTCATTTGTAGCTTAATTGCGCTGATTTACGCCAGTATCGGAGATTTATTTGAAAGTATGCTAAAACGTCATGCAGGAGTAAAAGACAGTGGTGCTATTATGCCCGGACATGGTGGTGTATACGATCGTATTGATAGCTGGATATCCGGATTAACTCTATGGAATTTTGCGATTAGTACCCCTTTTATGTTTTATTTTTAACATCAAAATTTCACTAAACACACTTCAACTCTTTAGTTTTTCAGGAATTACTTATGGCAGTACTTTGGGGACTTCTCGGATTTACTATTACTATTGGTATTTTAGTCACCATCCACGAATGGGGACACTTTACCGTTGCCCGATTTTTTAACGTTAAAATCCTCCGCTTCTCACTGGGATTTGGTAAACCTTTTCTCAGCTGGACTGGAAAAAAAGACGGTACAAAATATACCCTCGCGCCTATTCCGTTAGGTGGATTTGTACAAATGTATGGTGAAAGCAAAGATAAAGATATTCCACCAGAAGAACGACACCGTACTTTTGCTGCCAAGCCAGCATGGCAACGCTTTTTGATCGCATTTGCTGGACCTTTTGTAAACCTAGTCTTTGCCGTACTCGCTTTTGCGCTCTTATTTATGAATGGCGTGAGTGGTGTACGTCCAGAAATTCTTTATATCACCCCTGATAGTATGGCAGCTAAAGCAGGCTTACAAGTCGGTGATACCCTCACGCAAATCAATGGAACAAATGTCGTCTTATCAACCGATGCAGATGTTGCCTTATCAACCGCTCCGCACAAACCCATTACCATAGAATATTTGCGTAAAGATCAACCGCATCAAACCACTTTAAACTTTTCTCATTTGAAAGTCGGTGATGAACTAAATATCTCGCAAGTCACTGGCATGATGTTAGTTGACCATCGCTATCCTGCGTGGATTGGAAAAGTGATGCCAGACAGCCCTGCTGAAAAAATAGGACTCAAACCAAAAGATAAAATCTTGGCCATTAACCAAGAAAAAATTCCAGAAGAAAGTGGGGTATATGTCGTTGCCTCTATTCTAAAGAACTTAGCCAACCAACCTATTTCTTTAACGGTATTACGTGATAATCAATCCATAACACTTGAAGGAAATTTAGGAGAAAGAGAACTCAAAAATCATCAGATGATTGGTTATTTAGGCGTGCAATGGGCATATGAACCACCGAGTCAGGCTTTTTTTGACCAATACGGTGTCATCCAAAAATATTCACTCTTTCCAGCATTAGCAAAAGGCATTGAGAAAACTGGCTATTATGTCAAGCTAACATTTGAAATGTTCGGACGATTAATTAAGCGAGAAGTTTCTCTAGATAATATGGGCGGACCACTCACCATTGGTGATGCCGCGGGACAAACCCTTAGAGTTGGTGGAGATGTTTTTCTAAACTTCTTAGGTATCGTCAGTTTATCCCTAGCTGCCATTAATCTGCTACCTATTCCAATGCTAGATGGCGGTCATATGCTCTTCTGCGTATTAGAAATGATTCGCCGTAAACCTCTTGGAAAATCAGCAGAAAAATGGAGCTATCGTATAGGGGCTTCTATCGTTCTTACCTTTATGGGATTTGTTATCCTAAAAGATTTATGGCGATATTTACTGTGAATGCACTTCCGCATACAGCATTAATGCTCCCATGCGGCAGTGCTCTTCTAAATCAGTTAATAAACGTCGATTTTCTTCCGTATCCTGAATACCAATATCTAACTGACTAATTGCTTTTACATCTTGAACAAATTCCTCAGCAGCAGCGTCTAGCTGAGGATATTTGTGAATCTCACGTAAATAATTATTTGTCATTGTAAATCCTTGTGCCCACTGTGCAAGGCTTTCTGTACGAACAGAAAGCGGATTATCCTCTGCTAATAATAATTGATAAGATAAAGTATCGCTCTTAAGCTGCTTTTCAATATGCTCCAGTAACTCTGGAATCAGCGTTTCAGCTATTTTATCCTCCTTTAACGCTAATAAAGACGACCAGTATACACCCTCTTTATAAATCGTCAGTGCAGTCAACATACCATGCAACTCTGATACTGAAAACCACCAGTTATGCTTTTTAATTACTTCTTCTAAGGCACTATAGTTTAAATCTGCCACTTTTTATCCTTCAGCCAAGCACATAAATAAATAAATAAATAAATAAATAAATAA
>NZ_LWHB01000055.1 GCF_001889065.1 Suttonella ornithocola | reverse complement strand
CTGCTGAAATTGGTCTAATGAAAACAACAGAGCAATTATCTGCGATGGAAATGATGGGAATAGAGCCTATTGCACAAGTAGGTGTTCCTAGATTTTTTGGTGCTTTAATTGCAGTCCCTTTGTTAGTTGTTATATTTGTTGCGATTGCTATGGTTGGCGCTTATGCTGTGGGAGTTCCGCATTTGGGGCTTGATGGCGCTTCTTTTTGGGGACAATTACAAAGAATTGTTTCATTTCATGAAAATATTTTTTTAGGAATGATTGTTAAAGGCATCGTTTTTGGCTTTTTATGTGCATCAATTGCTGTTTTTGAAGGATTTGTCGCTCCTCCAACGGCGCAAGGCTTAGGGCGAGCAACAACTAAAACCGTTGTCATCTCATCACTAGCTATTTTAGCAGCAGACTTTCTGCTCACTTCCGTTATGTTTGGAATGTAAATTATGCAAAAAAATAAAATTTTAACTTTATTTGTGGGGCTGTTTGTTTTATTAGCAATCTTAGGATTATTTTTTCTAGGATTTAAAGCCAGTCGTTTAGGAGGATTCCATCCAGGAGAAGTTTATGAGTTACAAGCTTTATTTGGAGATGCTAGTGGATTAGGAAAAGAAGCGAAAGTAACATTAGCCGGTGTCCAAATTGGACGAGTTTCTTCTATTGAGCTTATTCCTGAACGTGCTGAGGCAAAAATCACTTTTGAAATTAGTCAATCAGTATCGCTTCCTATTGATAGCAATGCTCGCATCTTAACTTCTGGATTGTTAGGCGAAAGATATATTGGAATTACACCTGGTACTTCCGATAAAATGCTTAAAAATGGTGATAGCTTAACGCGCACTGGTGGGGCAATGGTTTTAGAAAAAATGCTACAACAAATTAGCGGTTTCAGTAGCGAATTTTATCCAGATCAATATTATACGGTTAAAGCACGATTTTCGGACATTACAGGCTTATCCTCTAATGCAGCTGTTACACAATCAGGTGTGCAAATTGGTCGTATTACTAATATTGCGCTAGACCAAAAAACTTTCCAAGCTGTAGTCACAATGCAAATTGCTAAGCAGTATAATCAAATCCCATTAGATAGTAGTGCTGATATTTTAAGCAGCAGTTTAATTGGTGGTAAATATATTGGTATTACCGCTGGTGGTGATACGCAGATGATGACGGACGGCGATGAGTTTCAATATACAAATTCTTCTGTCGTATTAGAGAAAGTCATCCAGCAGTTCATTACAAATATGTCTATGAAAAACTAATTAGGAGTTTTTTTATGAAAAGATGGTTATTAGGAGCTATTTTAGGTGTGCTCAGTACAGTTACTTTTGCTGCTCAATCTTCACCAGAAGGAGCGAAAGCTTTAATTGAACAGACGTCAACTGAAATTTTAGCCTCTTTAGATGCAAACAAAGCAAAGTATCAAAATAATCCAGCAGCTTTTCAGCAATTTATTGAGCAAGAAATATCCCCACATTTAGCTTTTAATCGTATGGCTGAAATTGCATTAGGTCGTCATTTACAAGAAGTCCGCGCAGCTGGAAAATTTGATGCATTTAGTCAAACATTTAGAAAATTACTTATTCGTGTCTATTCAAAAGGTTGGTCTGGATATACGCAAGCCAAAATAAAAGTCTTAGGCATGCCAGTTGTAGATAAATATAACCGTGCAAAAGTTCGTGTTCAAGTGACTGATAATACTGGAAAAGTATCTAATATGGAATTTGCACTTTGGTATGACAATGGTCAATGGAAAATTTATGATGCAACCTTTGAAAACGTTTCTTTAATTACAGGTTATCGGAATACTTTCGATACTGAGTTACAAAGAGGTGGCATTGATGCATTGATTAATAAAATGCAATCAATGAACTAATTATGCAAACGCCAATTGGTGAAATTAATACTCAAGGGCAATTAGCGCTTGTTTCAACTTTAACGGCTGATTATCTCTCTAATCAGCCGTTTTCTGCTCTCTCAGAAAAATTACCTTCGATGATAGTCGTTGATGGTTCAACAGTGACAAATTGTGATAGTGCTGGTGTCGCGGCA
>NZ_LWHB01000054.1 GCF_001889065.1 Suttonella ornithocola | reverse complement strand
GGGCTTTTCAATCAAAACGGTACGCGGCGTAAATGGTGGCACATATGCTTGTAAAGAAATTGTTGTTGCCTATGGCGCATGGATAAGCGCATTTGTTCATCTAGCGGTTATCCGCACTTTTCTCGCTACTGTTGAACAATCCCCTTATATCACCGATGAGCAGCTTGTTCACATCAAGCAAGGTGTGCGAGAGATGGTTTATCGCACAGGTAAGTATTGGCAAGCGGTGTATAACGAACTTTTCAATTATGTCCAAGCGCCATCAGTGCGTGAGATTAGACGCGAACGTTATCCAGATGCCTGTCGATTTTTAAACATTAGTGAACAGACACGCGGTTTAAAAGAACGAGATTTAGAACCTGTTGACGCATTACCACCACCGCACATTGTGATGGTGCCGATTGATACAAGATTCAATGGAAGTATTGAAGTTGTTATAAAAGATGGTTTAGTAGGCTGTTATCATCGTGAGTTAATCCCAGTAAACGGTATCAGAGATAAGCCTTACGGAACACTGCTTAAAGCACGATTTGAGGCAGGAAAATGAAACCGCAACAATACAGACTAATCAGCGAACAAGTGAGAGCAAATGCTCTCGCCGCTGTGCAAGCGTTGCCGATAAGTGATGCGGGATTTTCCCGTATCACTCACGAAAATAAAAAAGCAAAAATTTGGGTAGTGCGCATCGAGGAAGAAAAGCAAACCCGCACTCATCGGCAAAACCGTTATTTATGGGGCGTGGTCTATAAGACGATTATAGATAACGACCCGGGTATTTTTGCAAGCGAGCAGACCGACGCTGTTTTAAAGCAGGCGGGGTTAACCGTTAAAGATGTTGTCCATGAGTTTTGTAAACGTCGGTTTTTAATGCCTGTGTTTGTAGCGGGGATAGAAGTTATGCCGTCCACAAAGACGCTAGAGAAAGCGGCGTTTAATGATTATGTGGAGGATATTCGACGTTGGGCAGCGCATGAGTTGCAGATTTTTATTCCTGACCCTGTGGTAGCAGGTTATGCGGATATCGGGAGGTAGTGATGTTAAAGGTAACATTTGTTTTTGTGCATCTTGTTCTATTTTTTTACGGTATCTATTGCTTAACGCTCTGTGTGTTTAAGAGTGGCTTTTCGGAGTGGATTTATTTTTTAGCAGGAGTAACGATGTTTGTGTGCAGCTTGGCAATTATGTTGTGGTGTATATGAGCAATAAGAAAAACCGCCAGCAATGGTTACTCAATAAAGCACGCGGACAACAATGCACAGCAATGATTGACGGCGTGTGTAATCACGATACCAGTACAACCGTTGCGGCGCATATTCAACTACCCGCGCAAGGCATTATGGGCGCAAAAACGCATGATTTACACGTCGCTTGGGTATGCAGTGCGTGTCATGACGCTATCGATAGACGGACGAATACGGACTTAGAACGTGATTTTGTGAGATACAAAGCTTATGAGGCGGTATTACGGACGCAATTAAGGTTATTTGCGCTATTGACGCCACAAGAAAAACAAAAACTAGGAGAGGGATTATGAATTATCGGGTTACTTTACCTTTCCCTCCATCGGAATTGATGCCTAACAATAAAAATGGTAGACACTGGGCTGTTACACATAAAGCTAAATTAAAGGCACGGGAAGACGCTTATTTTCTGACTTTACAGGCGGGGTGGCGAGGCGCAGATGTATCAAACGGCATTAAAGTTACTTTTTATCTTCCGGATAAGCGCCGACGTGATAACGATAATCTTTTAGCGGCGAGTAAACCCGCATTAGATGGATTTGCTAAGGCTATTGGGGTAGATGACAGTAATTTTAATCCATTGCTGATAGTCCGAGTGGATAAAGTTGATAAGAAAAATGAAAAAAATAATGGAGATGAAGAGCCAGCAAGAATGGAGATTGAGCGCTTATGAATGATTATCGTCCGTTATTGTTAATGTTCGCCGTCTTGATAGTGATGTCTATTTACTGTTGTTTACAAACTATCGCACCGACACCGAAAAAAATCATACCGTTAGATGGTGGGCGAGAAAGAGCAGAAAGAATAAGAGAGGCGCGATGACAAATAGCGAAGTAGAAGCCTTACTTTGGGGCTATGCGCGTTGGGCGCGGACAGGTGAAGAATGGCGCAAACTCGGCTATCCGCCTTGTGCTGAGTTTGCCAAACAAATCCCTCGCACGATTGATATCGATGGCATACCGCAGTTGACAGATGATGAGGGTGAGAAAATCGGACGGATTTTACAGAGTTTAAAGCAGTGGTTTCCGAATAGCTTTAACGCTATTGAAGCAAGGTTTTTTTATGGCATTTTTAGTGATAAAGATGTAGTGAGAAATAGACGGTGGAAATTTACTAATGCAGAGAATGTACGACAAAAAAGACAGCACGCCTACACATTTATAATTGCAAAAATTGTTCCATAATTAAAAAATTGACAATCCAAGGATGAAACTATATACTTTCAGGTAGAGTGGCGAAAGTTATGTATATAACGTTTACCTCTCTAATTTCACTAAAATGGCAAGCCCTGTACTTTCGTACGGGGCTTTTTTGTATCTGCGATTTGACAATCCTGGGGTCATAATGACCCCAACTTATTTATTGCCCGCTTTTTAATATCGGACAAAAAAAGCGAACATTAGTTAGGACATTTTTAACTATGGTGATTATCGCCATAGTTCAATTCAGAGATTTCAATAAGTTACAGCCTCACTTCGGTGGGGCTTTTTTTATGCGGATTTATGTGAAAGTTTCTCCGCGCCTGCCTGTCTTCGGACGGGCTTTTTTTATTTTTAGCGGGTGGTTTATGAAAGAAAACTATCAAAAGGCACTTGGATGGGTTTTGCAAGCAGAGGGCGGGTATTCAAATCATCCTAAAGACCCCGGTGGCGCAACAAATTTCGGGATTACGCAACGCACTTATGATGCTTGGCAACAGCATCATGGATTACCGACACGCTCGGTAAAGCTAATCGAAAAGCACGATGTTGACCAAATTTATAGAGAGCAGTACGCAAACCCAATTCGTTTCGACGAGCTGCCAAGCGGCTTAGATTATGCGATGTTTGATTTTGCGGTTAACAGTGGCGTATCGCGTGCTGTTAAGACATTACAAGCATTTCTCGGTGTTGAAGCGGATGGCATTATTGGCGTTAAAACATTAGAAGCTCTCAAAAAGCAAAATAGCTGTTTACTCGCCACTCAGCTATGCGACGAGCGATTGGCGTTCATGAAGCGACTAAAAACATGGGATACGTTTGGCAAGGGCTGGACGAGCAGAGTAACAAACGTGCAAATTATCGCTCTATCTATGTGCAAAGGCGTAACGCCAAAAGCAGAGCAAAAACCGGCAGATGGCGGCGCTTATGGCGAAGAAAAGTGGTCAGCAGCTATCAATGACGCAATAAGAAACCCAACCGCAGCAGGTGCGATTGCTGCTCAAGCGGGCGGAATTTTATCGGTGTTTAGCGGTAATAGCCCTATCCACTGGGCGATTGCAGCGTTATTACTGATTGGCGGTCTAACGCTGATTGTGAAGCTGGTGCGGCAATGATTGCACGATTAAAGACTATGCTTGCTTGGCTGAGTGCGTTTGTGCTGACAGTAGTTACTCTTGGCGGGTATACGGTCAGACAAAGACAACGTGCGGAGCAGGCAGAGCGAGAAGCCGAGCAGCTAATGATTAACAATCAAGCACACGTTGCGCATAGTCAACGCATTAATGCAGCAATCAGGGCAAACAATCAAGCGCAAGCAGAAGTAGATAGAGAATTAGAAAGTGGCAAAAGAGATTATTTTGAACGTGATTAAAGCAAGCATCTTAGCGTGTCTGCTATCTGCGTGTGTCAAGCCGTATCCCGTTATAGTCAATCATCCATGCCCACCGAAACCAGTGCTTGCAAAAATTGCAACAACTGAACTTGAGCCGCTAAGTGATGAAACGTACGCAAAGCTCGTGCGGAGAGAAGAAGCATTAAAAGCATACATTAGATTATTAGAGGTGAATTGTGCCGAAAATTGAATATAAATGGGAAATTAACATTACGACTGCAATCGCTGTATTTGCATTTGTCGCAGCAGGCTTTGGCAGCTATTACGCCGGTTTACAAGACAGGGCGTTAATTAGACAGCAAATGGACACGATGCAAGCAGAGTATCGCTCAATGCTAGCGCGAGAAGAAAATGAGCGTAAAGCTGCAGACACAAGGATTGAGATGCAAGCTAATAATGCTGCTGCTCAGTTAAAAGCAGATATGCGCGATATGGGCGCTAAGATTGACCGCATTTACGAAACGGTGGTTAAGGGTCGATAAGATGAGCTGGCGCAATGGTAAGACAACAAAACAACGTGGCTATGATGGTAGATGGCGCAAAGCACGCGAACATTATTTATCTCATCATCCGCTTTGCGTTTATTGTCAGCGTGAAGGGAGAATAACGCCTGCTACCGTTGTAGACCATATTATCCCGCACAAAGGCGACGCTAGGTTATTTTGGGATAAGACTAATTGGCAATCACTGTGTAAGCATTGTCACGACAGCATCAAACAGCGCGAAGAAAATTCAAAAATTGGATGTAACGAAAAAGGATTTCCGCTTGACCCAAACCACCACTGGTACGGGGGCGGGTAAAAAGTTCAAAATTGCCCTCTTAGCGACCGCCGCCCCTAACTCTTTTTTAATGCTAACCGAAAAAAATCCAGACTATGACGAGAAGAAAAAGAAGCGACAGCACCGCTGCTACCGTCGCAGCTTTTGCTGGTGCGAGTATGGCGATAGAACCGCCAAAACCTCTTACTAACCAAGAGTTATTTTACTGGCATGACATTACACGCGCGCGTGCGCGCGAGGACTGGACAGCAATCGATTTAGCGCACGCTTGGAATTTGTCTAAATTGCTTGCTTATATTGAGCAGAGCCATACAGATATAGCCGCGCAAGGATTGACGCTAATTAACGAACGTGGAACGCCTGTCGATAACCCTGCAATATCGCGGCTAGAAAAATTAAGCCGTCTTGCGCTGTCATACTCGACGAAATTGCACATACACGCAGAGGCGACTGTTGGGAAAAGTGAAGACAGTGCAAAAAGAGCGACTAAGCAGCGAAAAGCGGGGCAGACATTGGATGATATGGGCAGTTTAATAGCGAGACCGCAATGACCCGCGCAGAAAAAGTAATTGCTTTTATTGAGGCTTTTTGCCGTATTCCAGAGGGCGTCCACGTTGGTAAAGGCTTGAAGCTAGAACCTTTTCAAAAGCAATTTATCATTGACGTTTATGACAATCCGGTAGGCACTGAAAAAGCAATTTTATCTATTGGGCGCAAAAATGGTAAGACCGGTCTAATTGCGTGTTTGCTGTTGACCCATTTGGTCGGACCAGAAGCAAAGCTTAACAGCCAGATTGTTAGTGGTGCGATGAGTCGAGAGCAAGCGGCGCTGGTGTTTAATCTTGCAGTAAAAATGATTAACCTCAATCCTGACTTGCAAGACATCATACACATTATCCCGTCGGGTAAACGTTTGCACGGACTGCCGATGAACACAGAGTATAAAGCGCTTGCGGCAGAAGGAAAAACCGCGCAAGGGTTATCACCTGTTTTAGCAATCTTAGATGAGGTCGGGCAAGTCCAAGGTGCGCAGAATGATTTCGTTGATGCGATTGTTACTGCGCAAGGTGCGCATGAGCATCCATTGTTGATTGCAATTAGCACACAAGCGGCGAATGATGCTGATTTGTTAAGCGTCTGGATTGATGATGCTGAGCGTAGTCAAGACCCTCACATCGTGAGCCACGTTTACGCTGCTCCTCAAGATGCCGATGTACTCGACCGCGACGGTTGGAAAGCCGCCAACCCAGCACTCGGTAAATTCCGCTCATTGCGCGACCTCGAAAAACTAGCAGAAAACGCGGCACGAATGCCATCCGCTGAAAACACTTTCAGGAACCTCAATCTCAATCAACGGGTATCAACTAACAACCCATTTATCAGCGCGGCTGTTTGGGCGGATAACAGCGCGATGCCGTCCTCACTACAAGATATGGAAGTTTACGCAGGGCTAGATTTATCTGCGCGTACAGACCTAACCGCACTGGTATTGATTGGGCGAGATTTAGCGGGTATTTGGCACGTTGAACCGCATTTTTGGACACCAAAAGAGGGGATAACTGACCGCTCTAAACGCGACCGAGCGGCTTATGACGTTTGGGCGCGTGAGGGTTACATACACACCACGCCATCGGCTACCGTGGATTATGCTCATGTGGTAGCGGATATGGCGGACATTTTGGCGGATTTAAACGTGTGCGGCATTGCTTATGACCGCTGGCGCATGGATATTTTTAAAGGTGAGCTTGACCGCGCAGGGCTTTCCTTGCCGATGATTGAGTATGGGCAAGGATTTAAAGATATGTCGCCCGCGATTGATGCGCTGGAGGCAGCATTACTTAACAAACAAATTAGACACGGCAATCATCCTGTCTTAACCATGTGTGCGGCTAATGCGGTATTACAACGCGACCCAGCGGGCAATCGCAAGCTTGATAAATTTAAAGCAAGCGGTCGGATTGACGGGATTGTAGCGTTAGCGATGGCGTTTGGCGCAAGCCAAAAATTGTCAGAACCTGTAATTACGAGCGAGCAAATGGATGATTTTTTTAACAATATGGTGATTGTATGAACATAACCCTTAACACCGCTGCTGTTAGAGAGTGGCTAGGAGGATTGTTTGGACGACAACGCCTTGATAAAAATGCAACTGTCTACCCGTACGATAGCACGCCAACGCCAATGGGGAGTAGTGTTAGCGTTGATAACAGCCTAAAACTCTCCGCCGTTTGGGCGTGTGTGCGTTTGCGTAGTCAAACCATTAGCACGCTACCCATTCATTTACGGGATACTGAAAAAAATATCAGCGACAATCACCCGCTTTATAAGCTCTTACATGACGCACCAAATGCGGATATGTGCGCATCAGAGTTTTGGGAAGTGATGATTGCGAGTCTAGACCTATGGGGCAACGCTTACGCGTTAATTACACGCGGTGGCAATCGTATTATTAGCTTAGAGCCACTAGACCCGCAAGCAATGCGGGTAAAACGCGATAAAACAGGCGCGATAATCTATCAATATAGTAAGACAGGCTATGCCGATGAGTATAGCGAGGCGGATATTTTTCATGTTCGTGGCTTTACGCTCGATGGTTTGACTGGGTTGTCGCCCATACAATATGCGGCAGAAGCGATTGGCGCGCAAATGGATTTAAACCGATTTACTGCCAACGACTGGAAAAAAGGCTTAAAAATTGGCGGATTTTTCAAATTCCCGACCTTATTATCTCCAGAACAACGCCAAGTCTTTAGAGAAAATCTAGTGCGTTATCAACAGCCAGAGAATGCCGATAGCTATATGCTACTAGAAAATGGCATTGAGCCTGTAACCGCAAACGGTATTAAGATTAACCCAAAAGACGCGCAAGTCATTGAAAGTAAATACTTTGGCATTGAAGAAATCTGTCGTGCTTTTGGTGTGCCACCACAGCTAATCGGGCATTATGACAAAGCGAGCAGTTGGGCGTCCTCACTAGAGGGTATGAACCAAGGGTTTTTAACCTACTCGTTACGCCCCACACTGGTGCGCATTGAGCAAACGATTAGCCGAAAACTCCTTACTCCCATCGAAAGACAGCAATATAGACCCAAGTTCGCGGTTGAAGGGTTGTTGCGCGCTAACAGCGGGGAACGTGCAAACTTTTATAACTTGATGGTACAAAACGGCATTATGACTCGTAACGATGTGCGAGCGCTTGAAGATTTACCGCGTATAGAGGGAGCGGACGTGCTGACAGTGCAGCTAAACATGACGACGATTGACAACGTAGGGAAAGAACCAGTCAAAGACTCAACCGATAGGACTACAGAATGAAGACCAAGAGCATAAATTTCAAAGCAGAAGCCGTCAAAGATGACGGCTTTTTTAGTGGTTATTGCAGCGTATTTGATGTTGTTGATAGTTACGGTGACGCGGTGCGCAAAGGCGCATACGAAGAAACAATAAAGAAATGGCGCGAAAAGGGAAAGATGCCGCCTATTTTGTGGCAGCACGACCGGGCAAAAGTTATTGGTAAGTGGATAAACCTTAAAGAGGATGAGCATGGGCTTTATGGTGAAGGTCAGCTATTCATCAATGATATTGCGCTTGCAAAAGAGGCTCACGCGTTACTTAAACATGGTGCAATTGACGGTCTGTCTATTGGATATAGCATCAATAAGTGGTCGTACGATGAGGATAATGAAATCCTAGAGTTATTGGCTCTCGACTTGAAAGAGGTGTCAGTTGTCACATTCCCTGCTAATGAAGAATCAACTATCACGACTGTTAAAAGCACGCTCGAAAAAGGCGAATTACCCTCACTAAAAGAATTTGAAAAATTCCTGCGCGAAGCAGGATTTTCTAAATCGCAAGCTACAGCAATAGCCTCGCATGGTTTGCGAAAACTGCTGGGCGAGCCAGTAGATAACGCGGTAGTAGCCGCACTTAACATTTTAAAATCTGAAAGGACATAAATATGGCTAAAGAAATGGAAGAACTCGCCCAAGAGTTAAAAAACACAGTTGAAACCGTTAAAGGATACGCGGAAGAAGTCAAAGGGCGCATGGAAAAAGGCGAAAAGCTAACAGACGGGCTGAAAGAGCAAACAGATGAAGTGTTGCTAAAAATGAATGATATGACCGCCCGTTTGGAAGATTTAGAGCAAAAAGCCGCAAGACGAGGTGTTGAGCCTGAAGCCCCTGTCAGCATTGGCGAGCAGCTCACAAAATCTGATAGTTTTGAGCGGTATAAATCAGACCCGCGCACAGGCACTGCCGCGCGTGTGAGTATTAAGGCGGATATCACTAGCGCAACAACTGATGCTGCTGGCTCAGTCGGCAATCTCGTCCAGCCTCAACGCCTAGACGGCATCCTTGAGCTGCCAAGACAGCGCTTAACGGTTCGGGATTTGATTAGCGCAGGGCGAACCAACAGCAATGCGATTACTTACATCAAGCAAAAAGGCTTTACCAATAATGCCGCCACCGTGGCGGAGGGCGCGAAAAAACCGCAATCTGACTTGCAATACGAAGAAGTAACCACCGGCGTGAAGGTTATCGCGCACTTTATGAAAGCCTCACGGCAAATCTTAGATGATGCGCCAATGTTGCAAAGCCAAATCAATAACTTGTTGGCGTATGGCTTAAAACTTGTCGAAGAAAAGCAATTGCTTAACGGCGACGGCTCAGGAAGTAACCTTAAAGGCATTATTCCACAAGCGACTGCTTTTTCAGACCCGGCAACAATGGCAAATTACACCATTATTGATCAGTTAAGACTGGCGATGTTGCAAGCTACCATCGCGGAATATCCGTCAACAGGGCATGTATTGCACCCAATTGACTGGACAAAAATTGAACTGCTCAAGGATAACGACGGGCGCCACATCATTGGCAACCCACAAGGCAGCGCAACACCAACAATGTGGGGGTTACCAGTAGTCGTAACGTCGGCTATTCAATCGGGTAAATTCCTAACAGGCGCATTCAAAATGGCAGCGCAACTATTTGACCGCTGGGATTTAAGCGTTGCGGTCGCCACACAGAATGAAGATGACTTTGTTAAAAACATGGTTACGATTCTCTGTGAGGAACGTCTAGCGTTAGCGGTTTATCGCCCAGAAGCCTTTATCTATGGTGATTTAGCAGCGAAATAACATAGGGGCTTTATGCCCCTTTAGGAGCAAGAAATGAAAGAATATCTCGTTACACGCCAACACTATGGCGATAAACAATACTATGCCGGCGATACCCGAACAGTTGATGATGATACCGCGCGATACTTAATTGATTTAGGCGTTATCAAAGCAATAACAGAAGAAAAAGCAGAACCTGAGCATAAGAACAAATCAGAGCCTGAGCATAAAAACAAAGCTGAAAGTGTCCCTAAAAACAAATCACAAAAATGATTAAGTTAGAACGTGTAAAACAGCATTTGCGCATCGATCACGACGATGAAGACGAGTACTTAGCTGGGCGCATAGACGCCGCTAAAATCTTTGTTGAGCGTGATATTAACCGCAATTTGTATGCTGATGCACATAGTATCCCGCAAGATGACACGTATGGCATCGTGATAACTGCTGACCTTGAACAAGCTATGTTGCTGTTAATTGGCAACTGGTATGAACATAGAGAGGCAGCGGCAGATGCGACAAAATCAGAAGTGCCATTGGCATATTGGCGGTTAGTACAACATTATCGATTGTACGGAGTATGACATGGAAACCGGCAAACTTCGCCATCGCGTTAGCATTGAGCGCCCAATAAAGCGTCAAGATCCACTAACAGGCGTAATGACCGATGATTGGGCAGAAATAACGACTGTTTGGGCGCAAATTGCCCCATTATCTGTGCGTGAGTTTATCAGCGCCGCAGCAGGGCAAAGTGAAATAACCGCGCGGATACTGATGCGCTACCGTGATGATATTGATGCTACTTGTCGGATTGTTTACCGCGGTAAACATTACAACATACATGGCGTCTTAGCGGACAATAAAAGCGGCGTTGAATACCTCAATCTATCAGTCTCAGAGGGGGTAAACAATGGCTGATGGCGTAGAAATGCGGTTGCACGGCTTGGAGGCTTTGCGTGAGAAGCTCGAAGCGTTTACAGACGAAAAAAGAGCAAGACGGATTTATACCGCCGCTAGCCGAAACGCGATGAAAGAAACGCGGAAGAAAGTCAAACAAAACGCTGCAAGAATTGACGACCCTCGAACACCTGAAAACATTTCGGCTAACATCGCGACCAAAGTAAACAGCAAACACTTTACTCGTAACGGAAACATTTACGCACGCGTGGGCGTTACAGGCGGCGCACAAAAAGGCAAAGGTGGCGGGGGGAAAGGCGGGGATACTTATTACTGGCGTTTTTTAGAGTTTGGTACATCCAAAATGCCAGCTCGTCCTTTTATTCGACCTGCAATGGACGCTGACCAAATAACGGGAGCCTATGCCAGCGAATTGTCAAAAGCCATTGAGCGTGAAATTAAAAAATACGGAGCGCCGACATGATATCGATTTTCCCAATTATTACCGCAAGTAGCGAATGCAAACGACTACTTGGCGAGAACCCAACAAGATTTTATCCCTTTCACAGCGCCCCGCAAAATGGGGCGTTACCGTATGTGGTTTGGCAGATTGTCAGCGGACAACCGCTGAATGAATTAAAAGATGGTCCAGCTGGCGACCACTATACCGTGCAGATAGATGTTTATGACACTAAGTCAATACCCGCACGAATTGTGGCGATGGCAGTCCGCGATGCGCTGCAAAAAGATAACCGCGTAACGATTACTAACTGGGCTTTGGAAGCCCACGAACCCGACACCAAAATTCATCGCGTGTCGTTTGACTGTGATTTTATCCAATCAGGAGCTTAAAAATGGCGACAAAGAAAAAAGTACTATTAAGTAATGGAACGGAAGTGTTTATCGTTGACCCAACAAATGACACTAAAGTTTATAAGCTGTGTGTTACACAATTAGATGTTAATGAAGGTGACCCGACAAAAATCGACGTAACAACCCTTTGTGAACGTGAAAAAATACAAGAGGTGGATGGATTATTGGGTTCTAGTGAGAGCACCTTTACCATCAATATGGATTTTAGCGATGAAACGCACAAGATGCTGTTAGCAGCACGCAAAGATAAGCGCGAGTTAAAATTCCGCATTGGACAATCTGACGGTGATGCGCAGGCAACGCATTCAAGCAGTGGCTGGGGAGAAGAAACTAGCCGCACCTGGGTAGATTTTACAGGCTACATCTCTAAAGTGCCGTTATCTTACAGTGTTAATGCAGTAGTGCAGCCACAGGTAAGCGTAACAATGACAAGCGGTTACTCAGTAACGCATAAAGCCTAATCACTTAATCGAAATATGCAAAACCCCCGAATGTTTGGAGCATTCGGGGGTTTTTTATTCCAAACCTTAGAGCAGATAAGGAATGAAACTAGATGAATTATAAACCAAAAACGCAATTAAAAGTAGGTGGAAAAATGGCAGAGTTAATGAAAACACCAAGTGTAACAGAATGGGTATTTAGTCAAGGAGACGATTTAAAAACAGACAGTAGGATTGTGGCTAAGGTATTCAAGAAAGAACATAAAAATGTATTAAGAGATATTAGAGAACTAATTGGTAGAGATAGTGAATTTGCACGGCTCAATTTTGAGCTTTTAAATAAAACAATAACTTATGTTGATAAAGATGGAGAGGAAAAAGAAACTGAAACCGCACAAACATCGCATTATATTATGACATTTGATGGATTTATTATGTTAGTAATGGGATATAGTGGCGAAGAAGCATTTAAGATTAAATTGCAATATATAAAAGTTTTCAATGCGATGCGTAAACTGCTTACTGATAATCAATATAGCTTGATTGAACAATTACACAAAGCTGTGTTAGCTGAAAAAGTATCTTCAGTTATGGGAACTCTTGCAGGAAAAGCATTGAATCGTCGCAAAACAGAAAAAAGACTTTACCAACCTGAAATTGAGCGATTAAAACGAGAGCTACAACCAGACTTATTTTCATCTATCTATCTTAATTAAAAAGGACGAAACAATGGCATTACTTAAATTATCAGACGCATTACTAACTGGCGCACCAGTAAAAAAAGAAATTAGATTTATTGACGGGGTATCAGGTGAAGAAGTAACCGCAGATATCTATGTTAAACAACTAGGGATTGCGCAAGCCCGCTCTTTAATGGCGATTTACTCAACACAAGCGAAAGGTGAAGAAGCGGAATTACAAGCAGATAAACAACTCGCGCGCACCATAGCGCAAGCCGTAACAGACGAAAAAGGCGAGCCGTTATTTAGCGCTGACGACGTTTTAAAATTCAAACAAGACTTAATCCTAGCATTACTCGCTGCTATCGCAGAGATTAACGACCCAAAGAACTTACCGAAGAAGAAGAAATCTACTGCGAACTAGCGCTCAACGGCATCGGTGGCAATACCATCGCGGAAGTTTGTCAAAATCTAAGCGCCAATGAATACATGATTTGGCGCAGATATCGCGCAAAATACGGCAGCTTAAACGCTGCGAACAGGCAGGAATGGATGCTTGCACAGCTTACTGCTGTTGTTGCAGCGACAAACGGCGCTGACGTTGATATATACGACTTTTCTCCAAGCTTCGAGCGCCCGCGAGTGGAATTTTTGGATGTGATAGGGCTAAACAAATAAATAATAAATAAGAAAAACCGCCATTACAGACGGTTTGAAAAAAGTCCGTTGCGGTGGTGACACACCCAGCGGAATGGTAATTACTGATAAAGGAGTAATCACTTGGATAATTTTATCATAAAATTCTTGGAGTTTATTATGAAAAACGAGCAAATAGACAATAAAAGATTTACATTAGTGATAGGAGCAATTTATTTAGCAATAATGTTGTTTGGCGGTGCTGCTTTTATTACTGCTCTTGCTAAATTTTTATGATATAAATTTAGGTAACCCCTTATGAATAATCAGTTGCTATTTTGGTTGTCGCTCATAACGATAGTTTTTTTATGGCGATTACCGAATATTATTAACGCAATAAATGACTTTAGAAAAACGAAAAGATGAAAAGAACTCTTTTGCTATTGCTTCTATTATCAAACTTGGCTTCTGCTTATCAAATTACAGGCAAAGTCATTAGAATTATCGATGGCGATACGGTTACGCTATTGTCTAATAATGAGCAGTATAAAATACGCTTAAACGGTATAGATGCCCCTGAAAGAAAGCAACCTTTCGGGGGTAAATCTACTCAAATGCTCGCGAAACTAATCAAAAGTAAGCAAATAAAAGCAGTTTGCGAGAAGAAAGACCGCTACAAACGTCATCTTTGCACACTTTACCTTGGAAAGTTAGATATTAACGCAGAAATGGTGCGTTTAGGTGGCGCTTGGGTTTACCGTAAATATTACAAAGGTAGCGCATATTACGCACTTGAAAAAGAAGCGAAAGAAGCAAAGCGTGGACTGTGGCATACTAGCGAATATCAAGCCATCCCGCCGTGGGAGTGGCGGAAATTGAAAGGGAAGTCTAGGGAAAATGTTCATCAATTATAGAAGATGCCCAAACTGCGGGAACAAATTGAAGTTTTATTACTATAAATGCTTTAAATGTGAAGAAACAGAAATTACTAATTGGTTTCTCACAATCATATTTTGGGTGGCAATTTTTGCCATAGGTTTGGTATTTTACTATTACGTTACTCAGGTCGTATTGCCTAACTTAAATCTGTTCAAAATTAAATAGGGCGGAAGTAAAGGAATAATTAAATTGGTATTGTTCTTAGATTAAAAATCTGCGATATTGCTAGTTTTTAATGTAGGAGAATATGAAATGAAGAAGTTAGCTTTAGCATTATTATTATGTGTGAGTCTTGTTCATGCAGAAACTTTTAAAGATATAGTGAAAAAGCATGGCAAAGAGTTAGAGGTTTTGGTCAAAGAAGCAAAAAACTGTAAAAAAATAGCAGATATTTTAGATGCTAATTCTTCAAATAAAGAAGCCGTAAATAAGTTGCTTACTTGTGCAAAGCCGTTGAATAAGGCATGGGAATCATGGGAAAAAGAAGCATGGATGGCGGCTCAAAGCCTAACAGATAAACAAAAGCAAGCATTGTTAAATAATCCAAATAGTAAGGAAACAAAGTTCATCACAAATCTTGCAGAATACGGAGTTAATTATGCTGTTGTTATTACTGTTGCTCAAAAATGGACAGATAAACATAAGTAATATTTATTACTAATTACTTAGTTTTATAAAGCGCCTAGCAAAGGGGACTAATGAAAAAACTACTATTACTTATCTCAGCTTTATCATCATTCACTTATGCTGCTGAAATTGAAGGGGCATTTGGTTATAAATTTGGTGATAAGGTGGATTTGAATACTGGTAAGGTTAAACAAGATAAAGGAAGTATCGCTTATCTTAATTTAGATAAACCGCCTAAAGGGCTTGAGATACTAATGATAGGATTTGCACCAGATACTAACGAAATCATGTCTCTAGTTGGGCTCTCTTCATACACAGAAGATAAATGTGATGAAGTTGCCGAAAGTTATCGCGTTGCAATAGAAAAAAAATACAACGAAAAAATGCAAGCACCTACTGTTTTTACAGATGATACAAAATATATTTTAACTAAAAATAATAAGGAAATTCGGCTTGAATGTAGATATGATTTTTCAAATGATGAATCAATGTTTATCATCTATTACACTGACAATAAACGCGAAAAGGCGTCTAAGCAACGCACTGCTGAACGTGATGCAGAAAAGCTGGATTCTTCCCAACTTTAATAGACTTACAATTATTTTGTAGCCGTTGCAATTGCAGCGGCTTTTTTATATATTAGGCACAAGGTCTGAAAACCTTATTCAATAGCGGTATCCGCACCCGATAGTTATTGCGGTTTTTTTGTGTCTATTCCGTGTTTGCACACAAAGATTTCTCTATGTTGGGAGGGCGGTGAATACAATACCTGTTCGCAGGGAATAAACCCAGCCGACTATTGACGGTTTTTCAGCCTCCTGACGCCCAATTTGGGCTACATCTGAAAATGTAATCAATAGGAGTTCACTATGAACATCATTTCTTCTTTTTTTCAAGGCATATCGGTGTCTTTCCAAAACGATGGTTATCTTAATGCCACTGAAATTGCAAAAAGCTTGAACAAACAAGTAGGCGATTATTTACGCTTAGAACGCACGCAGGAATATCTCTCAGCTTTAGTGGAAAGATTGAGCGAAACGGGAAATCCCATATCGGATAAGAAACAGTTAGTTATCGTCAAAAAAGGCGGTAAATCAACATTACAAGGCACTTGGCTACATCCTAAAGTTGCTGTTGATTTTGCCCGTTGGTTAAGTGCAAAATTCGCCGTTTGGTGCGATGAGCAAATAGAAACGATTTTATACGGTAACCGAGAATATAGCAGTCCAACCACCCCTGACGAAAGAGCAGGACTAAGAGCAGCAGTAACGATGCTTACTACTAAGCGCGGGTTATTGCACAATGAAGCTTATAATCTCGTTCATCAAAGATTTAACGTTGAGCATATTGAAGACATACCAAGAGAGCAGCTATCAGAAGCAGTGGAATATGTTCATAGACTAGCACTCGAGGGAGAGCTTTTACCAAAATCTAATTCATATCAAGATGAAGCCTACAAAGATAAGCAGAGAATAGCTGCTATTTCTTTAATGACAGTTGGCGGTGAAATGCACCACCGACAAAAAGCCTATTTTAGAAAACTCGATGAGTTATTAGTTGATGCTAAAGAAATCATAGACCTTATTCAACAATACAATGGCGCTATTTATGATGGCTTATGTGAAGCACAATTTAAGTTATGTTTCTCTTCTGAAATTATGACAGAAGGCAGACGATTAGGACGAGAACGAGCAAGTTTGAGATAGATTTTAGAACCCCGCAAACGCGGGGTTTTTTATTACCTAAAAAAGGGAAAATTATGGCAACAACAAGTTTAGGGCGTTTAACGCTAGACTTAATTGCTCGTACGGGTAATTTTACCGATGGAATGAGCAGGGCAGAAAGAGCGACAGATGATTGGCGTAAAAAAGTCCAAAGAAATGCCAAACTTGCCGCAGCGGCAATGGCAGGGGTAGGCACAGCGGTTGGCTATTGGATAAAAAATGGCGTTGAGGATGCACTGCAAAAAGCCGATGAAATGAGCAAAATAGCCTCTCGTGTAGGCGTTGCGACAGAATCAATTGCGGGCTTGCAGATGGCGTTTGAAATGGGCGGTTCTAGCACAGAAGAAATGGAAAAATCTCTAATAAAACTAGCCGACCAAGCCGCAAAAGGAAATAAGGCGTTTGAAGCATTAGGGATAAAAGTAAGAGATAGTAGCGGCAATTTAATCAATTCAAGAGAATTATTAGCGCAAGTAGCGGATAAGTTTGCCGCAACATCAGACGGAGCGAGTAAAACCGCATTAGCTGTCCAGCTATTCGGGAAAGCAGGGGCAAGTATTATCCCTATTTTGAATGGCGGTTCTGAAGGTTTGCGCGAAATGGACGAGCAAGCGCGCAAACTAGGATTAACAGTTGATACAGAAACAGGGAAAGCGGTAGAAGAATTTAACGACCGTATGGATATGTTTAAGCGTCAAGCTGAGGGAACAAAGATGCAGTTAATGCAAGGATTATTGCCCTCTTTAAATGCGTTGAGTGATGCTTTTTTAGATACAAAAGACGGTTCAGATACGGCAAAAAATGCTGGAGCAGCACTAGGGGAAGTTCTAGTAAGTTTAGCAAAAATAGCTGCTGAAGTTACAGCTGCCTTTAAAATTTTAGGAATAGAAATTGGTCATGCCATGACAAGAGCAAGTCTATGGTTAGATAAAAACAAAGAGCAAAATGAGATAGTTGCGAAAGGCAAGGCAGATTTTTCGGAACAATGGAAAGCAATAGATGATAACCGAAAGGCAAGAATAAAAGCTGCTAAGGAAGCGGGGAAATACACCGAAGAAATGCGGAAACAAATAAATGCAGAAGCTCGCGCCGCGCGAGAAGCATTAGGCAATATAGATGCATTTAACGCAAAAGCGATAGCAGAAAGCAATAAGCGATATGAAAATGCCGTTAAAGCAGCTATAGAAACAAGAAAGGAAATGCGTTCGGAAACAGAAGAAACGTTTAAAAAAATAACTAATGCGTTACAAGGTGGAAACACCGGTATTGTTAAATCTGAAAAGCCTCAACGTAAACCACCACAAATGCCATCGATTGATGACCCAGCAAGTAAAGGCGGCAAAGGTGGTAAAGGTAGCAAAAAATCAGGCGGTGGGAAATCTAGCGCACAATCAAGCATAGAAAACTTTGCGCGTATGATGCAACAAATGCAAAGCGAGGCAGCAAAACTTACTGAACAGTTTGAGAGCATGAGAGTTAATGACGGTTTAGTGAGTAGCTACACAAAACTCTCTGATTTACAGCGAGATATGATTTTTAATGCTGATAGATATAAAGGAATTAGCGAGCAACAAGCTAATGCGCTTAAACGACAAGCTGCGCAACTTGATACTATCAGCCAAAAACTCGCTATTAGTCATTACGCGCATGATGCTAAAAAGCGTCTTGATGATATGGAGTTTGAAATTAGCTTAACTGGCAAAACGGCAAAAGAAATTGAGCGATTACGTTTTATCAGGGATTTAGAAGCGCAAGCCAAAGAAAAATCTATTGGTATGAGTAGGGAAAACATTGAACTACTTAAAGCGGAAACGGTACAAATCATCGCGCGTTATGATGCGATACAGCAAAAAGCACAAGAGGCGTTGCCAGACTCTAACGATTGGTTAGCAGGGATTAGTGCAGGATTTAGTAACTTTACTAAAGACGCCGAAAGTCTACACGATACCATGCAATCCTTAACGGTTAATGGTATCGAGGGTGTGGGTAACGCGCTAACCAGCCTCGTTACCACAGGTAAAGCTAATTTTAGAGATTTTGCCGTATCGTTATTGGGTGATATTGCAAAGTTAATGGCAAAACTTGCGATGACACAGCTATTGATGAAAACCATTGGTTTTATCGGTGGTGGCGCAGGTGGTGGCGGGGGTATCAATGCTAGCGCTTGGGGAGCAGGCTCATTTAATTTTGGCGGGGGCGGATTGAACTTTGCCTACGCAAACGGCGGGGCTTTTAAAAATGGCGTGCAGTTTTTCGCAAGCGGCGGGGTTTTTGATAGCCCAACCGCTTTTAAAACCGCGCAAGGGCTAGGTGTATTGGGCGAGGCAGGACCTGAGGCGATTATGCCGCTTAGACGGGGGCGCGACGGGAAGCTAGGCATTGCCGCAGCAGGAGCGGTAGGAGGGCAAAACATCACTATCAACCATACCTTAATTGTTAACCAAGCCGACGGCAGCAGTAAAACAGAGAGCGACGCGCCAGCACAATACAAGCAGCTAATGGACAGTCATTTTGACAAACGATTGGCAGAAAATTTACGCCCAGGCGGAGCGCTAGATATCGCCATTAAACAAAAGGCAGGTAAATAATGGATAAATTTAGCTGGAAAGTTGACTTATCAGGCGCAGCTAATGCGATTAGTCGCCCGGTCAATGTGTTAAGTTTTGGTGATGGATACGAGCAGCGGATACCAAAAGGCATCGCTCCCCCGCTAAGAAAGTGGGAATGCTCAAGGACTTGCAAAGCCTCAGAAGCCAAAGCGATTGAGGCTTTTTTATTGTCGCATATCGCCATGCCTTATCTTTGGACGCCTTGCGATGAAGACGAGGGAAAATTTGTGTTAGATAACGGCGAGTTGAGAAAAGAAGCGGTCGGCGGTGGCTATTACCGCCTTAGTTGGACAGCGAGAGAGGTGCGCGCATGAAAGACATTAGAGACGCTCAAGCGTATGTTGCACCTGAGCAAACTGCGCTTATTGCCTTATATGAGATAGACCTAACAAAAGTTGGCGGAGGTATAACTTATTTTTGCCCAGAGGTAAACGAAAAAGGTCAATCTATGAAGTGGAAAGGGCGAGAATATCACCCTTACCCCATCCAAGCACAAGGATTTGAAATCAGCGGCGATGGACCAGCAGGGCGCCCGACTATTGCCATCTCTAATTTATTGGGCTGGGTAACAGGTGCGATAAACGAACATGACGGAATTATCGGTTGCCAAGTCATCCGCAAACGCGTCCTTGCCAAACATTTAGACGCTGATAATTTTATCAACGGCAATGATGATGCTGACCCACTTGCAGAAGTAGTAGATAAGTGGCTGATTAACAGAATGGTCTCGCTTAACAGTAAAGCCGCCACTTTTGAGCTAGCGAGCCCTGCTGAAATGGATAACGCGGTGATACCCGCGCGCCCGATACTAGCTAACGTTCGCCCCACGCTTGCAGAGCTACGCGAGAAATACGGACATACCGCGGTCCTGCCTTACATGGGTTTCCCGTCGGTGAACAAACGTGGCGGATAAAAAAGGAGAACTTATGACCCCAATCGAACATGCTGCCCAATATCCTAACGAGGAAATTTGCGGAATAATGGTCGGTGATAAATATTACCCTGCTAAGAACACAGCCAAAGATAAGAAAAACAATTTCAGAATTGCTAAAAAAGACTGGCGGGCAGATGCGACGGCGATTGTTCACAGTCATCCCGACGGTTATCGCTATCTCTCAACAGCTGACCGCCAGCAACAAGTCTTAACGGGACTGCCGTATCATTTGATTGCTGGCGGGGAATGCTATGTTTATCGCTGTTGCCCATTATTAAGAGGGCGTGAGTTTGTCTATGGAAAAGCTGATTGTTACGCGCTGCTAAGAGATGCTTATATGTTAGCGGGGATAGATTTGCCTGAGCGACAGCGAACAGATATAGAATCAGACAGCAAAGCGGAAAGATTTAAAAATGAGCTGCCAACTGGCAGCTTTTTTGTTGTGAGTGATTTACAGCCAGGAGACATTATGCTCTCAAATGTTGGCGGGCATGCTAATCACGTAGGCGTGTATCTTGGTGATGATCAAGTCTTACATCATCCAGCGGGGCAACTCTCACGTATTGAGCCTGTCGGTAGCGGTTGGATGCGATATGTAGAGAGCATCTGGCGACATCCAGAGATGAGCGCAGAAAAAGTAGAAGCGATTAAAAATGATTTGGAGGCTTACACATGGCAACGATAAAACTCTATGGCTCATTAGCCGCGCAATACGGCGAGCAATTTGATTTAGCGATTGATAGCGCGGCAGAGGGCATTCGAGCGCTGTGTTGTCAATTAAAAGGCTTTCAACAAGCGCTGACCAACGGCGCTTTTTTTATGCGTATTGATGAGCAAGATATTGAGCCAGACAAAGTCGAAACACAGCTACACGCCAGTATCAACAGCGATAGTGTCATTCATCTTGTGCCAGAGTTTGCTGGCGGTGGCAGGTGGGGGCAGATTATTTTAGGTGTAGTGTTAGTCGTTGTTGGTGTGCTAGGCTCTGAATTTGGCTTAACCCCGCTAGTTTCGGCAGGGATTGCAATGATTGCTGGAGGCGTGATGCAACTGCTCATGAAACCGCCATCGTTTCAACAAAGTCAAAGTGATAATGCCAGTCGTTCAACCTCATTTACCAATCTTGACAATATCAGCCCGCAAGGCGCGCATGTGCCTGTCGCTTATGGCTATTTAGAAGTCGGTAGTGTCGTCGTTTCGCAATCAATAGAGAGCTATGACTTAGCAGCAGAAGCGGATAAACCTGTCGGCACAATCAACTACCGCCGCGAATACTTTACGCCAGTCCCGCATAACGGCAAACAGCCAGCGGATACCGACGACATACGCGCGCAGAACTACAAATTAGTGGAGGTGAAATAATGGGTGGTGGTGGAAATAAAGGGGCGAGAAGCCCGCACATTGCTAAAATCTCGTTAGAGTCAGCACAGCGTCTAAAGCTTGTCGATGTAATTTGCGAGGGGGTGAAAGATTTAACGCACCCGATGAGCGGAAAAGACATCTATCTAAATGGTACGCCGTTACAAAATGCGGACGGCAGTTATAACTTTGAAGGCGTTGAAATTCATGTTTTACCCGGCACGGCAGACCAAGAGTACTTACCCGGTTTTGAAACATCCGATACGGTGATCAATGTTGGCGCAGAAGTTAAATACAGTAATCCTATCGTGCGCCAAGTTATTGACCCAAACGTGGACCGCATTCGGGTGACGATAGGTTTCCAGGCGCTTGAGAGTATTAGAGACAACGGCGATACCGAAGAAACTGCAGTAGATATGGAAGTGAGGGCGGTTAATCAAGAAAAAAACATCACTAAAAGCCAAAGCGTGCGGATTGTTGGGCGAACAAACAGCACTTATCATCGCGATGTAATTTTAGAAGATTTACCGCCAACACCGTTTACTTTATCCGTTGTGCGCCACACACCAGATGCCAAAGAAAGCAATTTGCGGAATAAAAGTTTTTGGACGAGTTATGTTGAGAGTATTGATGCTAAACTTAATTATCCACATAGCGTGGTTGTTGGATTAAAAATTGACAGCGCACAATTTGGCGGTAACGTTCCTCGCCGCACTTATCGTAGCCATTGGACGGTGGTTGAAATTCCCGAAAACTACAACCCGCAAACGCGTGAATATAGCGGCATTTGGAATGGACGCTTTAAGCGCGCGTGGACAGATAATCCTGCTTGGATTTACCGCGACTTAGTCGTTAATGACAGATACGGCTTAGGGCGATACCGCAAAGACATACAAGTCGATAAATGGGCGCTGTATGCGATTGCCCAATATTGTGATGAGCTAGTCGATGATGGCAACGGCAAACAAGAGCCGCGTTTTACTTGCAACTGTTATATTACCTCGCCGCGTGATGCGTATGATGTGTTATCTGATTTAGCGAGCTGTTTTAGGGGCATCGCGTTTTACGATGGCTTACAGTTTGTTGCCACGCAAGACCGCGCGAGAGACCCCGTCGCACACTACGGCAATAATAATGTGATTGATGGGCTGTTTGAATATTCAGGCACCAGTTATAAAGACATTATCACGGCGTGTATTGTAAAGTTCTCCGATAAAGATAACAGCTATCTATCTGATAGCGTGCAATATCAAGACGATGCGTCAATAGAGCGCTTTGGCTATAACGTCAAAACACTAACCGCGTTTGGCTGCACCAGCCGTGGGCAAGCACAACGGGTGGCAAGATGGGTAGTTGAAACGGCAATCAGAGAGCGCGAGAGCGTGAGTTTTAGCGTTGGGCGTGAGGGCATTAAACATCTGCCGTATGACATTATCAGAGTTGCCGATAATGATTACGCGGGTGCGCAAATCGCCGCGCGTATCGTTAAAGCAAGCGGCAATCAAATCACGCTAGACCGCGCGATTGATAAGAGCGCTAAAACATTGCGTTATCTCGACGCACAAGGCAGAGAGCAAACGCGGAAAATTAGTGCGGTTAAACAAGCTGTTATTACCGTTGATGCCCCAGCAAATATTCCAAAAAACACGCCCGTTATTATTACTGGCGAGGTGGAAGCAAGATTATTTAGAGCGATTGGCATCAAAGAAAACGACGACGGCAGCTATACGATTAGCGCCGTTAGCCATGACGCGCAAAAAGAAGCAGTAACGGATAAAGGCGCGACGCGGGTACAAGCACCTGTTATTACTAGACATAGCAAACCTCAAGTTTATGCTCCGCAAATTAACACTAGCGGCGATAAGCTGCTGTTAAAGTGGGACGTAATCGGTAATACAGATTTGCGCTATGAGATTAAAATCTATCGCAATAGCGAACTCTATCAGACACATTACACTGATACACCGCTACTGGCTCTTTATGACTTACCGCTTGGTGATTATCGCGCTGAAATCCGCGCCATAGACACTTTTGGCGGAATTAGCGACCCGATTGAACGCGTGTGGCAATTAAGCTATGACATCACTAATTTAAGAGCCATTCCTAAAGTTTTTGCCATCGAACTCAACTGGAGTGTGCCAGAGAATATCATCAATGACGCGTGGATAGAAATTTGGTCGCACACAAGCAACGATATCTCCGCTGCTAGTCGTTTAGCGCGCCTACCCTACCCAGCTAGCCAATACACAATGAGTAATTTGCGCATTGAGGAGAGTTATTATTTTTGGGCGCGGATGGTGGATAAAAAAGGCAATATTGGTAATTGGTCGGGTGAGATAAAAGGGCAGCCGAGCCAAGACCCAGCGCCGATACTTGAGCAAATCAACGGACAAATCACCCAAAGCGTCTTACATCAAGATTTGGTGGACCAGCTGAATAATATAGAAGCTGTCGTAACGCCACCAATGGCAGGTGATGCAATAAACTACGCGGGGGATAACACGGTTTTTGCTGGCGTCTGGTCATTGTCTAGCGCAATTCAGGCAGGCGATTTAGCGCAGGCGGAAAAAACAGACCTCGTCTTATCGCAAGTGAACGACGCCAAAGCAGCAATACAGCAAACGTCAAAAACCGTTGTCGACTTAAAAAAAGGCACTAGTGCGCTCTATACACTCGCTGCTATTGCTACTGATGGCGAGGGCAAGCCAGTGATTGGCGGAATTACCGTTGGAGTGGACGGAAAAACCGCCTCGTCAGAAATCTTACTGCAAGCTGACAAACTCATGCTGTGGAGTGGGGATAAAAAACCCATGTTTGCCATTGTTAATGGTAAAACCGCGATTAACGGCGATTTAATCGCAGACGGCACTATCCTTGGGCAACACATAAAAGCCAATCAAACCCTTAGCGCTCCTAACATATCAGGAGGGCAGCTTGATATTGGAGGTGGCAGGGGACGCTTTAGGGTAGAAAATGACGGTCATGTCTCAATCACCTCATCCGGTCGCAGTGGGCTTACTATCACTAACGAAAGTATCGAAGTTAGAGATGATAACGGCGTGTTACGGGTAAAAATAGGAAAACTCTAATGTTTGGATTTGAAATTTATAGCGAAAACGGAAAGAAATTATTTTCAGCGGGTGAAAATATAGCGTGTTTTGTTGGTTCATCTAAAGACAATGCTATCTCTATTGGCAACGCAGAACCCGCATGGGTGTGGTTTGGCGTAACTGCCTTTGTGTCAGATGCCCAGCCGATTTACGAACACAATATGCCGTCAAACCTGTGTTATCTCAGAGATAAAAGTATCGTCGTTGAAAAAGGCCCGGGCGAAAATGTCGAAATCTTTTGGGGGATTGTATGAGCTATGGGCTAAGTATTAACAACCCTGCCTTACAATACGCTTTTGACGAAGGGTACAGCGCATTAAATTTTCAAGGTGCGGGCATAACGCAGAGATACAGCGGGAATATTACTTATTTAGATTTTAATTGCCCCAGCCGACCAGTGCTGTTTTACCGCAGTGCTGAGGCTAACAATCTTACTGCGCCACATTATGTTGTAGACCGTGGCAATGGTAGCTATCGCGCTTATTGCTTAGGACAAGCTGAGATATTCGTATTTTCAACGCGTGTTGTGCCATCAAATGACAGGTACGGCGTGAAGATATGGGGAAAAAATGGACGGTTAGTCTATCAAAGTAGCGACCAACCGATAAAACCTGTCGCGAGAGTGCTTACCGCGCCAATCGCGCGCGACCAACAGCAAAACTGGTTCGGCGGGGGAGGGAGAAAAATCGCGTATATGCTTCAAGGTAGCGCATTTTTAGCACACTATGACATCGGCGCAAAGCGTCTATTAATCTGGCGCACAGTTGTGCAGTCATTAAAAGGCGGCTTTGGTGTGCGACTGATGAAAATTATTGATAAACACGTAACAGGTCGGGATAAAGAATTCGGCTATCTCAACATTAACGCTAGCGCAACACCTCCGTGGTTAGGCGATAACAGCCCTGTCGGACTATTTGTTATTGATGTACACGACCTTGATTATCAGGGGCGTCAAAATTTTACGTTTTATTGATTTATTGAAGGAGAAATTATGAGTATACAGCAAATTAATCTAGGTACAGCTCCTGCCGGGGCGGATGGTGACACGGTTAGAACAGGGTTTGATAAAACAAATCAAAACATAAACAAACTCAGCGAAGAAAAAGCAAACAAAAGCGGAGATGTTTTCACCGGTGTTATTAGAATAACGGGCAATGTCCCAGGCGGATTTTCGCACGGACTACAAATACAAAACTCAAGTAGTGCTGTAGATTCTGGACGCTACATTGATTTTTTAAATGAGCATGCAAACATCGGAAGTATACACTGCACTAGTAATGAGAACGGTAGTAGTAAAATACACTTTATGACAACGCCCGAAGGTAACATATCTGACGACAGACGGCAATGGAGTGCGACAATCGACGAGAACGGAGCAATTTGGGCGAGAGCGTACGGCGGATTATTAGATAGCTACTTTGCAAAGCAGAAAAATTCAGTTTTTTCAGGAAATGTTACAGTTAATTGTGGGATTGTAGATAGTTGGCATAGGGGGATAGTTTTAACTGGACCGGGTATTCATGCCAGCAGCGATAATTATAGTCGTGCGCCTGCATTAATTTCAAAAACAGATAAGGGAGGCATGGAGGCGTGGTTTTTTGCCGAAGAGTGGATTGGACACGAACACGCGGCATTAATCGCGCTGAATGGCTTTGATGTACCGACAAAAATTTGGAAATTTAATTCCGCGGGCAACGCAACAGCTCCTGGCTCTTGGCTCAATGGTTCTGATATACGACGCAAAGACAACATAACGCCTATTGATAACGCATTAGATAAGATTGCTGTCATTCAACCGATTACTTATACCATGGATGGACAGAAAGGCGCAGGGTATAGCGCGCAAGAAGTCAAAGCGCAATTACCAGAAGTTGTGTTTGATGTCGGCGAAGCGACCGATAAAAATGGCGAAAAAATTACAGACGCGCTTGCTATCAACTACGGCGGCATGAGTGCGCTTAATACGCAAGCTATAAAAGAGCTACTGATTATTGTTGAGCAGCAAGCGGAAAAAATAAAAACGCTTGAAGAAAAAATAAACGCGTTAGACGGCTAAGTCTGTCCAGACGTCAGCGGGTACAACGATATTCTAAATCCTCGCCATGTTCCCATACCCGACCAAGCGCTTATCGCATTTTTAGATGGCGTGCAAGAGTTATCAAAGCAGGGATTTTTAGAGATTTCTGTAATAGAGCGATAGTAGCAAAATTATCTATCAAATAAATGAGCGAAATCGGTCCATTCTGCACGTTTTCCCTCTCGTTTTACTGCGTTATCATAACGTTGTAAGGACGACCAAGAAGAATGTAAAGAGACGCGTTGAATTTGAGGGATAGAATAACCGTCTTCTGCTAGCCGCGTAATTCCCTCATGTCGCAATGAATGAAAACAAAAATTTCCTTTGAATGATTGTATTGCTCGGCTGAAATTTGTACCAATGCTTGCTGCATTCACTGGTAAAAGTAAAGACTCATCACCGCCAGCAATTAGCATACGCTCACGAACTTTTGACTCAAGCAATAGATCAATAATCTGCAAGGCAGAATTAGTAATATGAGCTACTTTATTATTTCCTTTTGCACCGTGCGGCGATTTTACATCGCGAACCAACCACGATTGGGCAGAGCGATTAAAATCCGATAAACGCAATCGTACGAGTTCGCCACGTCTTCGGGTAGAGTATACGGCTAACCAAACGATCAGATGCATCGGGATTAGCGAACGACCATACTTCCATTGATGGGCAAAAAACGCCATCAGATGCTCAAAATCTTCATAAGACGGGAGCACGTCGCGCACACCTGATGCTTCAATCATACGAGTTTTAGACAATCCATTGAGCGCACGGTCAAACTCGGCTAAATCAACATCTATATTCCATGATAAATCAGCCGCCGTTAAAACCATCCTGATTAGCGACAAATCTGCTTTTACTGTAGAGGCTGCAACAGGATGCTCAAATCCATCAATATCACCCGCTCTACGTTGTCTAGCAAACTCAGATATTAATGACCTAGAGAGTGATGAAATAGGTATATCTGCAATTGGCATACGTGCAATTGAGCGCAAGCCAAAATTAACTGAGCGAGCGTAATTCTTGCCGTTTTCCTCTAAAAATCGTTCAATTGCTGCGCCAAGCGATAACGAACTTTTACGCACGCCAAGCATAATCTCTGGGTTTTCCTCGATTTCAAGCAGGCGTTTACGCTCCCAAGCGATTGCAGTAGCTTTGGAAGAAAAGGTCTTACTCTCAGAAAATTTAGGAAAGCCAGAAATGTTTTTGCGAATTTGCACTCGATATCGTATATTTCCTTTCTTATCTTTGCGCGTAACAATACTCATACTTTCCTCCAAGCTTATGGTGCAAATGCACCTAGAAAAATGGTGCAAATATTGTGCAATAAAACTGCAGAAACACGCAATAAAACTGCCTAATATTGACAAATATAGCAGAAAGAAATTAGATAAAAGCAAATAAAAATGAATGAGATAGAAATAAATTCAAATAAATCAATATCGCATAGATTTTGTGTAGCGCCGATGCTGGATTGGACTACGCCAGAATGTCGGCGGTTGCATCGCCTTTTTTCGCCACATGCACGTTTGTATACAGAAATGGTAACGACAGGTGCAATTATTTATGGCGATAAAATGCGTCATTTACGGCATTTTGTTGATGAACCTTGTGCATTGCAATTAGGCGGTGGTAAGCCAGAGGAGTTGGCAAAGGCAACTGCAATGGCACAGGCGTTTGCATATCAGGAGATTAATTTAAATGTCGGTTGTCCTAGCGATCGTGTGCAAAATAATCAAATTGGCGCGTGTTTAATGGCAGATGCGCCATTGGTCGCTAAGTGTTTATCCGCAATGCAGAGAGAAAGTGATGTTCCTGTTACGGTTAAGCATCGTTTAGGGATTGATGAACAAGATGAACGGCAGATTTTTGATTTTGTGGATTGCTTGTTACAAGGCAGTTCTTGTCGGGTTTTTATTGTGCATGCACGAAAGGCATGGTTGCAAGGGTTAAGTCCAAAAGCGAATCGAGATGTTCCGCCACTAAATTATGAATTGGTTTATGAGTTAAAACAGCGTTTTCCGGAGGCGACGATTGTTATTAATGGTGGGATTGAAACAATCGAAGCGTGTGAAAAGCATTTGCATTATGTTGATGGCGTGATGCTTGGGCGTGCCGCTTATAAAAATCCTGCCATTTTATTATCTGCTGAATCACTTTTTAATACTAAATCTTTGACTGAAGAACAGCTTATTCCTGTTTTAACACAGGAGATAAGCCAAGCTTTAGAACGAGGGGAGCGATTAAGCGATTATGTACGTCATTTATTAGGAATGTTTGCTGGTCAAAAAGGGGCAAAGCAGTTCCGACGAATATTAAGCGAAGAAGCGCGTTTACCAGAGGCGGGAATAGAGATTTGGCAAAAAGCGGTTGCTAGAGTTATTTTATAGATTTGAGAATTATTCTTATTTATGACAAATTTATAGCAAAAAAAATGATAATTTTAAAATTAGTCGCTTAGGTTTTTACACTTTCGATATGATTAAAAACACTATATAGTGTGCTTTCTTTTTGTTGCATATACTATATATTGTGTTTAAAGGGATTGCTATGAGTGACTCGGGAACAATTCAGGTAACTAAGCGTGATGGGCGTAAAGAGAAGCTGGATTTAGATAAAATTCATCGTGTAGTTAATTGGGCAGCCGAGGGGTTGCGTAATGTTTCTGTTTCACAGGTGGAGATGCGTTCGCACATCCAGTTTTATGATGGTATTACGACCAAAGCAATTCATGAAACGTTGATTAAATCTGCTGCTGATTTGATTTCTGAAGAAAATCCCGATTATCAGTATTTAGCCGCGCGCTTAGCCATTTTTCATTTGCGTAAAATTGCTTTTGGACAATATGAACCGCCACATTTATATGCACATGTCAAAAAGCTGACCGAAGCTGGTAAGTATGATGCACATATTTTGCAAGATTATACGCCAGATGAGTTTGAAATTTTAAATGTGCATATCGACCATGATAGAGATTTGAAGTTTGCTTATGCGGCAGTAAAGCAAATGGAAGGTAAGTATTTGGTGCAAAATCGCGTAACAAAGGAAGTTTATGAGAGTCCGCAATTTTTGTATATGTTGGTGGGAATGTGTTTGTTTGCGCGCTATCCTAAAGAAACCCGTTTAGATTATGTGAAGCGTTTTTATGATGCAGCTTCTACTTTTTTATTGTCTTTGCCAACACCAATCATGAGTGGGGTGCGTACGCCTTCTCGACAGTTTAGTTCTTGTGTGTTGATTGAATGTGGCGATAGTTTAGATTCTATTAATGCGACTACTTCTGCGATTGTACGCTATGTTTCTCAGCGTGCGGGGATTGGTGTAAATGTTGGAAGAATTCGGGCGGAAGGTTCTGCTATTCGTAATGGTGAAGCAAGACATACGGGTTGTATTCCATTTTACAAACTTTTTCAAACAGCAGTGAAATGTTGCTCTCAAGGTGGCGTACGAGGCGGTGCGGCAACGCTCTTTTATCCGCTTTGGCATTATGAGGCTGAAGCGCTACTGGTATTAAAAAATAATCGTGGCGTAGAAGAAAATCGGGTTCGTCATATGGATTATGGCGTACAAGTAAATCGTTTGTTGTATACGCGCTTATTGAAGAAAGGCAACATTACGCTATTTTCACCGTCAGATGTGCCAGGTCTTTATGAAGCATTTTTCGCCGACCAAACAGAATTTGAGCGCCTTTATGAACAATATGAGCAAGACGATAGTATCCGTAAGCGAGTGGTTCCTGCGGTGGATTTATTTTCTTTGATGTTGCAAGAGCGCGCTGGCACGGGGCGTTTATATATTCAAAATGTTGATCACTGTAATACTCACAGTCCGTTTAATCCAGCATTAGCGCCTGTACGTCAGTCTAATTTATGTATGGAAATTGCACTGCCTACTAAGCCTTTAAATGATTTGCATGATCCCAATGGAGAGATTGCTTTGTGTACGTTATCAGCAATCAATCTTGGTGCTTTTGAACGTTTGGAAGATATTGAGCCAGTAGCCGAGCTGATTGTTAGAGCTTTAGATGCGCTATTAGATTATCAAGATTATCCAGTGGAAGCTGCTCGCCGAGCGACAATGAATCGCCGTACTTTAGGCGTAGGCGTGATTAACTATGCCTATTTTTTAGCAAAGAATGGAGTTCGGTATTCTGATGGTAGTGGGTTAGCGTTAACGCATCGGGCATTTGAAGCCATTCAATATTATTTGCTAAAAGCCAGTAATCAATTAGCGAAAGAGTATGGTGCTTGCCCAGCATTTAATGAAACTACTTATGCACAAGGTTTGCTTCCAATTGATACGTATAAAAAAGAACTAGATTCCATTTGCCAAGAGCCATTGCATTTAGATTGGGAGGCATTGCGTGCACAAATTAAAGCACATGGCTTAAGAAACTCGACGTTAACCGCATTGATGCCTTCTGAAACTAGTTCGCAGATTGCCAATGCTACTAATGGTATTGAGCCACCAAGAGGATATGTCTCAATAAAAGCCTCTAAGGATGGTATTTTGAAACAAGTGGTTCCAGAGTTTGAGCGTTTGAAGCATCAATATGAATTGTTATGGCAATTACCAGAGAATAAGGGCTATTTAGAATTAGTTGGTGTAATGCAAAAATTTGTTGACCAATCTATTTCTGCCAATACTAGTTATGATCCTGCAAGGTTTGCTAATGGAAAAGTTCCTATGCAGCAACTGATTAAAGATTTATTACTGACTTATAAGTTAGGCATTAAAACCTTGTATTATCACAATACGCGTGATGGGGCATCTGATAAACAAACCGACCTTGTTGATGAATGCGCTGGCGGCGCTTGCAAAATTTAAGGAATAGTAAAATGGCGATGAAAAATTATTCAACTTTCGTTCAAAAAAAGAATGATCCTTTAAAAGAACCAATGTTTTTAGGTCAGCCAGTTAACGTGGCACGCTATGACCAACAAAAGTTTGAAATTTTTGAAAAGCTTATTGAAAAACAATTGTCTTTTTTCTGGCGACCAGAAGAGGTGGATGTTTCGCAAGATCGCATTGATTATCAAAACTTGCCAGAGCATGAAAAGCATATTTTTATTAGTAATTTAAAGTATCAAACTTTATTGGATTCTATTCAAGGGCGTAGTCCAAATGTGGCATTATTGCCTTTAGTTTCTATTCCTGAATTAGAAACATGGATTGAAACTTGGGCATTCTCTGAAACCATTCATTCTCGTAGTTATACCCATATTATTCGCAACATCGTCAATGACCCCGGTGTAGTATTTGATGATATTGTAGAAAATGAGTATATTCAAAAGCGGGCAGCAGATATTGCAATTTATTATGATGATGTGATTGAGTATTCTCAGCATTATCTTTTATATGGTGAAGGTACTTATATTTGTAATGGTCGTGAAATTGTTGTGACCAAAAGAGAATTGAAAAAGAAAATTTATTTATGCTTAATGTGCGTAAATGTATTGGAAGCCATTCGCTTTTACGTTTCTTTTGCTTGTTCTTTTGCTTTTGCTGAAAGAGAATTGATGGAAGGCAATGCAAAAATCATCAAACTGATTGCGCGCGATGAGGCTTTGCATTTAACTGGCACACAGCACATGATTAATTTAATGCGTGATGGGCAGGATGATTCTGAAATGGTAAGTATTGCTAAGGAATGCCAAGAAGAATGTCAGCGCATTTTTACTATTGCAGCAGAGCAAGAAAAAGAATGGGCAGCTTATCTCTTTAAAGATGGCTCAATGATTGGACTAAACCGCGATATTTTATGTCAATATGTAGAATATATTACCAACCTTCGGATGAGCGCTGTTGGATTAACACCTGCATTCCCAAATAGTACGCAAAATCCTATTCCTTGGATAAATGCTTGGCTATCTTCAGATAATGTGCAAGTGGCACCTCAAGAAGTTGAAATTAGTTCTTATCTTATTGGTCAAATTGACAGTGAAGTCAATTTAGATGATTTGGATGAGTTTGAACTGTAATTATATATCTTGCCTGAATGTAATAACGCTATTTTTAAATAGTATTATTACTTTTTATTGTTAAATTGAGAATGCCATTATGCCTATTATTGAAATTAATGGAAAAACGCTTTATCCCCGAGAAAGAGAGACCATTTTAGAAACGCTTGAGCGAGAGGGATATTGTGTAGAGTATCAATGTCGGCAAGGATATTGTGGGAGCTGTCGATTAAAATTCTTACAAGGAGAAGTGGCATATCTTTCATCTCCATTGGCTTATGTTCGCGCAGATGAATTATTGAGTTGCTGTGCTATTGTCAGAAAAGATTTAAAAATAGTTTCTGAAATATTTGAATTATCTACTGTAGAAACGGGTATTTACTATCCTAAAAATCAAAAAATGCTTTCTGAAAAATCAGTGTGATATCAAAAAAAGTAAAAAACACTCTTGTCATGAAAAAGAATATCGCTATAATGCGCATCTCTCATAAAGAGATGGATGCTTAGCTCAGTTGGTAGAGCAACGCCCTTACAAGGCGTGGGTCATAGGTTCGAGTCCTATAGCATCCACCACGCGGAGTGGTAGTTCAGTTGGTTAGAATACCTGCCTGTCACGCAGGGGGTCGCGGGTTCGAGCCCCGTCCATTCCGCCATTTTTTATTTCTCTTTAAGTTTCTTTCTGCGGAGTGGTAGTTCAGTTGGTTAGAATACCTGCCTGTCACGCAGGGGGTCGCGGGTTCAAGTCCCGTCCATTCCGCCATTTTTATATTCATATCACTTTATTGCCTAAAAATTCAAATATTGAATACAGACCTTAAATAAGGTTAGATCTTTCAGACGTTTTTGATAAATTTTCACTACTAATAAAAAAAATGATATTTTGATTTTAATATATAGTTAAATCAGTCAAAAGTCATCTCAATCCAAAGCGTATAAAAGAATAAAGTATCAATACAATCCATCCGCCATTCTTTGTGTACTTACTCCAAGCCCACATCTTTTCAATGGGATTTAAGTCTGGACTATAGCTAAACTCCTTTAACTCGCATACATTATTAGATTATTTTCCTTACTAAGTTAATACTTTCGGCTTGTCAATTTGTATGCTAACCAAATCTATTTAGCTATATAGGGCGGTAACCAAAGTATCTCATGCTCATGCTTTTCAATGATTACTTGAATACCACTGCGAGACCTTTGCAAAACCCTAAAAACCCACTAATCTTTCTCTTGAGCCGATACAGAGGAAAAAAACATGACAACCTTCTTCCAACAAAGCACCAAAAGCATCATTGCCAAACACATCGATTGATTTCCTTTACTCAAGCTTCAAGCCGTTATTGACTGGAATCCCATACGCCAAAGCCTGCAACAATTCCGATACCGTCAGGAACATAGCGGACGCCCACCTTATGAACCATTAGCGATGTTTAAAGCTATCTTACCCGGGCAATAGCACAGCCTCTCAGACCTAGAGCTTGAACACAGCCTTGTTACCCGACACTCTAGGCTACAAAAAATACGCCCTGACAGACCAAGACGGCTACATCGAACAGCTGCACTTCAGCAGCGCTAACGAGCATGAAAGCCAACACCTTGAGGCATTACCAGAAAACCTAAACGCAGGTACAACTGTCTATGCCGGCAAAGGCTACAGCAGTCAAGCAAACCGCCAACGCTTACGAGAAAAAGGATTAAAAGACGACATAATGGAAAAAGCCAGCAGAAGCCAATCGCTGAGTCAAGCACAGAAAGCCCGTAACAAACTACTGTCAAAAATGCGCTATGTTATAGAACGAGTCTTTGGGGTATTATATCGTAAGTTTAGCGGCAAATGCGCGAGCTGAGACCTTTGTAAAATTCCGTTTTACACGAATTTTTACCACTAGCAGAAAATTCAACACTCTGATTTTAATATATTTCTAAAATTTGAAAAATTGAAATTTCTCTATTTTTAGGGGGTTTTGCAAAGGTCCCGGGCTAATCAGGGTAGAGGGGCAATGCCATTTAAAAGCCATCTGCCTGAACCTGCTCTAGACCGGGAATAAGATTCATATGGAGTATTGCGCCTAAATGATGCAATACGAGGCTGAAAAGCCTCAAAAAAGGAATTTTAAGAGAGAAATGCTCAAAAATTTCCAATTTTTTAAAATAAGTTCTAGACTAACAGGTTGTTCCTGCTAGTCTAGAGCGTTCAAAATTCAAAAAATTGAACTTTTCCTATTTTGTCGGATTTTACAAAGGTCTCCATTTACCAAAATATTCAGATATGCCTCGTCACAGACATCCCACCCTTATTCGATATAACATTGCTTCAAGAGTCAGTCTTAAATTGGGCTTGTCATAGACGTTTATTTGACGCAATATAATGCGTAGCTTGATACCTTTGCAAAAAAACATAGAATAGAGAAATTTCAATTTTTCGATTTAAAAATATATTAAAATTATGGTGTTAATTTTTCTACTAGTAGCAAAAATTAGTGTAAAACGGAATTTTGCAAAAGTCTCAGCTTGTGCCAATATTCATCTTTGAGTATGGTTTGCGTCATAGGCAGTGCTTTGTGTTTTTGTTGTAGTAAACATGAATGTGAGGCGTTGCTTATCTTTTTTCAATTCCTGAATTCTATACAGACTCTATAGCCAACTTCCCCAAAAAATGCATACAGCGTTAACTCAATATTCATTTTGAAAACAGTCTTCTATCAAAAAGTACCGTATGTATTTTTTTGGGCTCAGCTATATGATTTCTCTCCAAACCGTTTTCGCCATATTCTGGGGCTGATGTGGTATTTGTGTTTGAAATGCTGACGCAGGGCGGTGGCGGAGTGGAAGCCTGATTGGTTGGCGATGTGTTCGATGGTTAAGTTTGTGCTTTCCAGCAGCTCGCGCGCGTGTTGTAGGCGAATTTCGATTAGCCATTCGGTGAATGCCATGCCTGTGGCTTGGCGAAAGTGGCGGGTAAAGGTGCTGCGGCTCATGTTCAGGCGGTCGGATAAGGCGTTGATGCTGTGGTTTTGTGTGAGATTTTGTTGAATGCTTTCAATTAGTTGGTTGATGTTTTCGCTGGCGGTAGGGCGGGCGATGGGGCGTTCTAAAAACTGGGCTTGTCCGCCTTCTCGATGCGGCGAAACCACCAGCACGCGCGCCAATTGGTTGGCGATTTTTACGCCATAAATCCGCCGCACCAATGCCAAACAGCAATCCAGCGCCGCTGCTGTGCCTGCGGAGGTCATCACTTGCTCCTCTTCGATATAAATTGCGCCAATATCCAGATGAATGTGCGGGAAACGCCGTCTGAAATCCGCTTCGCCCAGCCAATGGGTGGTAGCTTTTTTGCCGTTTAAGATACCGCTATACGCCAGCGGATATGCGCCGTAACACAGCCCAACCATCAACGCGCCACGCTGATAGGCAGCTTGAAAAGCCTGCTGCATGGCAGGGCTTGGGGCTTGGGCGAGGTCGTGCCAACCAAAGCAAACGACAATATCTGCCGCTTCAAGCAGGGATAAATCGCCGTCTGCTGGCACAGAAATGCCTTGTTCGCCGTAACAATCTTCCTGTTTTTCCGCTACGATGTTTAGATGAAACAATGTGTTATCCTCTATCGCCAACGAAAACACGCGTTGCGGTATGGCAAATTGAAATGGGTTAAATTGCGGATGCAAGACTAAGGCGACTTGGGGCGTGGTCATCGTTTTTCTTTTGGGTGGTGTTGATGGTGATTGGCTGGTTTGGTCAAAATGCTAATGATGTGTTTGTTATTTTCTTTGCAATGGTTAATTAGGTTTCAGACTGACTTGTTTATTTTTGATTTAATAAAATAATAAGGCAAAATAAATTCGATATTTTTTGTCTCACTATTTTAACAATGGTTTTCAGGTAGCCTGAAGCGTATGTTTTTCAAACCATAATACAAATTATTACGTTAAAAATTTATGTTTTTGAGTTTGCTGAAAGTTTATTTGTATAAGTGATTTTATTATTATCTAGCTTAATAAAATGATGGTCTGCTAAATACTGTACTATTTTGGTTACTTCTTGATCACTGCATTTTATATGTGCTTTAATCGTGTTTTGCAAGGACTTTAATTTATTAGGTCTTTTATTAGAAGCAACAGAAAGTGCAGCAACCACTTTTTGCCACACACTTTGATCAGGATAATCGCTATTTTCTACCGATGGTGAGGGCAATGCTTCAGAGAAAGGCGGATATTCTATTTTTCCTTTATTCTGACGAATTAAATTCTGTTCTCTTAAATGACGAGCAAATTTCTGAATGCTGTGAATATCTGTATCCAACCCAAAAACACTTGCACGATTTTGTACGGCTGCCCGAAAATCAATAAATGATTTAGGTTTGATATGTAAGATATAACGCTGAATTTTCAATAAAATATCATCATTGCTTATATGATATTTAATATAACCTTGCTCGCTAATAGCAATTAAGTTATATGCTTTTAGCTTATTGATCACAAGATTGATAATTTTATCTTGTTCTTCTTCTGATTTATCAGAGAATAAATCTTTTAATATGTATTTGCGTAAATTTTGCTGTAAATTATTCAGCCGACTGGGGTGAAAAGCATTAGGTGCGCGCAACGCTATTAAGGTGGTCTGAAAATAGGGTGCAAGAGACTGATGATTCTCCTTAACTTCAATATTTTTTATATCAGTATCGCTTGCAGTAAAATCAATTTCTATACTCTTTTGGCATATCATTTCCTGCCGCACTTTTTCAACGCTATCTAATCTAATAATACTCTCTGCATTTTGATTAGCTAAAATATGTTCGACTAATATATCATAACCGCCATCTTTAGATAAAATACCAATAATTGCTTTAGGATCAATCGCGGTGATTTTCCCCAAATAATAGCTTAGATAAAAATCTAAAGCATTTTTGCCTGCTTTTTGCAATCGTATGATATGAACACGCTCGCCAAATCGAAGTAAGGATTGAACCAGTTCAATAGGTAAGGCTTTATGATTATAGTCAAATCAGCTAAAAAACAGAACGTTATCTACCGCCAGAATGGCTAGATAAGGGCTATAGGATGTTTTGTTTTTTAGCTGATCGCACTATAACACCTAAAAATAACCAAATATGCGTTTCTTTTTCCGACACTTGATCCAAATTTTTTGGCTGAATATTTTCAAAATCAATTAAAAGGTGTTTCATTTATACTTCCTATTATGAAATAGGTAAAAATTTTGCTTGCAGCAGAATTCTTTTTTCTTTATTCATCAGTATGTAAATACACAATCAGGCACTTCTTGTGCATCAATTTCAACAATACTTCTTTTATCCAATGGTGTATTTGGGTGATTTTTTTCATAAGTTTGCCAAATGCTTTTATCGTATTCATTGGCCATCACGATATGAAATCCCGCTTGTTCAAAGCCCAAATCTAATCCGCCCGCCCCTGAAAATAAACTCAGGATATTCACAAACATACTCCAAAAATATCTATTTTTAACAATTTCTTAGCGATAATTATAACACGCTCAACACGCTCCCTAAATGAAAATCTACCCGGAGAGTTTTCAGGTAGCCTCTATTCATCAGGCTATCGGAAAAAACCAAGCGCGGTTATTTTTGACCTGATTTTTTCGCTTTTTGGAGAATCGGTCAATGTTTTTGTTTTGTGTGGGTAGGCACAATATGCTTCGTTGTTTATTCACTGTATTGAAGGAATTTTTGATGAAAAAAATCATTGCTACCGCTGCCATTAGCGCCACCCTTGCCACGCAAGCCTTTGCCGCCGATAGTTATCAGCACATTCGCAACGCCACCGCCAAAGTGGAATATGCGGGCGAAACTTTTTTGATTGATCCGATGTTAGCGGATAAAGGGGCTTATGCGGGCTTTGAAGGCACGTTGCACAGCGAGTTGCGCAATCCATTGATTGATTTGCCAATGCCTGCGCAAGAGGTGTTCAAAGGCGTGGATGCGGTGGTGGTTACGCATACGCATTTGGATCACTGGGACGAGGCGGCGCAAAAGCTATTGCCTAAAGATTTGCCGATTATCGTGCAAGATGAAAATGATGCTAAAGCCATTCGCAATCAGGGTTTTAAGAATGTTCGTGTGCTGGCAGGCAGCCTGAAAATTGGCAATGTTACCTTGAGCAAAACGGGTGGTGCGCACGGTACGGTAGCGATGTATGAAGTCGAACCGCTGGGCGACATTCTGGGCGATGCGATGGGCGTGGTGTTTTCCGCTCCCGAACACAAAACGGTGTATGTGATGGGCGATACGCTGTGGACGGCGGATGTGAGCAAGGCACTGGAACGCCACAAGCCTGATGTGCTGGTGATGAATACGGGTTCGGCGCGCGTGAATGCCTTCCCCAATGACGGCATTATTATGGGCAAAGAAGATGTGGCGCATGCCTATCAAGTTGCTCCACAAGCAAAAATCATCACGGTACATATGGATGCGGTCAATCACGGTGCGGTCAGCCGCAAAGATATGCGCGAATTTGTGCAAGAAAATCGCTTGAATGACCGAGTGAGCGTACCTTATGATGGTGAAAAGATTGGGTTTTAATAGGATTAAGAAACAAACAAAAATATACGGCATTTTTCTTTTTGATTGAAAAATGCCGTATATTTTTTTCAGCTGTTTTAACTTATGCTACTTGCTTGCTGCTGATAATTTTGCCCTGAAAAATTGGTTGAGCTGATCGCTAATTTGACCTACATATTCAGGTCTCCAGTAGGTGTCGATGTGGCTGGCGCCGTCGATGATGATTGCTTGTTTGTCCGTTGTACCTGTGGCTTTTTGTATTGCTTCATCAGTCATATATTTGGTGTCGGCGTTGCTGCCCGCTATCATAAGTAGGGGTTGGTCGATGAGGTCGGCGTGGTCGGTGGCGTCAAAGGTCGTTAAGTCTAGTAGGCTGCTGGTGGTGTAACGTGGGGTGGCGTTGGGGTGGTAGTGGGTTTTTCCATAGTATTCAAAGCCTTCTCGGTAGAGTCCTGCGGGCATTTTGTCGATGTCTTCTTGGGTGATTTTGCTTAAATCGGCGTTGGCACTGTATTCCACGTCGCCTTGCGCTTCTTTGCTGCGTGCCTCAGCGGCTTGTTGCAAGCGTTGTTGAATGGTGCTGATTTGGCTGTCGCCAAGGCCGTTGCGGCGTACAAGGCCTGTGTTAAAGATGCTCACGGTAGCGACGGCTTTGATGCGTTTGTCGCTTTGGGCGGCTGCTAGGGTGTAGCCTCCGCCGCCGCAGATGCCTAGCGCGCCGATGTGGTGGGGGTCTACGCCTTGGAAGGTTTGAAGGAAGTCCACCATGCCGTGGATGTCGTTGATGCGGTTAAAGGGTTTGTCGGTTTGCCGTGGTTCGCCGCCGCTCGCGCCTTGGTAGGCGGCATCAGCAGCGATGGTGATGTAGCCTTGTTCGGCGAGTTTTTGTGCGTACAGCCCTGCGACTTGTTCTTTGACGCCGCCGTTGGGGTGGGCGACGGTGATGGCGGGGTAGGTTTTGTTGGGGTCGAAGTGAGCGGGGGTGTAGACGTTGGCAGCGATGGTGATGCCGTTGACGGTGTATTGCACGGGGTGAATGTTGACTTTGCCAGTTTCATTTTGGCTGATGGCGTCGGCATAGACTAAGGTGTATGGGTTGTCTTGGTAATTGATGGGGTTGGCTATGCTCTGTTCTCCTAGGAAAAATATTGATGCCAATAGGGTGGAAAAAATACGGATGGTGGTTTAAAAAGTATGCTGAGTAATTTCTGTAAAAAAAATATCTATATAATATATTGAAATTTATATATTTTATTATTGTTGAAATTATTAAGTCATAGTCCAGCATGCTTTCCAAACCACTACCTGATTTTCTAATTCTAAATTATTTTTTTAAAAAATATTTAGCTATAGCGCTGCTTTTTTGCTAGCAAAGACAGAAAGCATCAGTTGAATGATGATAATTGCGGTCATTGCATGAATAGGCATTTGCCAGTTTCCCGATAGTTGATAAAGATATCCGATAGAAACTGGTCCTACAGAGGCAATAAGATATCCAACGGTTTGCGCCATTCCAGATAATGCAGCAGATTGTGCAGCATCTTTTCCACGAATAGCAAAGAGCATTAGGCAGAAAGTAAAGCTAGCACATCCGCCAATGCCTAGTAAGGTGGTGGAAAGCCACATAAGGGAAGTGGGTGCATACCAAAGCATGATAAAACCGACTAAGATGAATAAGCAGGAACTTGGCAGAAGATAGCGAATGGAAAAGCGTTCGGCAAGCGGTGCAAGCGCGAGCGCTGTTGGAAAGGCGACAAATTGAAAGATTGTGCCATAGCCACCAGCTTGTATTTCTGAAAAACCACGGGCAGAGATGAGTGCAGGTAGCCAGTTGGCTAGTGTGTAGAACATCATAGATTGTAAACCCATATAGATGCTGATTTTCCAAGCTAGAGGGCTTTTCCAAATGTTGCCTTGCCATACAGGTTTTTGGGGTTGTTCAGATGTTTTTTGATTTTGAGGGCGGGTTTGTTGTCCAAGCTTCCACCAAACAATAAAGGCTGGAATAACGGTTATTCCCCAGATACCTAGCGCAGTTTGCCAATTAAACCAGTGTGCCATAGGAACAGCAACGCCAGATGCGATAGCAGAACTAAGGCTAAAGGCAAGCATTTGTAAGGCGGTAAGGCGTTCAACGTATTGTGGGCGATGATGGCGGATAACCGAAGATAGCAAAACGTTACCAACCGCAATACCCGCACAAAGGATGAAGGTTCCGAGCAAAACACTCCAAATATTGCTAAAACTGGAGCGGACAATGCAACCTATGCCAATAATGATTAGACTGGCTAAAATGGTTTTTTCTGCGCTGTAGCGTCTAGCCAGTGTGGCAATAAAAGGCGAACAGATTGCAAAGGCAAACACGGGTAAAGTGCCTGCTACGCCCATCATGATTGGTGTGGTTTGCAGGGCTTTTTGCACAATTTCAATGACAGGTCCTACTGCAATAATGGCTGGACGTAAGTTAATGGCTAAGAGAAAGACTGCTATGGCAAATAGTGTGGTTGAAATAGTAGAAGTTTTTTGTGAAGTCATATCAACGCCTAAAGGTATTGGATGAGGGGAGATAAAAAGAGGTTATTATCGGCTTTCTTTTTATCTTGATGTTAAGATAAAATTTACTATATAAGGTTTTTATCTTGAGGTAAAGAAAAATGTCTGATCATGTCGATTTTATTTTGACGCAATGGCAGGAAACGATGCCAGAGCTAGATGCCGAGCCTATGGCGTTAATTGGGCGACTTTTACGATGCACTGCTTTGGTACAGGTGCAGTTAGAGGAAGTATTTGCAAGTTTTGGTTTAACCGCAGCAAGTTTTGATGTATTGGTAACTTTACGTCGCTCTGGAGAGCCTTATGTGTTATCGCCAACGGATTTATTCTCTGCTTTGATGGTCACTTCTGGCACGATGACTGCGCGTCTGAAAAATTTAGAAAGTAGAGGATATATTTGCCGCTTATCTAATCCAGAAGATGCGAGAAGTACGCTAGTTCAATTAACAGAATTAGGAAGAGTCTTGATTGAGCAGGTGTTAGAAAAGCATGTAGAAAATGAAAAGCAGCTGGTATCTCTGCTACAACCAAAGATGCGAAAGCATTTGGATGAGGGATTATCACAATGGTTAATGACTTTAGAGGATATAGCAGGGCTTCCTAAAAATGCATACCGTAATTAGAGATAGGATGCGGTTTTCAAATTGAATATTGGATTAACGTTGTATGCATTTTTGGGAAGTTGGCTATAAAAGTAGTAGTAAAATTTGATTTTATAAATAAATTAGTATGAGTTTGTTATGAAAAATAAAATTTAATGAAAGCAAAGAAATGTTTATTTGGAATTTTGCTAGACTATACACTTCTGTCTAAAACAATATTCGTAATCTTTGTATCTGCTTTTTTATGCTTGCCGGGATTGTAATTTTTATATAGGAGTTCTGTTTATGCGCGCTGTGATTTGGGCGATTTTACCCGTTTTGGTACTGACAGGGTGTGTAACTCTCAAAGAGAATGGACCTGAAGATAAACCGTCTGCTTCTTTTGTAGCGAATCCTGCTATTCCATTAGATGAGCAAAAAGCGCTTTTATTAGCGCTAGAGGTCAATGATTCTAAGGTAACTTTGCCGCAGCCGCTCGATTATGTTACGGCGATGCAATATGTAAAGCAGCATTCTCATGCTTTGGCGGCAGAACGAGCGGCTTTGCGTGCGCAAGAGTTGCAAGCAGAGGCTTTAAATGATTTACACCAATCGATGATATTTACCAGTGCAAATGCAGGACGATATCATTTGGCGGCGGATGTGGGTACAGCAGAATTGCGTAATCGCTTAATTGCTACGGGTACTTCTTTAAATGAGGCTTTGGGATTGTTGGCAGGGCAATTGTCGCCAAATGTAGCATCGGCTTTAGGGCATTTGCCTTCTGCTCAAGCAATGGCAGAGCGTTTGCCTGAGCATATTTCGGTTTCTAAGTCGGATAATTTTTCTCGTGCCAGTGTTGGTGCGTTATTGCCTCTTTATACGGGAGGGAAAATTGATGCTGTGCAATCTTTTGCTAAAGGAAGGGCGGATGTGCAAAGGGGCAAGGTGTTGGAAACGGAGTCTCAATTATTGCGCTTATTGGCAGAGCGATATTTTTTGGTGCAGCTGGCAAAAAGTGCGGTGGCGGTTCGTGAGGATGCTTTAGATGCGGTTAAAGCCCACGATCATGCTGCGCAAAGAATGTTGGATTTAGGGTTGATTGCTAAGGTAGAGCGTTTGCAAGGAGCGACTGCTTTGGCGGATGCAAAGTATCAATTAGAAAAGGCAAAAGATGATTTGCGACTGGCAGAGCGTGCTTTAGCGGCGTTATTAGAAGGAAAAGCGATTTTCCCAGTGAGTGCATTATTTGTTGATCATCGTCCGCTGCCTTCATTAGAGGTTTTTCAGACTAAGGCATTGGCGCAATATCCTGCGTTTGCCAAAATTGCTGCTAAACGTGAGCAAGCAAAAGCAATGAAGAGGTTATCTGATTCTGCTTGGAAGCCGACGGTTGCAGCGTTTGGTTTGCATGAAGTGAAAAGACATTCGCCAGATTGGGTGGTTGGTGTGACTGCGCAATGGACCATCAATAGCCCCGTTAACCGTCGTAAAATGCAAGAGGCGGCTGAGCAAAGTTTAACGCAGGTGGATTTGGTTGAGGAACAAGCCATTCGAGATGTGAAATTATTGGTAGAAAAAGAGTGGTTGGCCGTTAATGATGCGAGAGCTAGATTTGATAGTTTGGCTGAACAAGTGAAACTGGCGAAAGAAGTGGTTCGTTTACGCAATGCTGGATTTAAGGAAGGGCTCAATACGGTGATTGAACTTAATGATGCTGAAGCCAATTTAGCTAAGGTGCGAACAGAGCGCGCACAAGCGGCTTATCAATATGTTGTGGCATTGGCTGGCTTATTAGAAGCAAGCGGAGAAGATGAGCAATTAGCGACTTATTTGGCAGAAGCAGATACGCATATTGATGAAGCGTCTTGGTAAGGCAAAGAATGAAAATCGTAAAAGCATTCGTAGGATTAGGAATTTTAGTAGGGTTGGCTGCTGTTATGGTTTGGGGCTTTCGAGAAGCGACGTTGCCACAGCCAGTGGTTTTACAAGGACAGTTAGAAGCGCAATCGACAAATATCGCGTCAAAAATTTCTGGTCGGGTGGCGGAGGTTTTTGTTACTGAGGGGGATCAGTTAGTAGTAAATTCTCCCATTCTTCGTATGGATACGCCAGAAATTGATGCAAAGGTAGCTCAAGCCAAAGCAGCACGTGATGCTACTGAAGCCATCGCTAAAAAAGCGGAAGCAGGGGCGCGTCCTCAAGAAATTCAAATGGCTTATGAGCAAATGATGCGCGCAAAAGCAGGATTGGAAGTGGCGCAAAAAACGTATCAACGCGTCCATACGTTGGCCAATGAAGGACTGCTGAGTCGGCAAAAAAATGATGAAGCTAACGCGCAATATCAAAGCGCACAACGTCAATATGAAACGGCTCGCGCGCAATATGAAATGGCGAAAGAGGGTGCTAGAAAAGAAGATATTGCAGCTGCACAAGCACAAGCACGCCAAGGACAAGCGGTGGTAGAAGAAGCAATGATTGCTGAGGATGAGGGAACGTTAAAAAGTCCTGTTGCTGGCGAAGTATCTGCTGTTATGCCCAATGCGGGAGAAATTGTTGGCAAAGGTATTCCTGTTGTGGTTTTGGTCAATTTAGAAGATCAGCGCTTAGAGCTTAATGTGCGCGAAGATTATTTGCAGTTTTTTGCGCTAGGAAGCGAATTTGAAGGTCAAGTGCCAGCGTTAAACGGACGTAGTGTTCGATTTAAAGTGTATGCCAGTGCGGTTTTACCTGATTTTGCGACGTGGCGCCCGACGCGTAGTGATGAAGGATTTGATATGCGGACGTTTTTAGTAAAAGCGCGTCCGATAGAAATTATCCAAGGTATGCGTCCAGGGATGAGTGTTTTAGTGCCATTGCCTGCGCATTCTTCTGTAGAGAAGGCTTCAATCAATCATCCAGCAACAGCTGCGAATCAGCCATAATGATACGAGCGTTATGGCGCATTTTTTGGCGCAGTGCTTTTTTAGAAGGTCGTGCATTATTAAATAATACGACCGACCGCATTATGCTAACGTTGCTGCCTGCCTTAGCGGTGGGGTTCATTTGGTACTCATTTTCTAGTGCACAAGTGCATGCTTTGCCGATAGGCGTTTTAGATCAAAGTCATAGTCAATTATCTCGCCAATTAACGCGAATGGTAGATGCTTCGCCAAATGTTCGGATAGCGGCACAATTTGCGAATCAGCAGGAAGCAAAAGCCGCTTTAAAAGCCGTAGAGGTATTTGCCGTATTGGTGATTCCGCGTGATTTTGAGCAGCATATTTTACAAATGCGACCGTCTCCCGTTGTTCTGCAAGTAAATGCGCAATATGGAACACACTCAGGCATTGTTCAGGCGGGCGTATCAAGCGCAGTCCGAACGTTTTCTGGCGCAATAGAGCAAAAAGTCCGCATTAAATTGGGATTAACGCCAGTTTTATTTCCCATTAAGCCCGACCCTAAAATGGCATTTAATTTGGCAACGAATTATCAACAATTTTTGGCGGCAACGATTATTCCTGCACTGTTGCATATTTTAGCAACCGTCGTTGGCGTTTCAGCCATTGGGCGTGAACTGCGGGATAAAACGTTAGGACATTGGTTTCGAGGCGTTTGTGGAAAAGAGAAAATCGGGCGGTTTTGGGCAATGTTAGCCGCTTTAAATGGTAAGTTATTTTGGCAGATGTTAGCGTTTACCTTTTGGAGTTTGTTAACGTTAATGCTGATTGAAAATGCGGAAAAAACAACGCTTCCATCCTTATTGATTACGGCTTTTAATTTATGGATGATGATGTTGGTTTCTTTATGGCTAGGCGTCATTCTCACAACAGGCTTAATGTCAATGCGAATGGGATTATCAAATGCTGGAATTATTACAGCTCCAGCATTTGCTTACTCTGGAATGACTTATCCCATTGTTGCTATGCCTAAAGGGGCGCAAATCGTTGCAGAAATGCTACCACTTACCCATTATTTACGCTTACAAGTAGCGCAAATGGAAACTCATGTGCCTTGGCAATCTGCTTTGTCAACGACCTTCGGATTTTTAATCGCGGTTTCAGTCATGGCAATACTTTCTATTTTGCTGACATTAAGAGCATTAAATAGACGACATCGGTGGGGAACACGATGAAAACAATACAGTCTTCCTCATCACAATCCTCTTTTCCGCATCGCTTTTGGCGGAGCTTCTTGGGGACAATCAAAGCCGTATTTACGGATATGGGGGTGCTTCTTATCATGGTATTAGCGCCCTTAATTTATGGTGCTTATTATCCATGGGCATATAGCAATCAAATTGTTCGCCATATTCCAATAGCAATTGTGGACCATGACCATAGTACGCTATCGCGTCAAATTATTCGATTTGTTGATGCCGTTCCCTCCGTAGAAATACAAGTATTACCGAGCGAACGAGAAGCGCGTCAAGCCTTATTAACAAATGAAATTATGGCATTTATGGTCATTCCAGCCAATTTGCAGCAGCATTTAAGTCAAGGACAAGAAAATGTTGTCAATATGGTGGGAAATGGCAGCTATATTCTTGCCAGCAAATATGCTCAGCAAGGAATTGCAGAAGCGGTTGGAACAGTATCGGCAGGAATAGAACTCAAGCAATTAGCCGCTTCGGGAATTGGTAGAGAAATGGCGAATGCGATTCGAGATCCAGTACCATTAAAAATCAATCCCTTACACAACCCAAATGAAGGCTATGGCAGCTACGTTGTGCCCGCCGTTGCTTGGCTGATTTTGCAGCAAACTTTGCTGATTGGATGCGCCATGTTAATAGGAACGTGGATTGAGCGTGGAAGCGCGCATGTTTCTATGCGAATTTGGTTTGCGCGAATTGTAGCTCTAAGTCTGATTCATTGGTTTATTTGCTTAGGCTATACGGGCTGGCTGTTTACGCTTTGGAGATATAGTCATGGCGGAAATCCATTAGGTAATTTGTTACTGATAGGGATATTTTCGCCTTGTGTGGCAATATTAGGCTGCTTAATTGGACTGGTGGTTGCAGATAGAGAGCGGGCAATGCAAGTGTTAATTTTTAGTTCACTTCCGATTTATTTTGTTAGCGGATTTTCTTGGCCAGTACAGCAATTACCGCCTATTTTACAGGGAATTCGTTGGTTATTTCCGAGCACTTCAGCGATTAACGCTGGTGTGAATTTTAATCAGCTAAATGCACCTATCAGAGATAATATTCAATATTTACTCGTTTTGGCGATAATAACGATGATTGGCTTTTTACTGGTGTGTTGGCGAGGGCGCCCAAGCAAGCAATAAAAAACGCCGCAAAAATGCGGCGTGAAAACTCAATAAAAATTAGTTTGGCAAAATGATTTTAGGACCGCTATCTTCTGTTTCTACCTTATCAATATCTACAGAAAAATGTAGCGTAACTCCCGCTAAAGGATGGTTACCGTCAATGGTAACGTGTTGGTCATTGATATCAGCGACAAATACCGTTAGTGGACCATTAGGCGTTTCAGCAGTTAATGGCATACCAACCGCTAATTCTGGAATATTGGCAAACTGTTCGCGCGGTAATTGTTGAACTGCTTCTTCTAAACGCTCACCATAAGCCTCGGCGGGTGCAATAGTGACATCAACGTGTTCACCAGCTTCTTTGCCCATTAGAGCATTATCTAAACCAGGGATGATTTCACCAGAACCAGCGGTATAAGCTAGAGGTTCGCGACCTTCTGAGCTGTCTAAAACCTCACCGGCATCATTGGTTAAGGTGTAGTGAATATGAACTTTATCGCCTTTTTTTATCGGCATAAGATTTCCTTTTTGAAACAAAATCAGGTTTTGAGGGTAACACGTCTGTCTAGCAAAGGCGAATTTTTATCTAAGGTTTAACAGCTAACGATTAAGAAAGGAATAATTTAAAGTAATTTCTAAGCCGCCTATGCGGCGGGGAACAGACAAATGGTCTATCGCGCAGAAAATAAGATTTTCTAAGCCGCCTATGCGGCGGGGAACACAATGCCATCTGAGTTAAGAAATTGGTTGGTTTTCTAAGCCGCCTATGCGGCGGGGAACACAATGCCATCTGAGTTAAGAAATTGGTTGGTTTTCTAAGCCGCCTATGCGGCGGGGAACTCGAATTTTATTCGATTTGATGCACTTGCCACAAGGGTTTTAAAGGTTTTTTGTTGGTTGACCTTTTGTTTTTTTGCTTGTTGCAAGTATTTGTTTTTTATTCGGTTGTTAAAGAGCGGGGAAAAAAGGGTTTTATGATCAAAAATGATTGTTTGGATTATAGCTGAATGGGGGTTAGC
>NZ_LWHB01000053.1 GCF_001889065.1 Suttonella ornithocola | reverse complement strand
AGAATTGTTTGCCTTACGCTTATATGATGGTTCTATTAACAGCGATATTTTCTCTCATTGGGTGAGAGAAGCATGTTACCTGAGTTACCTAAAAACAGTGTAATTGTCATGGACAATGCCGCTTTTCATAAACGCAGTGATATTCAAGCAATCATTGAAGAGCATGGGCATGAGATAGTTTGGTTACCCCCTTATAGTCCAGACTTAAATCCCATTGAAAAGATGTGGGCTTGGATTAAGCAAATACGCAAAGAATGGCGGATGGATTGTATTGATACTTTATTCTTTTATCTGCTTTGGATTGGGTTGAGTTTTAGATGATTGCACTATAGTGTCTAAGATAGATGAATAAAGTAAGCACACATACTATTACTGGAATAGCGATCTGAGACCTTTGCAAAATTCCGTTTTACACTAATTTTTGCTACTAGTAGAAAATAACACTATTGTTTTAATGTGTTTTTAAAATTTAACAAATTGAAATTTTTCTATTTTATGTTTTTTTGCAAAGGTCTTGATCTAATTTCTGTAACTCTTTTATTAGCCTTTAACTATAGCCTTAGCGCTGAAGTTATAAAAATATTTTTTATTATATTTTTTCTAAATGCTTGTAAAAATTGAAATATTATTCTATCTTATTTATTTATTTATTTATTTATTTATTTATTTATGTTAAAAATAATACAGGACTAAAAGTTATTGGAATGAAGTGTAGCTGTAATTTTGGTAACTTTATAAAGCCAAGGAGGTAGCAAACCATTTTAACAATAGATGGAAGTGTAATCTTCCATACTATTGTATGTTTAATTTTAGCCGAAGGACTATTAGTGAAAAAATACTTATTAGGGTTATTATGCTTTTCTTTGATAGGGTGCGAACAAATTCATAATTTGTTCTCTAAGCAGAAAAAAGAAGAGACCAGTTTTCCACCAACTGCGGTGGGTGTATTAATTAGCGGAACAGCAAACCCATTTTTTGCTGAAGCTTATCAAAGCTTTCAAAATTATGGGAAAGCAATTCCAGAGTTAACAGTATTGGCTGCTGATGCAGAAAATAATCAAGAAATTCAGTTTACTGAACTTGATAAGATGTTAAATGAAGGTGTTCAAGCCATTATTATCAATATGGTAGATGTTAAGCAAGCGGATAAAGTTATTGAAAAACTTCGATCAAGAGAAATTCCTGTCGTTTTTTATAACCGTAGTCCAGCACAAAATGTTTTATTCTCCTATGATAAAGCGGTTTTTCTAGACGGTGATGCTGTACAAGGGGGAGTATTGCAGGGATTGGATGTTCTTCAACAATGGAAACAGCATCCAGAATGGGATAAGAATAAAGATGGGGTGATTCAATTTGCAATGTTAACAGGGATTGAAGGAAATCCTAGTGCTATTGCTCGTACAAAATGGTCTATTGGTACGATGAGTAGCTATCCAGAATTAGCGCATAAGACTCAACAAATAGCTTTGGAATCAGCTTCATTTAGAGCCAATATAGCAAATGAAATTACCCGTTCTTGGATTGAGCAAGGTTTAATTCAAGATATTGAGGTGATTTTAGCGAATAACGATACAATGGCAATTGGTGCATTAGAGGCACTAAAGCAAGCAGGGATAAAAAAACCTGTTTTTGGAATTGATGCTACACCGCAAGCTTTAGCTTTATTAAAATCAGGAGAATTGGCTGGAACCGTTCTAAATGATGCTAAAACACAAGCAGAGGTCGCTTTGCAAGTAGTAGCAAATCTTGCGCATAATCATCGGGCTACTGAAGGGATAGATTATAAGATGGAATATCAAACTATCTTGATTCCTTATCACTTAATCGATAATAAATAGGGGAGAATACATCATGGCAGAATTGGCTTTAAATGCTGAGCAGCAAAAAAAACGATTTGAATGGGCATCTAGCTTAAAAAAGTATCAAGAAATTATTATTTCAATTGTTTTATTCCTTATTTTTAACTTATCAATTCTTTTACTCAACTATTATCAATCTTTTAAAGTCGCAGATTCTGCAAACGCTATTAATATTGCTTCTCAGCAATCTGGTCTCATTCAAGATATTGCGAAAAATTTAACGGATATTAGCCTAGCTATTGCTAATAAGGATGAAGATAGAATTGATACTCAGGAATTAAAAAAAGAGATTTTTAAACAATTTAATGCACTTTCAGCTTCAAAAAAACGTTTTGGTGAAGTATTGGATGTACTTCAAAATGGAGGGAGCTTATTCAGTTTAGATGGAGAACAACTTAAAGTTGCTGCTATTGAAATTCCCTCTGCAAGAAAGAATTTAGAGCGAGTACGAGAAATATGGATGCCTTTCCAAGGGATGATTGATCATTTTATTAACGATTATCAAAATAACAATATTCAATCTAATGTAGTGACCTTTGCAACAGATTATGCGCGTATTTATACCACTCGCTTATTATTAGAATTAGATGATGTTTCTACTGCATTACAAGTGCAAGCAGAAAGTCAGGCAAAATTTATTCAGTTAATTCAAATTATTGGTATTATTATTGCGTTATCTATTTTCTTTTTCATTGTTTTTAGATCATTAAGAGCTTTGTTGCAATCAGATGTAGCATTAGCAAAATCGCGGCGCGAAACTACAGAAATTATGGATACAATTACAGAAGGCTTATTCTTGATTGATGAAAATTATGTTATTGGCGAGCAGCAGTCGCGTAAGTTAAGAGATATTTTCCCAATTAGAAATCTTACGGGAAGAAAGCTTGATGATGTTTTACATGATTTAATTGGCGAAACCGATATTATTAATGTTCGCCGTTTTATTAAACAACTCTTTAATCGCAAAACACGGGAAAATTTGATTGGAGATTTAAATCCGCTTCGTCGATTAGTGATTAAAGATAATAATGATGAATCAGAGCGTTATTTAAGATTCAACTTTACGCGTTCTTATGAAGGGAAAAAAATAGTTCATGCACTGGTTAGCATCTCTGATATTACAGAGTCCGTAGAGATGGAGCAAAGATTAGAAAAAGAGCGTAAGCAAAATGAAGCTCAATTTGATATGTTAATGAAATTATTAAAAATTGAACCGAATATTCTAGCGAGCTTTATGAAAAATGCAGAACGTATGTCTGATAAAATCAATGAAATTTTACAGAAAAAAGGTAATACGCTAGATATCTTAGAGAAGAAAAATCAAATGATTTTCCGTGAAGTTCACAGTTTTAAAGGTGAAGCTTCAGCATTACAACTGACAGGGTTTGTAGATATTGCTGAAGAAATGGAAAATCATTTAAAACTCCTCAGCAATAAACCCAATATTACGGGTAATGACTTCTTGAGAATAACGATTTTACTAGAAGAATTTTTCCGTTTGACAACTGAGCTAAATGGAATTCGTACTCGTCTTTTAGATATGCATTTTTCAGTAGGTAATAATGCTCAAAGTAATGCGAATAGTTTGGAAATAACACTTAAGAACTTTGCTCAACAAATTGCTGAGCGTAACCATAAAAAAGTTAAAATTACTATCCAAGGATTTGAAAATGTTTTATTTTCAGATGATGTACAGCATCGTTTGAAGGAAATTATTATTCAAATGCTACGCAATGCGATTGTTCATGGTATAGAAATTCCTCAAGAGCGGATAGCAAAAGGAAAAGAAGAAATAGGTCATATCATAATTTCTTTGACGGAAAAAGCTGATAGTTATCAGGTTACAATACAAGATGACGGTGCAGGAATTGATAAAGAAGCTATTAGAGCAAGACTTATTGAAAAAGGCATCTGTAGCCCAATAGCAGCAGAAAATTTAGATGAAAAGACTTTATTTCGTGCCATCTTTTTACCTGGTTTTTCAACTCAAGTAGAGAGTACAGAGGATGCGGGTCGTGGCGTAGGTATGGATGTTGTGAAAGACCGCATAAAATCGTTGGGTGGTAAAATGCAAATTCAGTCAAAAACTGGAGAATGTACGCGTTTTGATTTTATGTTCCCTTCAGCATGATTTTGATAATTAATAGAGAGTGATTATGTATCGTTTAATGATTGTTGATGATTCAATGATTATTCGTAATCGAATTAGCCGAACAACAGAAGAGCAGTTTTCAGTGGTTTGTATGGCTAAAAATGGTAAAGAAGCTATAGATCTTTGTAAAAAATATCAACCAGATATTGTAACTATAGATTTAACTATGCCAGAAATGGATGGAATAGAAACAATTCCGAAGTTATTAGAAGTTCATCCTTCCGTACAAATTTTAGTGGTTTCTGCCCTTAATGATGAGGCGACAGGATTGGAAGCATTAGAATTAGGCGCTAGCGGATTTTTAACTAAACCTTTTACAGAAAATGGTTTGTTAAAAGCATTAAATGAAATAGTTGAGTTTATCGAGGAAGAAGATTGATAGAAATGTAAATGTTATCAGTTTTATTACTTGTTTATAAAAAACCCTCTCTCAGAGAGGGTTTTTTATGATTGGATAATTAATTTGATTGGAGTAGGAATAGCTAATTGTTGGCGTTCGGTGGCGGTAGTGTCTCGCTGTTTGTCAGTCGGTGGAGAATGTGTTTGTGCCGGATAGATATGTAGATGCAAGGTATAGTGGGTAAAGTGATGCGTATGTTCTAAAGGGGGGTGTTCGCTAATTTGAAGGTGATGTTCTTCGGCATATTGATGTAGTGCAGATAAGGACTCAAACCATGGAAATGCCCAAAGGTTACCCCAAATGCCTTTTTCTGGTCGTTTTTCTAAGCGGATACGGTTATCCGTGGTCGTAATGAATAGGAAATAACCTTCTTTTTCAGGTTTGGGTTGTTTTTGGCGTTTCTCAGGATAGGCGGTGGGTTGTCCCGCTAAATAGGCTCGACAATCTGTTGCGACAGGGCATCGCTCGCATTTTGGTTGACCACGCGTACAGATTAAGCTTCCTAAATCCATAAGTCCTTGTGTGTAGGCTTGGATATCTTGAGGGTTATCAGGAAGGAGATTTTCTGCAAGGCGCCATAAAGCAGGCGTTTTTTGAGGATTGACTTCGCCTTTTATGGCTTGATGTCGCGAGAGAACGCGTTTGACGTTACCGTCAAAAATGGCTTCTTTTTGTCCGTAGGCAAAAGCACAGATAGCTGCGGCAGTGGTTCGCCCAATTCCTTTTAAGGTTTCTAATGTTTTGCGTGTGCGGGGAAATTCTCCGGCATATTGGTCGCGAATTTGTTGTGCAGCATGGTGTAAATTGCGAGCGCGAGCGTAGTAACCGAGTCCTGACCATAGCGCAAGAATGTTATCTTGTTTGGCATTGGCTAAATCAATAACGGTTGGGTAATGCTCAATAAAACGTAAGTAATAAGGGATAACGGTGGTTACTTGCGTTTGTTGGAGCATAATTTCTGAGAGCCACACGCGGTAAGGGTCATTGGTTTGCCAAGGTAGGTGATGTCGACCGTGTTGTCGTTGCCAATGGATGAGTCTTTGTGCAAAAGTTGTCATTAAAAATGTCCTTGATAGAGGATGAATATAGCAACAATGGCAATGAGTAATCCGGCTAAGTTAATTCGGCTGATTTTTTCACGGAAGAAAGTTAATCCGATAAGGGTTGCTAAAACGATAACGCCGATATTCATGAGCGTAAAGATGGTTGCTGTTTGTTGCGCAAGGGCTTGGTGGGCGCGAATATAGGTATAAATATTGCCAAAGTTGAGTATGCCGAGTAGTCCGCCAATGAGTAAGGAAGAAAAATGAAAGTTGCTCTTTTGCGCTAATAGATAAATTAGCATCAGCCCAGTCGCAATAGTGAAAATAATGAATAAAGCGCTATAAGTCGCGATGCCTTGTTTGGAAAGGATTTTAAGTAATATGTCGATAATGCCGTAACCTAACCAAACTGCAAATAACCATAAGCTACCACCGGATTGGATTTGAAATTCGCCTTTTTTAAAGAGCAAGCAAAAGAGTGCAAGAAAGGCTAATCCAATCCCAATCAGTTTGGCAGTAGTCGGTTGATCATGAAATAAGTAAAAGGCAGCAATGCTACTAATCAAGAGAGATAAGCGTTGTGCGGCATCGGTTCTAACGATACCGTTATATTGAATGGCTTTACCTAAGGTAATAAAAATACTGGGCAGTAAAATACCGAGTGAGAGAAATAGCCACCAATGAGAGAGATAGGTTTCAGGCTGTCCTAGCTGTGGATGAATAATAAAGTAGGTTAATAAAGCTGCAATGGGATAGTTGGCAAAAACAATTTGTGAAAGCGATAACTGATGATGACGAGCTATTTTGAGCAATACAGAGGCAGCAACGCTAAAACAAATGCTAAAAAATAGATAGTTCATAGTTGAATAAGTCCACAATACAATAAAATCTTTTATCTTTTTCAGAATAGATACTTTGAAAAGAGGGTGTTAAGGTATTTTTGTGTTAATTTCGTTGATTGAAAAAGGGGTTAATTCTTAACCCCTTAAATTAGTTTGCTTTGATGCTTTGTGATTAGTCATTACGTTGCTTGATAATTTCTACCCAGTAGCCATCAGGGTCATAAACGAACGCAATATCGCGCATTCTGCCATCTTCAGGACGCTTTTTAAAAGGAATGTTATTTTTATCTAACCATGCAATTGCCGCATCAAAGTTTGGGACGCTAATTGCGATATGACCATAACCGCCAGTTTCGCCATTACCTGTGTGATAAGAAAAGTCTGATTGTTTTTCAGTTCCCCAGTTGTGAGTCAGTTCTAAAACACCTTGACGAGTGGCTAGCCAATGGCGTTTTTCTGCTTCGTCTTCTGGCACCATTTCATTTGGTGCTAAATAAGTGAGAAAACAAAGGCTAAACTCTCCATTATCGTAATCGTTTAATCGAACAACACTCATGCCTAATGCACCTGTATAGAATTCTAAGGATTTGTCTAAGTTTTTAACGCGTAGCATAGTATGTGCGAAAGCAAATCCTTGCGTTTCTGGCGCTGGTGTATGAATACTGTCTTGATGCTTCATTGTTTTTCCTCTTTAAAAATTCTCCTTTATTATAACGAGCAGATAATCAATCCGCATAGTATGGATAAAAGGCAATGGATAAGAAAGATTGTAAAAAGCAATATGAAATAGTGTTAAAAAAATCGTTAACAGATGAGCAGCGCTTGCAAGGTTGGCAAGCGGTTGCTCATCAGCAAGGATTAAGCGGAGAGTATGCACTCGCTGCGCGTTTGGGTGAGAAAGGTTTTGATGAAGAGCGAGCGGAGATGGTTGCTAATTTATTCGGTCGGTAATAGGGCGGTATTTTGCTAAGGATATGCTAATTCACTCGCTAAAAATATCTGATTGATTTATTGAGAAATTAAGCGGTAAATATTCTTGATTTGCGTGTTAATCGGTAGTTTCGTAAATAATTTTTGATAACAATTTCATTTTTTGATGTGAAACTGTTGGCTAAATTAAACTGAGACCTTTGCAAAATTCCGTTTTACACTAATTTTTGTTACTAGTAGAAAAATTAACACATGATTTTAATATATTTTCAAAATTTGAAAAATTGAAATTTCTCTATTCTATGTTTTTTGCAAAGGTCTCAAACTGTCTATCGTCTCTAGAATTCCAGATGTAAGTATTAAATAATAAGGAATAGCTATTGTTTTTAAAGCGTATTTCGTTTTTAATAGTCTTTGCAAATTAAAAGCAAAAACTGGAGGAAAAATGAAAAAGACTTTTTTAGCAACTTTGGTGGTTACTGCAATGACAGCAAATGCAAATACTTATCCCGATTTGCCAAAAGGATTTAAAGATGGTGGAGGGGCATTGATTGGAGATGTTGTCTATGTTGGGCTAGGATCTTTAGGGGAAGACTTTTATGCCCTGAATCTCGCTCAAGATAAGGCAGATTGGGAAAAGCTTCCTAGCTTTCCGGGGGGAGAGCGTAGTCAACCAGTAATTGCAGCAGATAATGGGCAACTATATGTATTTGGTGGTTTGCAAAAAAATGAAAAAGGTGAGCTACAGTTGGTCAATGATGCTTATGTTTATCAGCCTGCTGAGAAAACTTGGAAAAAATTGCTTACCCGCTCTCCTTTAGGTTTGGTTGGAACCGTCGCTGCGACAAAAGGAGATAAGATTTATTTTATTGGTGGGTCTAATCTTTCTATTTTTAATGGTTATTTCCAAGACTACACGGCAGCTGGTAAAGATGAGGCTAAGCAAAAGTCTGTAATGACAGCGTATTTTAATCAGCGACCACAAGATTATTTTTTTAATACGCAGTTGTTTAGTTATGAACCTTCGCAAAACCGTTGGTATAACGAAGGTGCATTACCTTTTTCAGGCAGAGCTGGTGCAGCTGTTGCCGCTGAAGGCGATACTTTAATTGTTGCTAATGGAGAGGTTAAGCCTGGACTTAGAACCGCAGAAGCAGCACGTGCAACTTTTACAGATAAAGGTATTTCTTGGCAAGCATTACCTAACTTACCGAATTCAGCAACAGATGTTCCACAAGAAGGTCTAGCCGGTGCTTATTCAGGTTTTTCAAATGATTATTACTTAATTGCTGGTGGGGCTAATTTTCCCGGTGCACGACAACAATTTGAATCTGGGCAATTATAGTCAAATCATTTATAATCCAATCTATCCAAAGCAGATATAAAGAACGACTTATAGTAGAATTATCAAAAACAAACTGAGCATATCCTATGACCTACTGCAGCCAATTCCGACAAAAAATTCTTAACGATATTGCTAATGGAGAAACTTGGCGCGCTGTTGCAAAGCGCTACAAGATCAGCAAATTCACCGTCTATAGCTGGATTAAAAATCCCCATCCTAAAGGCTTTACTGAGCGTAAGCCCTCAAAGATTGATGATGAAGCCTTGCTTAAGGATATTGAGCAGTATCCTGATGATTACCAATGGGAAAGCGCTAGACGTTTTAATTGCTCGCAATCAGCGATTTGTTATGCTCTAAAGCGACTAAAGATAACGCATAAAAAAAGATTAACCAACATCCAAAAGCCGACACAGAGAAAAGAGAGCACTTTCAAGAACAAATAGTGGATAAGACCGCTCAAGACAAACCGATAGTCTATCTTGATGAATGTGGTTTTAAAACCTTTGCTCATAGACCTTATGGCTACAGCACAAAAGGAGAAGTTTGTCATGGAAGTGATAACTGGCATTTAAAGAACCAGAGCAATGCGATTGGAGCCATTATCAATGGAGAATTGTTTGCCTTACGCTTATATGATGGTTCTATTAACAGCGATATTTTCTCTCATTGGGTGAGAGAAGCACTGTTACCTGAGTTACCTAAAAACAGTGTAATTGTCATGGACAATGCCGCTTTTCATAAACGCAGTGATATTCAAGCAATCATTGAAGAGCATGGGCATGAAATAGTTTGGTTACCCCCTTATAGTCCAGACTTAAATCCCATTGAAAAGATGTGGGCTTGGATTAAGCAAATACGCAAAGAATGGCGGATGGATTGTATTGATACTTTATTCTTTTATCTGCTTTGGATTGGGTTGGGTTTTAGATGATTGCACTATAAATGATTTTAACGCACACATAAGAATATAAACCGCAGACAACACACTTTAGTGAAGTAAGGCAAATCAACGAACGATGTATGCGAATTAAAGATGTTTAGCTATAGTGAAAGGCTACTAGAATAGTTACAATGTTAAGATAGATGAATAAAGTAAGCACACATACTTTACTGGAATAGCGATCTAATTTCTGCAGCTCTTTTATTAGCCTTTTACTATATAGTGCAATCAGCCAAAAACAGAACATTATTTACCGCCAAGGTGCTAGTTAAGAGCGACAGACTATCCTATTTTTAGCTAATTCAACTATATGTTTTTTAGCGTTTGGTGATAAGTAATTTCACTATATCAATACTTTCGAGAGGCTTTCCGGTTGAATAAACCATCAAGAATGACCGTCGCAACACCAACTGTAATGCCAACATCAGCAATATTAAACGTCGGCCAATAATGGTTCTGATAATGCCATTGAATAAAATCAATCACATGACCATGAATTAAGCGGTCATAAAGATTGCCTACTGCACCGCCTAAAATTGCCGCATAGCCAATTCGGCTTAAAATGCTTAGCTTGTCCACCATGAGTGAATATAACAACCACAAAGAAACCACAACTGCCAAAGCCGCAAAAAACCAACGTTGCCAGCCATCTTGTCCTGCTAAAAAGCTAAACGCCGCACCGGGATTAAATGCCAATCGAAAATTCATCCAATCATTGACTTGAATACTGTGTTGCGAAAGCGTTGTCAACGCCCATTCTTTGCTGAAGTAATCGGCAGCAAACCACGCTGCTGCCATAATGAGGGAAAACAGTTTACTCATAGAAATTGACGCGTTTCGCCCTCTGTTTCGATATTTTCAATACAACGATGACAAAGCGTTGGATGTTCAGTATTTTCGCCGACTTCTGGTAACACATGCCAGCAACGTTCGCACTTAGCTCCTTCCGCTTTCATCACCGCTACTGAACGAGTTTCTCCTTGCTCAAAAGAAACCGCAGAAACAATAAAGCCAAACTTCAGCTCATCGCCAAACTTTTTCAATAGCGCATATTCATCCGCCGGAACGGTAAGCTTAATTACCGTTTCTAATCCAGAACCACAAACACCTTCATTACGTGCTTTTTCTAACGCTGCGTTAACCGTTTCACGAATTTCTAAAAAGCGTTGCCATTCCCACATAGCGAATTGGCTACCGTCTAGGCTAGGAAGTTGCTCATAGAAAGTTGTTAAAAAGACGGACTCTTCTCGCTCGCCAGGTAAATGCCGCCAAATTTCTTCTGCGGTGAAAGATAAAATCGGCGCCAACCAACGAACCATCGCTTCTAGAATATGATAAATCGCCGTTTGCGCGCTACGACGGGCAACAGCATTAGTCGCAACCGTATATTGGCGGTCTTTAATCACATCTAAATAGAAACTACCCATTGTCACAGAACAGAAATTAAACAATAGCTGATAAATCGTATGGAACTCATAATTCTCATACAGCTGCTTCAATTTGTCTTGTAACTCTGCTGCGGCAGCCATTGCATAGCGATCTAAAGCTACCATTTGCTCTACTGGTACTTGATGCACTTTCGGGTCAAAATCATGTAAATTTGCAAGTAAAAAGCGGCAAGTATTGCGAATTCGGCGATAAGCATCGGCACGCTGTTTCAAAATATTGTTAGACAAGCTCACTTCTGCTGAATAATCTGCGGATGATACCCATAAACGTAGAATATCCGCGCCCATTTGCTCAATAACGGCATTCGGTTCAACGACATTTCCCAAAGATTTACTCATCTTGCGCCCTTGTTCATCAACCGTAAATCCATGCGTCAATAAACCTTTATACGGCGGACGACCATCAATCGCACTACCCGTCAACAAAGAAGAGTGGAACCAACCTCTGTGTTGGTCAGAGCCTTCCAAATATAAATCGGCTGGATAACTCAACTCTGGTCGTTGACGAAGAACGGCAAAATGCGTTGTTCCGGAATCAAACCAAACATCTAATACATCATTCAGCTTTTCATAATTTGGTACATCTTCCGCCGGCACGAGTGCCTCTAACGGCAACTCAAACCATGCCTCAATACCACTTTCAGCAATCCTATCTGCTGCTTTATCCATAATATCGACAATATTAGGATGCAACTCACCCGTTTCTTTATGCACCACAAAACATAGCGGCACGCCCCAATAGCGTTGACGGGAAATACACCAATCTGGACGACCGGCAATCATATTGGTTAAACGAGGACGCCCCCACTCTGGAGTAAAACGTACATTTTCTAAACCGTTTAATGCCGTTTCGCGTAAATGGTTTTTATCCATACTGATAAACCATTGCGAAGTCGCGCGGAAAATTGTCGGAGTTTTATGCCGCCAACAATGCGGATAGCTGTGCGTAATCTTACTCACATTGACCAAACGATCTCGCGCGGTTAGCTCTTCAAGAATCTTAGGTTCTGCTTTATGAATATGCTCACCCGCAAATAAAGGCGTGTCGCTAGCGAATACGCCATTACCCATCACATAGCTCACCATTTCCAATTCTGGATAGCGACGAATGGCCTCAAAGTCTTCTACCCCGTGCGCGGGTGCGGTATGAACGGCACCTGTACCTGCATCAAGCGTAACATGCTCACCATTAATCACTAAAACATCACGCTCAATAAACGGATGCTTTAACCAAACTTTATCTAAATCCGCCCCTTTTGCACGCGCATGAATTGTCCAATCTGATTCTGATTTCCAACGTTCTTTTAGCGAAGGAATCAACTCCTCTGCCACAATAAAGAAACGCCCTTCTGTTTCTACTAACGCATAGTCAAACTCAGGATGCACAGATACCGCTACGTTTGCTGGCAACGTCCATGGTGTGGTTGTCCAAATAATCACATCCACCGCATCAGGACTGACTGTTGCATTCATCCGCTTCAGCAAATCAGCAACATCATTTACCGCAAAGCGAACATCAATAGAATAAGATTGCTTATCTTGATATTCCACTTCCGCTTCTGCTAAAGATGAACCGCATTCAAAACACCAGTTAATCGGCTTAAACCCTTGAACAACATGTCCACCTTTCACGATATCGCGCAATGCTCGCACAATACCGGCTTCCGTATCAAAATTCATGGTGAGATAAGGTTTATCCCAATAACCAAAAATCCCCATACGGATAAAGCCTGCTTTTTGAAGTTCCACTTGCTCTGCTGCAAAATTGCGACAAGCCGCACGAAATTCAGAAGCACTTACTTTAGGACCTGGCTTCCCAATTTTTTGCTCAACCTTTTGCTCAATCGGTAAACCATGACAATCCCAACCTGGCACATAAGGACTGTCATAGCCTAATAAATGACGCGATTTGGTAATAATATCTTTTAACGTTTTATTTAACGCATGTCCCACATGAATCAAACCATTTGCATACGGTGGACCATCATGCAAAATGTATTTTTCACGTCCTT
>NZ_LWHB01000052.1 GCF_001889065.1 Suttonella ornithocola | reverse complement strand
GTCTGCAACCCATAGCTGATTGGTGTCGCTTGACCAAATCACCAGCATATTGCAGTGTTTCACTACCCAGATAGACGGGCTTTTTTCTATCACGGCTGACGCCATACCTTTTGTGCGCCGTAACGACATTGACTGTTCTGCCATATCTGTTTGATCGGTATCAGCCTCTGTTGATCACGACGGTTTCGTGCCGAGCGTTTCTCAGGATGGTTCATCTGATCTTGATGCCGGTGAGGTAGAGAGTGCAGTCGGCAATACCGTGCAGATTACTTCAACACCATAACACGGCTGATATTGCTCGATAAAGTTGATCATCGTTTGTATGGGCGGTCGAGCTCCGCCTGTGCGAAAAAAGCTACTGCCTTGCGCAAGATCTCATTGCTGCGTTGCAGTTCACGGTTTTCACGCTCAAGGATTTTTATCCGCTCAAGCGCATCTTGTGCCTGTACAGCTTCAGGGGTTGCCAGTACTGCATGTTTGTTATCCCAAGCTCGCAACGTCTCACTACTACAGCCGATTTTAGATGTAATAGCCTCAATAGCCGCCCATCTTGATGGGTAATCGTATTCAACTTTGATCAGTAGACGACCGGCTCTTTCTTTCATTTCCGGGGGGATCTTTTACTACTCATAGTCTTATTCTCTCAGATTGATGAGTCTCCGATCATTCCGGGGCGGTTCAGTACAGACTTTGATAAAACTATGCACTAACCTACCTTTGTATTCTGTACTGTTATCTGAGTAAACATACTCAATCAGATAGAGACCTTTGCAAAAAAATTAAAATCTTTCAAATTACCACTCTGATTGAAGTAAAAAGGGAGCAATGATGAGCAGTTTTTTTAGCATAGCGCCGAAAGCATGATAAATAAGCACATAGACCGTTATCCCTTACTCAAACTGACAAGAGTGATAGGCTGGCAATTGATAGAGCATTACCTAGTTGAGCAGAAAAACCAGCAACAGCGCGCGAACAAGCGAGGGCAGATAAACTACCCGCTATTGAGCATGTTTAAAGCTATCTTACTGGGGCAATGGTATAACCTTTCCGATCTTGAGCTTGAATACAGCCTCATTACCCGCCTAGATTTTTATCTTTCTGTAGTTTTGATGAAGCATACACACTTGACCACAGCACCCTTTGCCACTACTGTAACTGGCTTAGCGAAAGTGGTACTTTGCCAAAGTGACTTACCCTATTTAACTGAGAATTAGAAGCTAAAGGACTGAAAGTCGAAAAAGCCGAAACCGCCATTGTTGATGCTACCATCATCCAAAGCGCAAGCAGCATACAAAAGAAAGCGATAGAAACAAGAGAAGACGGCACAATCAAACCAACCCTAGCCAGTAAAGACCTAGATGCCCTCTGGACAAAGAAAAAAGGACAATACTCTCTAGGCTACAAAAAACACGTCCTGGCAGACCAAGACGGCTACATCGAACAGCTGCACGTCGGCAGTGCTAACGAACATGAAAGCCAGCATCTTGAGTCATTACTAGAAAACCTAAACGTAAGTACAACTGTCTACGCTAATAAAGGCTACAGCAGCCAAGCAAACCGAGACCTCTGCAAAATTCCGTTTTACACTAATTTTTGCTACTAGTAGCAAAATTAACACCATGATTTTAATATGTTTTCAAAATTTGAAAAATTGAAATTTCTCTATTTTATGTTTTTTTGCAAAGGTCTCGAACTGTGATTACCAGCAAGAAAGAGGATTATAGTGCAATCAGCTAAAAAACAGAACACCATTTACCGCCAGAAGCACTAAGGTAATGTTTATAAAACGTCCTGTTTTTTAGTTGATTTGACTATAAAAGACGGCATTATGGAAAAAGCCAGCAGAAGCCAAGCACAGAAAGTATGTTTAGCATACTTTTCAAATCACTACTAAAATTTTAAAAAGAAAGTTTATCTAAAATCTCTTTATAGCCTTTTTTCCAGTCAGGATATTGAAGCCATGCAAGTGGAATATTACTGTGAACGCGTTTCCCGCTGCTGGTGATATGATTTTTGAAAAATTCTGGAGTAGGGTACTTCAATCGGTGACATAACCATTTTGTTAGTTGAAGATTGGTTACAGGTTGATAGTCAGTAGCAAGATAAAGCGCTTTAGGGTGTGGAGAAAGCAAAACTTGAATAATAATATTAATCAAGTCTTTATCCATAATTCTATTGGTCCACTTTTCTTCCATAGAAGAGAAATGGTTATTTTTTTGTATTTGTTGAATTCTATATAGACGTTCCATGCCATAAATTTCGCTTGGACGAATAATTGTGACTTTATTTTGAAATGCAGCGGTAAAGGTACGCTCAGCTTGTAAAAGAATTTGTGAGTTTTCTTTGGTTGGTCGCAATGGGAGAGTTTCTTCGTCAACCCATTCGCCTTTATTTTGCCCATATACACTGGTTGAAGAGATAAAGATTAGATGCTCTAAGTTTTTTAATTGTTTATGATAAGCCGAAAGCTGTTTAGCAATGGCTAAATATGTTTGTGTATATCCTTCGGGAGTAGGTTTGTCTGGTGACACAATAACTATAATTTGTTTAAAAGGGAATAAAGTTTTGCTTGCTAGATTGCTTGCGTCAGCTTGGATAAAATCTGCTTGAGTAAATAGCTGATAATGAATTCGGGGATTTCTGGCTAATCCAGTGACGGATATGCTTTTTTGAGCAAGCGTATTTACCACGCTTGATCCAATTTTACCTAAACCAATGACTAATGGGTTTAAGGAAGATTTCATGAGGTTTTTTAAAATTAGATGGTGGGTCGTGAAGGATTCGAACCTTCGACCAATTGGTTAAAAGCCAACTGCTCTACCACTGAGCTAACGACCCTAAGTAGGAGGGGGTTTATGGTGGGTCGTGAAGGATTCGAACCTTCGACCAATTGGTTAAAAGCCAACTGCTCTACCACTGAGCTAACGACCCGTTTCAAGAGCGCGCATTATATCTAATATGTATTTCTATGCAAGCTTTATTCTCTTTTTTTCTCTAGTTACGTGGTATTTAAGTATTTTTTATCCCCTTAAGTGTTAAAGAAAATCCTTTTATTAAGGGGATAAAATTTTAAAGAAAAAATTAGAGCGTATAAATTCCGACTTTTTGTCTAATATCTGCCATTAATGGACGGCTTTCTTCTCTTGCTTTTTCTGCACCTCTTTGCAGGGTGTTTTCAATTTCTTTCGGATTAGCAATGAGTGCATGATATTTTTCTCTAGGTTCAGCCAATTCGGTGTTAATTCGTTCGAATAATGCTTGTTTTGCATCTCCCCAGCTGATGCCTTCTTGATAAGCAGTACGCATTTGTGCAATTTCAGCTTCGTTTGCAAAGGCACGATAGATATCAAAAATCGTTGAGTCATCGGGATTTTTAGGCTCTCCGGGTGCTTGACTGTTGGTAACGATTTTCATAATAGCTTTGCGCAATTTTTTCTCTGGTTCAAAAAGAGGGATAGTATTGCCATAGCTTTTACTCATTTTTCGTCCATCTGTGCCAGTTAGTAAGGCAACGTTGTCATCAACTACAGCTTCAGGAAGGGTAAAAACTTCTTGATAGCGATGATTAAAACGAGCCGCAATATCTCTAGCCATTTCTAAATGCTGAATTTGATCTCGCCCTACGGGAACGTGTGTTGCATTGAACATCAGAATATCCGCAGCCATAAGAACAGGATAGCAAAATAGCCCCATGGAAATACCATGGTCAGAATCACTATTATTGGCTTCCATGTTTGCGTCAATAGCAGCTTTGTAAGCGTGCGCGCGATTCATTAGTCCTTTTGCACAAACGCAGTTTAGTATCCAGTTTAGTTCAGGAATTTCTGGAATATCTGATTGACGATAAAAGACAACTTTTTCAGGATCTAGACCACAGGCTAACCATGTGGCGGCTATTGCAAGTGTTGATTCATGAATGAGTTTGGGGTCATGACATTTAATCAAAGCATGGAGGTCAGCTAAGAAAAGAAAACTGTCTAAATCAGGATTTTTACTTTCAATAATTGCGGGACGAATTGCACCAACATAATTGCCTAAATGTGGAATTCCTGTGGTATTGATACCAGTAAGTACGCGTTTTGTTTTCATTTTTATCTCAAAGTTTGGTTTAATCTAAAGGTATGTTTTTATCAAATAATAATTGATAATGAATGTGTGAATATGATTTTAAATCATGGTTGATAATACGGAACGTCAATAAGTGTCTTGGTAAGTCCATTATCTTTTAAAAATTGGCTAAATTTTTTGTATGGTGCTGGATCATGTTTAGCAGGATTATTAGCAAAAAGCGGAATGGTTGCCTGCCAAGAGGCTTTGTTAAGTGCATTATCTAACCCTGATTTGTAGCTGATAAAGCTATTCCAAGCATCTTCAGGATGTTCCTTAATGTAGTTAACGGCTTTCTCTAACGCAAGGTTAAAGCGTTTAAAACGTGGATCATTACTTTTATTTTTATTTGCTACTAAAATCATTTCTTCATAGTGTGGAATCCCATGCTTTTCGGGATAGAAAGCAATGGGTTCGATACCTGACTGCGCAAGTTCAATATTTTCAAATATTCGGTAAGCACCGATTACGCCATCGGTTTGCTGGCTTTTTAAGGATTGCGTAATTGCCCAGTTAATATTGACAGTTTTAACATCATCAAGGTTTAGTCCAGCATTTTTTAACATCGCTGCAAGGATGACGCTATCGTATCCCGCGACTGAGTAGCCAATGGTTTTGTTTTTAAAATCAGATAGTGATTTTATTCCACTGTCTTTACGCGCTAGTAAATTATTTAAAGGCGAATCAATAATAGCACTTACTTTAATGAGCGGTAGTCCTTCGCTTAGTTGAACCGTTAATTGTGGCTGACTATCAAAGGCGAGATCTACTTTTTCAGCAGCAGCCATTTTAGGAGCAAGACTGGTATCAGAAGGTTCTATGATGTCAACTTCTAAATTCTGCTCAGTAAAATATCCTTTTTGTTGCGCAATAATTAAAGGTGCTTGGTCAGGATTGACAAACCAATCAAGCATGACACTGAGTTTATCAGCGGCATAACTTTGTGTTGTATATAAAAGAAGCGATAGTACTAATATTTTTTTCATATAGTTGTTAAAAATTGGAATATCGCTCTTCGGTTGAAGAGCGGGAAGTTATCAGGCTTTTTCTAGTAAGAAAGCACCTGCGGTAGCGCCTGCACCGCAAATAGAAATCAGCCCGTATTGTTTATTTTGTCGAGCTAACTCATGAGCAAGCGTGGTTAAAATTCGAGCACCTGTAGCCGCAAATGGATGACCTAAAGCAATTGAGCCTCCATTGATATTGATTTTTGAGCGATCTGCTTTACCGATGGCAGGTTCTTTCCATCCGTTTTCCCATGCCGCTAGGTTGCATAATACTTGTCCGGCGAAAGCCTCGTGAATCTCAATTAAATCTATATCATTTAAGGTTAGATTATTGCGAGCAAGCAATCTAGGAACCGCTAATGCGGGAGCCATTAATAGTCCCTCATCAGGTTCGATAGCTGCAAACTCCATATCTTTGATAATCGCTAGTGATTTTAATCCATCTGCTTCAGCTGTCTCTCTGGTAGCCATGAGAACGCTAGCTGCTCCATCTGTTAATGGACTAGAAGAACCAGCAGTAATACTACCTGCGGAACTTTTATCAAAACTTGGGCGGAGTTTCGCTAATTTTGCAAGTGTGGTATCACCGCGAATCGTATCATCAAAAGTTAGACCATCAAGTGGCGCAATTTCTTCTTTTAGTGAGCCGACTTCTGTTGCATAGGCGGCTTTTTGTTGACTTTCAAATGCCCATTGGTCTTGTGCTTCTCGGCTGATTTTCCATTGCTTAACCATTTCTTCGCAATGTTCTCCCATAGATTTACCTGTAGAAGGCTCTTTTACGCCGGGTGCTTGGGGAGCAAAATGATGTGGTCGAAGTTTTGCAAAGATTTTTAGACGCTCGCCAAATGTTTTTGCTTTATTCGCTTTCATAAATATTCTACGTGCGCTATCTTTAAAACCTAATGCTGGATTACTCATACTTTCTACACCACCAATAATGGCATATTTTGCATTGGTATTTTGAAGAGTCCACACGCCATATTCTGCGGCGGATAATGCGCTAATACAGTTATCATTGAGGGAAACGGCTCTAGTGCTAGCTGAAAGCGGTGTTTGTAAAGCAATTTCTCGCGCGAGTTGTGGAACACGAGGATCAAGCACAACATGTCCGTAAATCAGCGTATCAACTTTTTCTGGCGGGAGAGGGGTTGAATTTAGCAATGCGTTGACGCTATGAATAGCTAATTCTAAGTTGCTATGGTTAGCAAATCGACCATTTGAACGGACAAATGGCGTTCGGCGACCTTCGATAATGACAATATCGTTTTTCATAATAACTCCTTTGATTTTTCCTCATAGGCTATTATCCTAGCAGCAGATGCGGTAATTTAAATACTTTTTTTAGGAGATAAAATGAAAAATACAGACGATTTACGCATTAAAAATATTCGCCAATTGCTTCCACCTGTCGCGTTATTAGAAAAATTTCCTTTGACATCAGTTGCTTCAGAAACAACGCAAAATACAAGAGATAGTATTCATCAAATGTTACATGGAGATGATAAGCGTCTATTAGTTGTTATTGGTCCTTGTTCTATCCATGATACAAACTTGGCTTTGGAGTATGCGAAACGTCTATTACCTTTGCGCGAAAAATATCAGTCAAGCTTAGAAATTGTCATGCGGGTTTATTTTGAAAAGCCTCGAACCACTGTTGGTTGGAAAGGATTGCTTAATGATCCTTTTTTAGATGGTAGCTTTGCAATCAATGATGGCTTGCGGATGGCGCGTAAATTACTATTAGATTTAAATGAAATGGGGATGCCTGTAGCAGTAGAGTATTTAGATATGATTACGCCACAATACATTGCTGATATGGTTGCTTGGGGAGCAATTGGGGCGCGAACAACAGAGAGCCAAGTGCATCGCCAATTAGCTTCTGGACTCTCTTGTCCTGTTGGGTTTAAAAATGCGACCAATGGTGATATTCAAATTGCTGTAGATGCTATTGGTTCAGCACGCGCGGGACATTCATTTTTATCGGTTACAAAATTTGGACACTCAGCTATTGTAGAAACAACTGGTAATGAAGACGCACATATTATTCTTCGTGGTGGTAATAAAGCACCAAATTATAGTGCGCAAGATGTAGCCGATTGTGAAGAAAAACTTCGTAAAGCCGGACTACCTGAAAAAATTATGATTGATTTTAGCCATGCAAATTCATTGAAACAACATGAGCGTCAATTATTAGTTGGAGAAGATGTAGCTAACCAAATTGAACAAGGCAATCAATCTATTTTTGGGGTAATGGTTGAAAGCCATCTAGTAGCAGGTAGCCAAAAATTGGTTAACGGTAAAGCAGAGGTTTATGGACAAAGTATTACAGATGCTTGTATTGGTTGGGAAGAAACAGAAAGCTTATTGTCCCGCTTAGCTCAGGCGGCGCAAAAACGAGTAGTATGAAACCAGTATTATTCTTAATCAGTTTATCTCTACTTGTTGGCTGTACAAGCTCTAAAGATATGGGGATGACACAATCTTTAGCGGCTCGGATGCTGAATCAGGAATGCCATAGTTATCTTGGTAAACAGAAATTATGGCATCTTGCGCAATTAACTTTAGGTGCTAAAGCGCAAGACTATAAAATCAGAGTATGCGATTGTGCGAGCATAGAAGCGGCAAAGAGAATGAGCACGAGTCAGCTTTTACAACTAGCAAATGAGCGTACGAGAACAAATATTCTAATAGAAATAATTCCTCCAACAGTAGCTACTTGCTATCAACGATTAGTTCATTAGAAAAAAGAGACGATATTTTCGTCTCTTTTTTATTTTATTAAGATCTTAGAGATGCCAACCACTACTACTTAGTTGAGCACTTGGTGGTGTAAGATTTGGTAGTGCTTTTAAGGCAATTTGTGTGTCATTAAAAATTTCTAAACAAAAAACGCCGCAATTTGGTGTGGGAAAAGCATGCTGAAAGCGGCGTAGTTTAATCATATCGGCTTGCTCATGAATAGGAAAACCAAGTAACTTCCAAGCCAGCACCTTAATCCAAATACCGTGTCCAAAAATAACGCTTTCATTAGGATAATCTTCTAAACGAGATAAAAAAGTTTCAATTCTCTCGTTAAGGCTTGCAAAAGCCTCGCCATCATCGCCAATTTGCGCTTCTGGGGTAGCGGTTGTCCAATAATGTTCATAAGCTTCAGCGCGCTGACGACCGTTCATTCCCTCTAATACCGATAGTCCTAAAGGCGAAAATTCATTTAGCTCTGGTCGAATAGTAGGGGTGAGTTTAAATCGCATAGAGAGTGGTTCAGAAGTTTGATGTGTCCTCGGAAATTCTGAAACAAAAATATGGCTAGGAATGTAAGGAAAATGTTCGCCAATCCATTTAGCTTGCTTTTTTCCGTTTTTTGTTAAAAAAACCTCCTTATCAGTACGACTATAGTGAAATCATCTAAAGCCCAACCCAATCCAAAGCAGATAAAAGAATAAAGTATCAATACAATCCATCCGCCATTCTTTGCGTATTTGCTTAATCCAAGCTCACATCTTTTCAATGGGATTTAAGTCTGGACTATAAGGGGGTAACCAAACTATTTCATGCCCATGCTCTTCAATGATTGCTTGAATATCACTGCGTTTATAGAAAAGCTGGCATTG
>NZ_LWHB01000051.1 GCF_001889065.1 Suttonella ornithocola | reverse complement strand
ACATCTTTTCAATAGGATTTAAGTCTGGACTATAAGGGGGTAACCAAAGTATCTCATGCCCATGCTCTTCAATGATTGCTTGAATATCACTGCGTTTATGAAAAGCGGCATTGTCCATGACAATTACACTGTTTTTAGGTCACTCAGGTAACAGTGCTTCTCTCACCCAATGAGAGAAAATATCACTGTTAATAGAACCATTATATAAGCGTAAGGCAAACAATTCTCCATTGATAATGGCTCCAATCGCATTGCTCTGGTTCTTTAAATGCCAGTTATCACTTCCATGACAAACTTGTCCTTTTGTGCTGTAGCCATAAGGTCTATGAGCAAAGGCTTTAAAACCACATTCATCAAGATAGACTATCGGTTTTTCTTGAGCGGTCTTATCCACTATTTGTTCTTGAAAGTGCTCTCTTTTCTCTGTGTCGGTTTTTGGATGTTGGTTAATCTTTTTTTATGCGTTATCTTTAGTCGCTTTAGAGCATAACAAATCGCTGATTGCGAGCAATTAAAACGTCTAGCTCTTTCCCATTGGTAATCATCAGGATACTGCTCAATATCCTTAAGCAAGGCTTCATCATCAATCTTTGAGGGCTTACGCTCAGTAAAGCCTTTAGGATGGGGATTTTTAATCCAGCTATAGACGGTGAATTTGCTGATCTTGTAGCGCTTTGCAACAGCGCGCCAAGTTTCTCCATTAGCAATATCGTTAAGAATTTTCTGTCGGAATTGGCGACAGTAGGTCATAGGATATGCTCAGTTTGTTTTTGATAATTCTACTACAAGTTGTTCTTTAATATCTGCTTTGGATAGATTGGATTATAAGTGATTTGACTATAACACTTCTGGACTAATAATATCAATACCAAACCAAATTTTACATAATACCGGCAATAAACAGCAGAATAATCCAAATACGATTGTCCATAAGACTAAACGCATTGGTGAGCTACTTTTTTTAATCCGCCATAAAAGAGGGCGTTAAAAATTCTGTGTCAGGTTAATTAAAGATTCATCACAGTATCTAACCGACTAGGGAAATGGATAGACAGCTGATAAAGCAGCTTCAGTTAGCTGTTTGATTACTGGGGTAAGCACTCCGTCAGTACCTGTGATGGGTTTGCCTACTTGGATAGCTTTTAAGGCTTTGTTAAAGCCAAAGTTTTGCATACTGTCATTCCTTGTGTTTTGAGTAGTTTAGAGGAATGACACAGAATTTTAAACGCTATCGGCTCTTCTACACTGGAGACTTTACGTACTAATTGCAATCCGGATTCAATACGCACATAGCTTGTGTCATTGCACCAATATGAATCGCCCCAACTTTATTGGAGACCTAATTACTTGAGTCAAACTGCTATGCCTGACGCAGTTAGGAGTTGATGATTCATTTTCTCAAACTCAAAAGGTGATAGATAACCCATTGTACTGTGAAGTTGCTCTTTGTTGTACCAGTCTACCGATTCCAAAGTAGCCAGCTCAACATCTCTTAAGCCTTGCCATTGTGGTTTGTAATACTTAATAATCTCCGCTTTGTACAGTCCGTTGACACTCTCTGCCAATGCATTGTCATAAGCATCGCCCCGGTTCGCCCTACCGATGCCTTTATGCCGGCTTCTTTCAGTCTTTCGCTGTAACGTATATAGTGAAAGGCTACTAGAATAGTTACAGTATTAAGATAGATGAATAAAGTAAGCACATGTACTATTACTGGAATAGCGATCTAATTTCTGTGCCTCTTTTATTAGCCTTTGACTATAGACGGCCAGCTCTTTCTTTCATTTCCGGGGATATCTTTTACTACTCATAGTCTTATTCTCTCAGATTGATGAGTCTCCGATTATCTCGGGGCGGTTCAGTAACAAGGCTGTGTTCAAGCTCTGGGTCTGAAAGGTTTTGACATTACTCGAGTAAGATAGCTTTAAACATCGCTAGTGGTTCATAATAAGGTGGGCGTCCACTATGTTCCTGACGGTATCGGAATTGTTGCAGGCTTTGGCGTATGGGATTCCAGTCAATAACGGCTTGAAGCTTGAGTAAAGGAAATCAATTGATGTGTTTGGTAATAATGCTTTTGGTGGTTTGTTGGAAGAAGGTTGTTATTGTTTTTTTCTCTATAGTCAACTTCTCAAAAAATACATACAACATTAACTCAATTTCTACCTTGAAAACAGTATCTTATCTCAAAGCACTGTATTCATTTTATGGGAAGCCTGCTATATATCGGCTCAAGAGAAAGATTAGTGAGTTTTTAGGGTTTTGCAAAAGTCTCATAAGAATTATGGTTAACTATTATAGCTATGCGGCTTTAGGTGCGATAAAGCTTGCCATTCGTCCAGACAGTTTTCCATCTCTTCGGTAAGAAAAGAATCGCGCTTCTTTAATTGAGCAAAAGTTGCCACCAGTAATGTGTGATGGGGAGATTTGATTTTGGATGAGTAAATGTTTTGTCATACCAACTAGGTCAGCCAGATAGTGATTGGGTCTATTTGATCGGAAATAAGAATGGTAGGCTTTATCTTGATGAATAAATCGTTGATAAAAGTTTTCATCTACTTCGTAGGCTTGCGCACTAGCACATGGGCCTATCCATGCATAGAGTTTAGTTGTTGGTGTATGTAGTTTTGTAAGGGTTGCTGTCAATATGTCTTGATAGATACCACTCCAACCGGCATGAATGGCAGCGACTTCTGTTCCTTCTTGGTTACTAATAAGGATAGGAACACAATCAGCGGTTAAAACGGTAGCTATTTTTTTAGGATTTCTACTGATAATGGCATCTCCGTAGTTGTTATGTTCGTTATATTGGTTATCTTCAATAACAGTAGTGCTATGAATTTGGTTTAGCCATAGCCATTGACCGGATAAATGGGTTGCTTCAGAAAGTTTTTTTCGATTTTCTATTACATGGTCAATGTCGTCTTCTACATGATGCGCAAGGTTAAATCCTTCTTTTGCAAAAGGAGAAGAGGTTAAGCTAACACCAGCAATAACAGGTATATCTGTTGCCCATTGTGCTGATAGCCATAGAGGAGTGTTTGGTGCTTGCATGTTTTTCCTTTCTGATTATAATATTTCGCTCTTAGTCGGGGTGTAGCGCAGCCTGGTAGCGCACTTGCATGGGGTGCAAGGGGTCGCAGGTTCAAATCCTGTCTCCCCGACCAATGTTTCTTTAATGCTCGCATTTTGCGAGCATTTTTTTATGTCTAGTAAATCTCAGTGCATACCGTTAGAGACCTTTGCAAACAAACATAAAATAGAGAAAGTTCAATTTTTTAAATTTTAAAAATATACTAAAATCAAAGTGTTAATTTTTCTACTAGTAGCAAAAATTAGTATAAAACGGAATTTTTCAAAGGTTTCCGTTAGTTAAGCGCGTAAGGGCTGTTCAAATAGGGTAAAATTTTCAGTCAATTTTATTTACGAGAATAAAATTGACTGTTGTGGTTTGTTTAAAAATATCTTAGCCATAAGTAGGCGTGGGCGAAGACGATGGTGATAAGCATAAGAACAAAGCCGTATTTTGCATATTGCACCATACCGATAGGTTGTTTAGCTTTTTCGGCAAAAGCGGCAACGGTTAGGTTAGCGCTAGCGCCAATAAGGGTACCATTTCCGCCTAAACAAGCGCCTAATGCCAATGCCCACCAAACGGCTTCAAATTGGCTAGGCTCTATATTTTGTCCTGCCGCTTCGAGTAATGGAATCATGGTGGCGACAAATGGAATGTTATCTAAGACGGAAGATAAGATAGCAGATACCCAAAGAACGGCATAAGCCATTTTTTCAACATTTCCATCGGTTGCGCTAATGAGTTTATCGCCCATGACTTCGAGTAGCCCGCTATGTTCTACAGCACCAACGATGATAAATAGTCCCATAAAAAAGAAAATGGTTACCCATTCAACTTCTGAAAAGGTGTGGTGAATGTCTTCGCCTTGCTCTTCTGCGGGCTCTTTTCCATAGGCCAGTAACATTAAGAGCGCAGCGCCAGATAACGCAACGGTGCCTGGTTCGATATGTAGAGGATGACCAATAATAAAACCAATGAGGACAAGCAAAAAGACAAAAGCGGATTTTTTGAGTAAGGAAAGGTCTCTAATGGCTTCTTTTTCATCGAAACGCATAATTTGTGCGCGATGGCGTAGTGTTGTAACAAGTTGTTTACGGCAAATCAGCCAAAGGGCAATGCAAAGAGCAATTAAGATAATAAGGGAAATTGGCGTCATGTGCATAATGAATTTATCAAAGCTTAGCCCTGTTGCTGAACCAATAATGATATTAGGTGGATCGCCTACTAAGGTTGCTGTTCCGCCAATATTAGAGGCAACAATTGTCGCAAAGAGATAGGGAAAGGCTTTTACTCTAAGCTGCTCGGTGATGAGCAGAGTAACAGGCGTAATGAGCAAAACAGTAGTAACATTATCAAGTAGCGCAGAAAAAACAGCGGTAATACCAGTTAGCATGATAAGGATACCGACGGGGTTTGCGCGTACTATTTTCGCTGCTCGAATGGCGACATATTGGAAGATGCCTGTTTTTGCAGTAATACTGACTAACATCATCATTCCTATTAACAACCATAGGGTATTGAAATCAACTTTTGCGATGGCTTGTTGTTGGTTTAATAAGCCACAATAAATCATTAAAAAGGCGCCAATTAAGGCAATAACGGCACGATTAACTTTTTCGGTAATTAAAACGATATAAACTAAGACGAGAATGATGCCAGAAAGCCACATTGGATTAAGACCAAAAATGACGTGAGCATCATGGGCTGTTTGTGGATGCATAAGTTATCCTTGTTTGCAAATATGTTCTAGCACACCGTTAATGGTGACAACGCCCAAAAAGCGACGGCTACCTTCTTCTGTAATGACAACATGATAGTGGTATTTATATAGAATATTGAGTGCTTCCATAATACTGGTATTTGGCGTACAGACAGGAAGCTTGTCTTTTAGAATATGTTCTGTAATAGGTTCATGACCTCGCTCACCAAGTCGTTCTCTGAGTTCTTCAATGGTAGTGTTCATGAAGTTGAGTTCAAATGGATTTTTTCCTTCTTTGATGCTGACGCTTTGTGGTAACAAAAGGCGAATAATGGTCATTGATGAAAAGCCACCGAGATAGTTGCCCCTGTCATCTACAACAGGTAGATAGCGTGCGCCAACTTCTCTCATGGTATGAACGGCTTGAATAAGCGTAATGTCGGGATGAAGTTTAACAGGGCTAGGAATCATGATATTAGCAACAGTTCCTAGCTTGGTCGGCTTATTCATATGTTCTCCTCTTTATAGATGAATAGTTAGTAAGATTATAGCGAAATTTATAGCAACTTTTTTAGCTTATTGGTTTGGATTGTTGTCTGAAACAGCAAAATTATGTGGAAAAGTGAGTTGATATTTTCCTTGATACCAGATGAGAATTTTGCCATTTGGCTGCCAATCTCCCAAAACAATGCGAGTGTGTTGGGCTGAAAGATGATGAATAGCGGGGCGATGGGTGTGTCCATGGATGAGTAAATTGGCGTGACTTTTTTCAAACCATTGTTTGACGGTAGTATGGGTAACATCCATGAGGATTGAGGATTTTTGAGTGTTTGCTTTTTTGCTTTTTCGACGCAAAAAGTTAGCAATCTTTTTAGCAAGCGCTCTAGGGATTTTATTTGCAAAGCGCCGGAATGGTGCAGATTGTAGTATTTTGCGAAGACGCTGATAGGCAATATCATCAGTACACAGTAAATCTCCGTGTGTGAGTAATAGGCTTTGTCCATCAATGCTCAATTGATAGATTTCGGGAAGTAATGTCATACCGCTTTGATAGCAATATTCTGTGCTCATTAAGAAGTCACGATTACCGCGCTGAAAAAAAATAGGACACCGTTGGGAAAGGGAAAATAGCGCTTTTGCAATGTGTTCGGCATATCTGTCTATTAACCGATCGCCTAGCCAAGCATCAAATAAGTCGCCTAAAATAAAAAGAGCTTCAGGCGGATGGGGATTTAAGGTGTCTAAGTAGTTTAGAAATGCTTGGGTAATATCTGGCGTATGTTCGTTAAGGTGAATATCGGATAAAAAGATAATGGGGCGTTGTGTAGATGAGAGAGAGTGTGTGTTATTCATGAGAGATAAATGATTCAAGAGCGCGGTAATATCGCGCTCTTGAGAGGAAGAAATTAGTCGTTAATCACTTCTGCTTTTTCAATGATAATTTCATCGGTTGGAACATCAGAGTGATAGCCCATCCGTCCAGTTTTAACGCCCGCAATAGCATCAACAACATCCATTCCGTTAATGACTTTTCCAAAAACAGCATATCCCCAACCTTGTAGGCTTTTTCCGCTATGGTTAAGGAAATCGTTGTCTTTTAGATTGATGAAAAATTGTGCGCTTGCAGAATGTGGGTCTTGTGTACGTGCCATTGCGATAGTGCCACGGTCATTTTTTAAGCCATTGGTCGCTTCGTTTTCAATGGGTTCACGCGTTGTTTTTTCACGCAATCCGCTTTCCATGCCTCCGCCTTGAATCATAAATCCAGGAATAACGCGGTGGAAAATTGTGCCATTATAAAAACCGTCTTTGACGTATTGTTCAAAGTTTTTAGCGGTAATAGGCGCATTTTCGTAATCAAGTTCTAAATCAATGGTTCCTTTATTGGTTTGTAAACGAATCATAGTGTTTCCTTCTGTTATCAATAAATTTTATTTTTTATCCGCAGAATTTTCTGCTTCAGGTAAGATTTTAATAGATTCAATAATAACTGGTTTTTCTGGTACATCTTGTGAGAATGGCCCGGCCGCTGTGGTAGGCAATGCTGCAATTTTATCGGCAACATCCATGCCTTTAATGACTTTTCCAAAAACGGTATAGCCATAAGCATCAGCACCACCAGGATTTAAAAAGTCATTATTCACGACGTTAATAAAAAATTGAGAGGTTGCCGAATGTGGGTCGCTAGTGCGTGCCATCGCAATGGTTCCGCGATCATTTTTTAGTCCATTTTGCGTTTCAGATGCGATTGGACCACGAGTAGGACGTTTTTCATAATTAACGTCATAACCACCTCCTTGAATCATAAAACCTTTAATGACACGATGAAAAGTTGTGCCATTATAAAAACCTTCTTTGACGTAACGTAAAAAATTATCTACGGTTTTTGGTGCTTCGTTTTCATTAAGTTCGATTTCCATTTCCCCTGCTGAGGTTTTCATTAAAACCGTTGGGCTAGCTAAAACCTGTAGAGAAACGAACCCTAAAGCTAAAAGCAACTTTCGCATTATTTGCTCCTTCCGTTAAAATAAGCGCGTATAGTATCAGAAAACTTTAGGAAATCTTATGAGCGACTTGCGTTTATATAACAGTCTTACCCGCGAAAAAAGCACTTTTCAACCCATAACAGCAGGAAAAGTGAAAATGTATGTCTGCGGAATGACCGTTTATGATTATTGCCATATTGGGCATGCGCGAGTCATGGTGGTGTTTGATACCTTAGCACGACACTTACGCGAATCTTATCAGCTAAGTTATGTTCGAAATATTACCGATATTGATGACAAAATTATTGCGCGTGCGAATGAAAATGGAGAGCCTATTCAGGCGCTAACAGAGCGATTTATTTTAGCGATGCATGAAGATGAGGCGGCTTTAGGCTGCCTTAGACCAGACATAGAGCCGCGAGCAACCGCACATATAGAGGATATGATTCATTTAATTGAAACGCTTATTCAAAAAGGCCATGCCTATCGTGCGGAAAATGGCGATGTTTATTATCGTGTACGGAGTTTTCCAGATTATGGAAAATTAGCGAACCGAAATATCGAAGATTTACGCGCTGGCGAAAGAATCGCGGTGAATGAAGCGAAGGAAGATCCTTTAGATTTCGTCTTATGGAAAGCTGCAAAAGTAGGTGAGCCTGCATGGCAAAGTCCATGGGGAGAAGGACGACCGGGATGGCATATTGAATGTAGTGCAATGAGCCAGACAATTCTAGGCGAATATTTTGATATTCACGGCGGAGGCATGGATTTGAAATTTCCGCATCATGAATGCGAAATCGCGCAAAGTGAAGGCGCTTGTGGACATCAACATGTCAATACTTGGATACATAATGGATTTGTTCAGATTGATAATGAAAAAATGAGCAAATCCTTGGGCAATTTTTTCACTGTGCGTGAAGTCTTAAAAGCCTATGATGGGGAAACGCTACGTTTCTTTATTTTACAAACCCATTATCGAGCGCCACTCAATTACAGCACAGCCGCAATAGAAGAAGCGAAAAAAGCGTTAAAACGTTTATATACGGCTTTGGAAAATAAATCTGTCAATGATGGGGAATTATTACCTGAATATGTTGAAAGCTATCAATCAGCCATGAATGATGACTTGGCAACGCCAAGAGCTTTAGCCGTATTGTTTGATTTAGCGCGTGCTTTAAATAAAGCCAGCGGAGAAGAAACGCGAAACTTAGCGCATACCTTAAAGACGCTCGGCGGATGTTTAGGATTATTGCAGCAAAATCCTAGCGACTATTTAAAAGGTAGTGCAAATCATGATAGTGATTTGGATGAACAGCTGATAGAGGCATTATTAGCGGAGCGGCAACAAGCAAAACAAAATAAAGACTATGCTCGGGCAGATGCTATTCGCCAGCAATTAAGCGATAAAGGTATCGTTATTAAAGATACGCCAAACGGTACAGAGTGGCATTATCAATAAATAAATCGAAGCAGCACAATGTAAAAATTGGCTTTTAGATATAAAAATGACTTAGTGAGAATTAAGAAAAGATAGGATGAAAAGAATGGCATTTATAACAATGCCTAGCTAAAATACTTTCTTTTTTTAGGAACAAGCAATGACAGAACGCCATCCATCCGACGATATTCCCAAGAAAAAACTGAATCCGTTTGTCTATGCACTGGTTATCGTAGCGGGTATAGGAATGTTATTTATTGGTGTGCCTGCGCTTACGCATGGAAATGGTAATCGACCAGTGGCAACCGTTAATGGTCAAGAAATTTATGCACATCAACTGAGTCAAGTCGCTAATAATGTAAAAGCCAATAATCCTTCTTTGCCTGAAGCACAGGTGCAGGAACAAGCATTGGCATTGATTATCAATCAGAATTTATTACGCGATCAAGCTTTAAAAGATGGCTATGAATATTCAGATCACGCTTTATACGAAGTGATTAAAGGTCAATTCCATGATGATAAAGCTTATCAACAATTTTTAAATAATAATCGGATTACAGCGGCAAATTATCAGTATAGTGTGCGTCAAGATGAAACGGTCAATAGTTACTATCAAATGTTAGAAACGGCTAAAATCCGTAATCCCGAAACGGTACAATTAGCATTGCAGCTCATTTTACAAAATCGAGATTTTACGACGGTAACTTTACCAATCGCGCCTTATGTAAATGCCAATCCTAGCAATGCTGATTTACAAACCTATTATGATGCGCATCAACAAAATTATCTTTCACCAGAAAAGGTGGATATTCGTTATCTATTACTAGATGCTGCTAATTTGACTGATCCAAATAATGTAACAGAAGCGGATATCCAAGCGGAAATGGCTAAAAAACAGGCGAATAGTCGTCGAAGTGGACAATATATTATCTTTGACCATGATCAAGATGCTGAAGCAGCAGAAAAAGCCATTACGGATGGTGAGCGCGATTTTAACGCTATTGCAGAAGCAGTAAAAAAAGGCGAAATTAGCGGTCAAGCAGGTGATTTGTTATTAAATGCAAAAGGAAAAGGGGTTAGTAAAGAAGCTGATGAAGCATTATTTGCACTCAAAGCAGAAGGAGATGTTTCGCCTGTTTTCAATACGGAATACGGTAAGATGATTGTACGTGTGGATAAAATCGAACAAGTTGATACGATTTCACCTGAACAGCTTCGCCGAGAAATTGCCGCACAAAAAAGTGAGGAACGTTATATTCATTTAGCCAATGATTTGTTTGATGCAGTGCAGTCAGGCGCAGGCATTGAGCAATTAGCGGAAACAGCACAAACTTCTTTGCAAACACTTGAAAATATTACTACTGTAAATGATTCTTTGGATTGGCTAAAAAATCCAAAAGTCCAACAAACTTTGTTTGGTCAAAATGCTATTAAAGTGAACCAAGTGGCTGAACCAATTCAATTAGACAAGCATCGCAGTCTATTTCTTGTGGTTACACAGCGAGAATTACCTAAACCAGAGCCTTTAGATGCTGTTCGTCCGCAAGTGATAAAAGCTTATCAAATTAGCCATGCTAAAGAAGCACAAAAAGCAGTAGCAGACGAGATTATGCAAGCTTGGACAAAAAAACAATCAGCAGAAGCGTTAATTCAAAAAGCACAAGCAAAAGTAGAAACGCATAAAGAAATGAATGCACTAAGTTTGGAAAGTGTTGCACCGACGCAAGTACGCATTTTTGAGCAAGCTTTAACACAAACACAAGCTAATACAATTATTGAATTAGAAAACAATGATTTAGTGTTAATTCATTTAACCGCAATTACGCCGACTAACTTGGAAGCAGTAGCGCCAGAAAAATTAGCTCGACTGCGTAAGCAATACACAGATTTACAAAACGCCAGTAATAATGCCCTTTGGGAAGCAGGCGTTGTTGAATGGCTGAGAGGTAAAGCAAAAATTACCATTGACCAAGCGCAATTAGCTTCAGAATAATAAGCTAAATTGAAACTCGAATATTAAGCTAAGCGCTTAATGTTGAATTAAGCGCTTTTTTAGTTTTGGTAGTCTGCGTTTTAAGCGTTCTATTTTTATTTATAGCTAACTTCCCAAAAAATGCATACAACGTTAACTCAATATCCAATTTGAAAACAGCATACTGAGACCTTTGCAAAAAAACATAAAATAGAGAAATTTCAATTTTTTAAATCTTGAAAAAATATTAAAATCATAGTGTCATTTTTATTAGTAGCAAAAATTAGTATAAAACGGAATTTTGTAAAGGTCTCATACTATCTTCAAGTACGATGTGCATTTTGTGGGAACCTTGCTATAGTTATTTGACACAAGCAAATATCCTAAAAAACTAAAGATAAGTGGTCTTATTTTTAAGTCAAATGACTATATTTTCTATTTAGTAGATTTGAAAAAATATAGATTTTTTAAATCCGCTGCTGGTACAAGATTTGGGTAGGCCGTTTCTAATACAAAAGCGGCTCGACCTTCAGAATGATAAAGCGGACAATTTCTTTCTAAGCAAGGTGGAGCATAAGGATAGTGTGCAATAAGATTCCCTTGAAAGGTAAAAAAACGCATATCTAGTGGAATAAGGGTGTTTTTCATCCAAAATGTAGTATCTCTTGGCGGAGAAAATAGAAAAACCATTCCTTGCCATGGTGCTAGCCATACGCGATACATCAATCCTTTCTCAAGCTGCTTAGATGTGGTAGCTACTTCAACTGACCAAAAGTACTCATTAGTATCTTCTAAAAGTGCTGTTGGTGCTGCCGAGAAACTCATCAGACTATAGCAATAGAGTACTAGTAATAAAGCTATTTTTTTTATCATGCTAGGAAGTACGAGATTGGACATTAAGAGAGGATTCTTGCATTTTCTTACGTAGCGTATTACGCGTAATGCCTAACCATTTAGCAGCTTTGCTTTGATTGCCGTTATGCAGGGATAAAGCATAGTCAACTAATACGGTTTCGACTTCTCCTACAATCAAACGATAGATATCTGTTGGTTCTGCTTCGCCATCTAAAAGTTTAAGATAATTGTTAATACTTTCTGTTACTGCTGTTTGAATACTAAGGTTGGCCATGAGAATAAAAAATCACTATAGGAAGGGTTAGCTTAACGGAAATATGACTTTTTCTCTAGTAAAAATTACGAATAGTTTATAGAAATAATATCTGATAAAAAGCCATTTTCCTTAATTAAAATGATTTTTATTATAGCAATTTATAAAAGGCTCTAGACTAGCAGAGGTTAGAGAAATCACTTAATCAAGTTCCAAAAGAGTTCTGATTCCAACGCCACTTGCACTCTTTTAAGTAAAGCTCAAAATTGGCTGTAACACCATTAAACTTGCTCAGCCTCCGCTTGGTAAAGCTCCAAAAAGACTCAATACCATTGATATGGCAATGACCATGAGCAAACTCATTATTGCCATGGTCTACTCTAAAATGTTTCGCATAGCCAACGTCAACCAAGCCATTGTAACCACGCCAACCATCCGAGTATATGACACTATCAAGCTCTACTTTACCAAGAATAACACCGTTGTTATATTTTTGGTCTTGTAAAAAAGCAATATATTCATTCTGGGCTTCGCTAACTCTTACAGCATTCGCTTTTTGTTGCATATCAAGCGCAATATCTTGCATGATTTGTCCAACGCGTTGCCCTGCTTGACCCACTGCGCTTGATAATGCCCCTGGATCGCCCTGTAGCCGACTTCTATCTAATATCGGGGCAGCGATATGACTACCAGATGGAAATGCTCGACCTGCTGAACTGGCTTGCCCTATATTCGAGCCAGTGGTTTGTGGTGTTTGATAATTGGGTAAATCAGCAGGACGTAAGCTCACGTCTAATTCGTTAATAACAGGAACTTTCGGCATTATTTCACTCCTGATTTTTTGTACTGATACCAAGCACTCATAACATCTCCCGCCGAACCTATTAAAGAGGTAGCAGCCGCCCCCAATGGGCTATACATTCGTGAGTTATGACTAGATATATAAGGACTGCTAACATGGTAATAATCTGTATCTATCATTTCTGCACCATGCTTCTGCCCAAACATAGTGCTTGCTTGCGCTGTTAGTGCATCTGCCTGATTAAGCGCATTAATTGCTTGTGTGTCATAGCCAAAGGCTTGCATTAGACTATTGGTTTTCGCGGACCCTTCAGGCGGATCAATGCTAGCAACGGTTGCGCTATCACCCAATCTAGCCAACGCTAGATTACAGATATTAACCACACTATCTATTTATTTTCTCCATAAAAAAGCCGCCTCAAAAGGCGGCCGGTGAAATACGTTAACGCATTTATTGGCGCTTCGCACCATATACACCATATAGTTTTGCATCTTGATCAAGATATCGACCTGTCAACTCTTCGGCTTTTTCTCCAGCAAACATGCCTTCTGTAAATCTTCCATCTTTTTTACCGACAAAAGTGCTACCCGTTATTACCCCTGGAACGCTTGCTTCGTAATTATTGTTAACAACACAAAGCTCAAAAACTTTTTTCCCATAATCTACAACCATTCCAATGCCGCCATAGAAATTAGCATTTACATTATCTGTTCCTGGAATAAATATTCCTTCTCCTACATATGTAGCAACTCCAGATTGCGGCATATTTTCAACCGGTGTGGTATTACCACGATAAAAACCACCAAACATTGGTTCGTCTCCCAATGTTTGGAAAATTGCAAATTGCACCGAAGGATAGCTACCATCACTCTTCACAAAATATTTGTAAGAAGGACGATATTCATCTTCCTGATATGATCCAGAGCCATCAACACTGCCATACATATCTAAACTTGAAAAATGCAATGGTTTTCCACCCGTTGGTATAGTCACCTTTCCCAAACCATTGGTTTCTGTATCTACCACCGCTTTATCACCGCTATTCAATATTTTTAGATCTTCAGGAGAGGCAATCCCATTTTTAAAATTACGAAAAGTCGTAAAGATACCTAGACCTTTATATTGCCCTGGATAATCAAGTTGCATTAGATCAGACGTGTGTTGTTCTGCTTGTCTGTCAGCAGCAGTGATTTGACTTAAATCAACCATCAAACGTATCTTGCGGCGGTGGAGATAATCATGTTGATAATAGCGCTAATAACGCACCAAATAAGGTTAAACCTCATGAGAAATCTCCTTCACTAACGGCTACATCCCGTTTTAAGCCGGATAGGTCGGACGCGTCAAGCGGTGAGTGATGTGGATAAGACAACCGCCGCAGTTTGCGACGAGTACATACCTCCGCTTGGGCGAAAACACTTAATAATAAGTATAGATAGTAATAGAAATAAAACAGCATATTGTTAATGTACCAGCCATTACTATCGGAAAAGTTGAATTAGCAGAAATTCTAGGAATAAGCGTTTCTACGCTTAAAAGGCGTGCAACTTATGAATTGCCTCCCAATATAGAAGATTATACTAACCGGTGGTATATGCCAGTTGTTGACCGGTGGTTAATGGAAAGAAGCCAAATAGCTGACACGCCTAAAAAAGCATAAAATGTATCAATAAAGTTATTGGGTAATAAAAAACCCTGCAATAACAGCAGGGTTCAAGAATAAGTTGGCGCGCCCGGAAGGATTCGAACCTCCGACCGCCTGGTTCGTAGCCAGGTACTCTATCCAGCTGAGCTACGGGCGCGTCGTTTGGAGGTACTCATTATGCGCATTTAACAACAAACCGTCAATAATTTTTTTAACTTTATTTATATCACATTATTTTTAGGATAAAAAATTTCTGGGTTAATTGAAAAACTAGACGTATTTTCTATAGAAAACTCATCTTTTTCTTCACCGACTAACCAACCTCGCATTTTTTCAGCACCATCTAACGCTACAAAGTCAAATATTGTAGTATCTAATAAATGGGAGGGTTTAACACGTGTTAATGCTGCAAAAATATTCTCTACTCTTTGTGGTTGTAGCTTATCCCAATTTAATAGCATTTCTTTAACCGCTTTCCTTTGTAAATTTTCCTGTGAACCGCATAAATTACAAGGAATAATAGGAAATTCACGTAAACGCGCATATTTTTCAATATCACGCTCATCACAATATGCAAGCGGGCGTATCACAATATGCTTACCATCATCACTTAATAATTTTGGTGGCATTGCTTTTAACTGCCCTCCATGAAATAAATTTAGAAAAAAAGTTTCCATAATATCGAACCGATGATGGCCTAAAGCAATCTTATTCATCCCATGTGCTTCAGCAAAAGAATATAAATGCCCTCTTCTAAGCCGAGAACAGAGAGAGCACATTGTCTTACCTTCAGGTATCTTATCAGTTACAATGCTATAGGTATCGCTCTCAATAATATGATAATCAACGCCTATAGAATCTAAATAATTTGGTAAAACCTCTTCAGGAAATCCAGGTTGTTTTTGATCCAAATTGACCGCAGTTAATTTAAACTCAACTGGCGCACTTCTTTGTAGGGATAAAAGCATATCAAGTAACGTGTAAGAATCCTTACCACCAGACAAACATACCATAATATGGTCACCATCTTGAATCATCTGGTAATCTTCTATCGCTTTTCCAGTTAAACGACGCAATCTTTTTTGTAATTTTTTTTGTGAAACACTCACGTTTTATTCCTAATTTTTCAAAGGGGTTTATGATAACAAATCTAATTTTAAAAGTTTTTCCTAAATTAGGCTTGACAGCTTTTTATTTTCGCATATAATGCGCCACCTAAGCTTAAGAAAGCCGGAATAGCTCAGTTGGTAGAGCGCCTCACTTGTAATGAGGATGTCGCGGGTTCGACTCCTGTTTCCGGCTCCATTTTTTCTTATTTTTACTACTGGTTCAAAGCAATAAATCATAAAAACTTATTACCATCATCTAAAAATATTTACTATTGCTATTCAAAAACACAAACTTTTTTTAGAATTCCCCACTAACTCAATATCTTAAAATTAGCATCGTTACTTAAAACTATACCTAGATAATAAGTAAAACATCATACAATAATGCGCCAACAATCAATACAATAAAGCAGAATATAACGTTATCGCTCAGATAGTGCAATAATGCAAAATATCCCTACGCGTAGACTACTGAAACTACATTAGCAATTAACCTTGCACTCAAGCTAGATCCACCCAAAACCAACATTAATAAAAATATAAAAAAACTAACCCAATACAAAATTAGTGTGCCATCCTAGTCGCTTTGATATTTTCCTAAAACAACCAATAAAATAATTTACAACATTACACTTACCCTCAAAGCCAATATCTAGCTTAATTTACCTTAATAACAAGACTAAGAAAATATCAACTGTCAATGAATTATCACCAAACATTAACAAAATTACTACTATCCAATTAAACCCAATAAATCATTGATAACAATATTTCTCTAGGTTATCTTTAGTATCATGGCATTGTGAATTTTCCATCCATTTCTCTTTACAATACTAGATAGCTTTGCCCACTGATTATAACTTACACTTTCACGATCTCAAGCCATCTCTAGTTGTTTTTATTTCTTTAATAAGATACTTTCCAAATTATTATCTGGAGAAAATAAGTGAACCACTATCCTAAAGAAAAAGAAGGACACAACAACTTTACCATTATAATGTTGCCAACTTTTCGTGATAAACCTTTTACATGGCTTTGGTATAAATTTAAGCAACTAGACGAAAGCTATGAAAATCATAATATATTTGTAGCATTCTTTGGCTTATCTAATATCTTGGTGCATATTTTATGAAACCATTTACGCTCCTCTATCTAATTTAAATGTCGATAAAACACCCATTAGCATACAAGGTCCATTCAAACTTACTTATATACATTATTCAGGAAAATGAGGTGGAGATAGATTATATCTTGAGAAAAACGGAAAGACGCTCAGTTTTGTTTGTTTTGGTATTGATTATTGCCACTCAAGCAGAAATAATAAAACTATAAATTTTTCCAAAGAATATACAGTTAAGTATGTTTTGCGCTCTAAAGACAAAAGTCAAGCTACTAGCGCTACTATTACCTCAATTGAAAAAACCGAAAAAAATGAAACTAAAATCATTTTTAAAAATGATTCGCTATGGA
>NZ_LWHB01000050.1 GCF_001889065.1 Suttonella ornithocola | reverse complement strand
GGTGGAGATAGATTATATCTTGAGAAAAACGGAAAGACGCTCAGTTTTGTTTGTTTTGGTATTGATTATTGCCACTCAAGCAGAAATAATAAAACTATAAATTTTTCCAAAGAATATACAGTTAAGTATGTTTTGCGCTCTAAAGACAAAAGTCAAGCTACTAGCGCTACTATTACCTCAATTGAAAAAACCGAAAAAAATGAAACTAAAATCATTTTTAAAAATGATTCGCTATGGAAGTTTTATTATTCTATATATTTACTTTGGTTTATAACTATTCCAATATTGATTTGGTCCATAAGAAATTTTTGGAATGCTTTATTTAGAATTATTTGTTTAATAAATAGATAGTTATATCATAAGATTTATAGATAGATTATCTTATTTTAAGATATTTAAAGGAAAATAGTATATTATTTTACTATATCTTACAGAGTACAACTTTTTTTTATTTAAGCAGAGTAATCAGTACCTTTTTATCAAAGGATAATAGCGTGCATAAGATTATATCGTAATTTAACTATTTAATACATAATTTATGTGATTAAAAATAAAATAATTACAAATTTATGGTACCTAAGGAGAGACTCGAACTCTCAAGGTGTTACCACCGGCGGATTTTGAATCCGCTGCGTCTACCAGTTCCGCCACTCAGGCAATTTTGTGATTTCATTATTCTAGCCAATCAAGATTTATTTAGCAAGCTATAAATTTAAAAATTAAGGATTAAGCATTTCTCAATAAATTTTTTGATAGTAGTTTGAAAAAGATATTGAGTAATTATTTCAAAAGATTTTCTTGGAACCTTAATTCTAAAACTATAAAAACAGGTCGGCATACTTTTTAAACCACTATCAAATGATTGAAAAACAATTATTTTTTTTCAATTAACACTATTGATACTATCAATAATTTTCATAATTTTTTAGAATATTTAGGCTCTAGACTAGCAGGAATAACCTGTTAGTCTAGAAAAATGAAATATAACAGCAAACTAAGTACATATAAGCTTAAAAAAAAATTGTGCAATGCTTTTGTATTGCTATTGACACAACCAAAACAGCTCTTCTGCTGAATGTAAACCGTAATACCATTAACCGCTGGTACGCTATCTTTCGCCAAGAAATTTATCAGTATCAACTAAACCAGAAAAACCTTTTATATGGCTCAATTGAGATCAATGAATCCTACTTTGGCGCAAAGCGTCAAAGAGATTATCATGGCAAGCTCAAACGTGGTCGCGGGACTTTAAAACAACCCGTCTTTGGTATCTTTGAAAGACAAGGTCGTGTCTATACTGAGATCATTCCCGACAGCAGGAAAAAGACCTTGCAAGGTGTTATTCTTGGTACAGTAGCGCTTGATAGTGTCATATACTCGGATGGTTGGCGTGATTACAATGGCTTGGTCAACGTTGGCTATGCGAAACATTTTAGAGTAGACCATGGCAATAACGAGTTTGCTCATGGGCATTGCCATATCAATGGTATTGAGTCTTTTTGGAGCTTTACAAGCGGAGGCTGAGCAAGTTTAACGGTGTTACAGTCAATTTTGAGCTTTACTTAAAAGAGTGCGAGTGGCGTTGGAATCAGAACTCTTTGGAACTTGATTAAGTGATTTTTACAAACTTTGCTAATCTAGAGCCATATTTATTATTGTTTTTGCCAAACTTGCGTACGACCTAGAAGTGAAACACCAATATAACCATGTACTTCTAAAGTTTTTCCATCCGAAGACAATTTAATCTTTAATTTATACGTTTTACCACTAGAAGGATCTAATATTTCTCCTCCTGTCCATTCGTTTTCTCCGTCTGGTTTTAATCCCCAGAGAATGACCATGCCTTCGATCGGTTTATTTTTGTTATTTCCTGTGCATTTATCGCATATTGCTCCGGGCTTTTGTAGAAGTTTAATAATTTTACCAATCAACTCACCACGTTGAGTTTGAATAATATTGACTATTGCCTTTTTTTGCCCCGTTTTGTCATCAAGGTTAATCCAATTACCTTCCGGAGAAGTAGCATAACTGATAAGTGAGTTAGTAAGTAATATTCCTGCCAAAATAGCTTTTTTCATGTTATCTTCTTCTTACTTATAATCAATTGAAACTTAAGCTTACCTTATATCAGCTAATAACTCTACTTTGTTTTATCAATCATTATTTTTATACCATCACCAAAAATATCTTGGATAAATTATTGTAAAAATAGAAGCTTCAAATTTATTTTAGTATGTCTACTTTGAATTAGGACAAAAAAGTTCTAGTAGATAACTGATTTTTTAAAAGAAAATCTTGATTAGCAAGTATGAACACATTGTTAGCTTCTTATCCTCATGATATGATGTATCAGCTAGCTATTAGCTAATACTTTTCTTAACTGACTTAAATGAGGCACAAATTATGACTGTGGAGACCACCTACAATTATAAAGTCGTTAAGCAATTCACCTGGGCATCTATCATTTTTGGCGTGATAGGTATGCTAGTTGGAGTGATTATTGCTTTTCAGCTTTATTGGCCACATCTTTTTGAAGGTATTCCATATCTTCATTTTGGACGTTTGCGTCCTATCCATACGAGCGGTGTTATTTTTGCCTTCGGTGGAAATGCTTTATTAGGAACATCTTATTATGTTCTTCAGCGTACTTGTGGCGTGAGATTATTTTCAGACAAATTAGCAGCATTTACTTTTTGGGGTTATCAATTAGTATTAGTGCTAGGTGTTCTAAGCTATGCATTAGGCTATTCACAAGGTAAAGAATATGCTGAACTCCCTTGGCTATTAGATATTCTACTTGCTATTGTATGGGTTGCATATGGAATTGTTTTTTTTGTGAGTATTGGTAAACGTAAAGAAAAACATATCTATGTTGGCTTATGGTTCTATGGTGGATTTATTATTGCTGTTGCTATTTTGCATATTTTTAACAACTTAGCACTTCCAATTGACTGGTTGCATTCTTATCCTGTTTATTCAGGTGCTGTAGATGCGATGACGCAATGGTGGTACGGTCACAATGCTGTAGGATTCTTTTTGACAGCAGGCTTCTTAGGAATGATGTATTACTTTGTTCCTAAACAAGCAGAACGTCCTATTTATTCTTATCGTTTATCAGTTGTACACTTTTGGGCATTAATCTCTATTTATATGTGGGCAGGTCCACACCACCTTCACTATACCGCTTTACCTAACTGGACGCAGTCTTTAGGCATGGCATTCTCTGTTATTCTTTGGGTACCTTCATGGGGCGGTATGATTAACGGTATGATGACCTTATCTGGTGCTTGGAATAAATTAGTTACTGATCCAATTATTCGTTTCCTATTTGTTGCGCTATCTTTCTATGGCATGAGTACTTTTGAAGGGCCAATGATGGCAATTAAATCGGTTAACGCTTTATCTCACTATACTGAATGGACGGTCGGACACGTTCACTCTGGTGCTTTGGGCTGGGTAGCGATGATTACCATGGGTTCGCTTTATCACATGTTGCCACGTCTTTATGGCAAAACTGAAATGTATTCAACCAAACTTATCTTCGTACACTTTTGGTTAGCAACTATTGGTATTTTGCTATACGTTACCTCTATGTGGGTTGCTGGTATTATGGAAGGTTTGCTATGGCGCGAAACATTCCCTGATGGTACGTTAACTTATACTTTCATGGAAATTCTTGATAAGAAATATATCTTCTGGTTTGTTCGCTTCTTAGGTGGGGTATTCTTCCTCGCAGGAATGTGTTTAATGGCATATAACTGCTGGCGTACTATTAGTAATAAAAAAGTTGCTGCTGAGCCCCAAGCTGCTAGTCTGCTACAAGCTGTATAAGCATAAAGGAGCAAATCATGAAAATGACCCATGAAAGAGTAGAAAAAAGCATTTGGTTATTAGGTATTTTAACCACTTTAGTCGTTATCTGGGGAGGATTGGTGCAAATCGTTCCTCTACTTAGTGATAACAAAATTCGTCCGCCTGTTGGTGAAACATTTGTTAAACCTTATGAGCCGTTACGTCTTGCTGGTTTTAATATTTTTATTCGCGAGGGATGCTACAACTGCCATTCGCAAATGATTCGACCTTTCCGTTGGGAAACTGAACGTTATGGACACTTTTCTCTTGCTGAAGAGTCTCAATATGATCGTCCTTTCCAGTGGGGTTCAAAACGTACTGGTCCTGATTTAGCACGTGTTGGTGGAAAATATTCTGATGAGTGGCATAAGCTTCACTTAACTGATCCTCGTAGCCGCGTTCCTACTTCTAATATGCCATCTTTCCCATGGCTTGCTGAAAATCCGGCAGACGTTGAGCTAACGGAAAAAAGTATCCTTACTAAAATGCGTTTAGGTGAGCCTTATATCGCTGAAAACTTTCCTGAAGCAGCTGGTGGCGCAACTGGTGATACTGAGTTAACACACGAGCAAGTGCAAGCTTGGGTAAAAAGCCAGTTAGATGGCAAAACAGAGTTAGATGCTGTAGTAGCTTATCTACAGGGTTTAGGTCGCGCATTTGCGGAAAATCGCTAATATGAACACATGGAGCATTGTTACGATTGTGATGTTTTTATCATTTATTCTCATCACATTACTGGTTTTCTGGCCAGGTCGTAACAAACCTTATCAGGGGGCGGAAAAATTGGCGCTAAAAGAAGATGGCGATCCTATTATTACGCCTCGCCACCCTGAAACATCAGATAAGAGGACAGAATCATGACAATCGCGCTATTTATCGGTATTGTGACGATATTGCATATCGTTGGCTATGCCTTATTCATCTATTGGACAACCCACGTTAAAGCCGGTGGGGATGCCAAAGAAGGTGAAGTGATTAACCATGCTTGGGATGAAATCCAAGAAGTGAATAACCCACTTCCAGGTTGGTGGTTAAAGCTTTTTTACCTTGTAATTATTTTTGCGGCTATCTATCTTGTATTGTACCCAGGTGTCTTTGGCTATAAATATAAAGGGCTACTAGATTGGACACAAATTGGTCAATACGAGCAACAAAAAGCTAAGGATGATGCTATTTCTGACGAGTACTTCAGTGTTTATAAAATGCAACCGGTAGAAGAGCTTGCAAAAATGCCTGAAGCCGTTGCAAGTGGGCGTCGTATCTTTTTGCAAAACTGTGCTGTATGCCACGGACAAAATGCAAAAGGTGCCGCTATCGGTTACCCAAACTTAACGGATAACGACTGGCTATGGGGCGGAGATGGAGAAACACTCATCAAAACCATTACAGAAGGGCGTAATACGATTCCTGGTCAAGGTATGCCTGCAGGTGGAGCTTTAATTACTGACCCAGCAAATCCAAGTGCTGAAGATTTACAAAAAGTCAAAGCAGTCGCGAATTATATTCGCAGTATGGGTGGGCATGATGACGTTGATCAAAGTTTACTGGCTAAAGGGAAAGAATACTATGATCAAAGCTGTGTTGCTTGTCACGGTGCAGAAGGACAAGGTAACCCAATGCTAGGCGCACCAAATATTGCTGATGATATTTGGTTATATAGCAAAGATGGATCTGTTGCCGATATTGAGCATCAAATTCTTCATCCGGCAAACAATATGATGCCTGCTTGGTCTGATCGTCTAGGGCCAGGACGCATTAAGGTTGTTGCAGCTTATATTTACTCATTAAGCCACAAAGAGTAAGATGTTGCTAGACAGAAAGCCCGACATCTGTCGGGCTTTTTTATATTATTCATTATGTTTTTATCTGCTAACTTAAAAATAATCTTAGGCTTATATCAGTACGAGCCTTTATCTAGCAGTTATTTTTGGTTCTGGTTTGAAAATTATCACTATTTTCTACTCGAATATATCTATAAAATATCTGATAACACAATTGTATGAGGCAATCATGAGTTCAGTGGTAGAAGAAAGTTTATATGAAAAACACGTCAAAATTCGTCCTCGACCGGTAAAAGGGCGTTTTCAAACATTAAGATTTTGGGCGGTCATTGTTTTATTAGCCATATTTCACACACTTCCTTTTTTTCAATGGAATGGTCGCCAAGCCATTTTATTTGACCTTTCTCAAAGAAGATTTTTTGTTTTTGGTCTTAATATCTGGCCTCAAGATTTTATTTTATTAACTTTTATCTTATTAGGACTGGCTTTAGTTCTTTTCTTCTTCACGGCTATTTTAGGTCGGGTATGGTGCGGATACGCATGCCCACAGACCGTTTACACTGAAGTTTTCATGTGGATAGAACAAAAGATAGAAGGAAACCGCTCAGAACAGCTCAAGCTAGCACGAATGAGTTGGAAAAAACGCGAAAAACAAGTAAAGCGATTAGGTAAATATTTCGCTTGGTTTTTGGTTGCACTTATTACCGGCATTGGTTTTGTAGGATACTTTACGCCAATTAGAGCCCTAATTGTTAATGTATTTACCTTTAACGCGCCATTAGCGGCATATTTTTGGATTGCTTTTTACGGCGGATTTTGTTGGCTACAGGCGGGCTTAGTTCGTGAGCAATTTTGTAAATACATTTGTCCTTACGCGCGTTTCCAAGGGGCAATGTTTGACCAAGACACCATGATTATTGCTTATGATGAAAAACGCGGTGAACCACGTCGCCGCTTAAAAAGAGCTGATCGTGAGCATCCTGAAAAATTAGGCTTTTGTGTAGATTGCACTATGTGTGTTCAAGTCTGCCCAACCGGTATTGATATTCGAGATGGCTTACAACTCGAATGTATTGCTTGCGCAGCCTGTATTGATGCTTGCGATAATATGATGGATCAGATAAACGCTCCTCGTGGCTTAATTCGCTATACTTCATCTAATGCCTTAGAAGGTAAAAAAACAAAATTTTTACGCCCAAAAACATTAGGATATGGCTTAGTACTTGCTGTTGCATTTACTTTATTTATTGTTTCTATTGTCATGAAAAGCACCGTGGAAATGGATGTTATTGCTGATAGAAATATGCTCTCAAGAGAACTTACTGGCGGACTGATACAAAATGCTTATACCATTAAGGTTCTCAATAAAAGTGAGCATAGCAGAACATTTGTTTTAGGTATTGAAGGATTAGATGACGCTAAAATTGAAGATAATCAGCCGTTTACGGTAGCACCGAGTGAAGTCTATGATAACGTTATCAGCATTGATGTTCCATCTGCTAACTTAAATGGAAAAATCATGACCAAATTTAAGCTTACAGTAACACCTGAGGATGCGCCTAATGAAGGAACTTCTCAGAAAGTTGTATTTACAGGACTACTACCCTAATGCAAGAAAAACAAATTCCTTTATATAAAAATCACATTTTCTTACTTGTCATTATCCTGCCCCTACTATCCGTAGTGGGTAGTTTTACACTGCTATACATTGCGCTAAAACATAATGAGTCCCCAGTTCTAGAAGGCTATTACAAAGATGGGTTATCCCCACAAAAAATGAAAATTAGTGCACAATCTAAGCAAATTACGGCAACGATTAACAATGGTGTACTCACTCTGAAAAGTACCGAAACCTCAGAAAAACCACTTAAATTAAAACTAGAACATCCAACGCTAGCCGAGCGTGATCAATATATTGAACTAAAAGCCATTGCACCAAACACTTATGCTCTAGATACTGAAACTAAGCGGCAGCTTAAAATTCAGCGCTGGTATTTGCGACTGTATGACCAAGATAAGCATTGGGAAATTAAAGGTGAAGCGCATGGCACAATTAATGGAACAGATAATCCTATCTATTTAAAAGCTTAATTCTCAACGATGTCTGGCACTTGTTATCATTGCCAATCAGCGATTCCTGATGGCACAGAAGTTTATGAAACAGTAAACGATCAAGAACATAAATTCTGCTGCTATGCTTGCGCAGGGGTTGCGCAAATTATTTCTGGCAGCCAATTAGACCGTTATTACGATATTCGTAATGCAACCGCACCACGTCCCAGTGTGCATTATGATGCGGAGCGCTGGAAAGCTTACGATTTACCAGAAATTGCTGCTCAATACGTTTATCAAACCGATAAAGATAATGAAATTCATCTTTTTATTGATGGCATTCATTGCGGAGCTTGTGCATGGCTAATTGGTAGCATCTTAAAAACACGTTTAGGCTTAGAGAGCGTTTACGTGAATACCACTACTGCGCGTGCAGAAATTCATTATCCTAATCATATTAAGCTATCAGCAATATTAGAAACCATCGCTGCACTTGGCTACACCCCCAACCTTTTTACACCTGCACAAAACGAACGCCGACAAAATAAAATTCGTAATCAATATCTTCTGCGCTTAGTCGTCGCGGGACTGGGCATGATGCAGGTAATGATGTTTGCGACCGGACTTTATACTGGCGCCTATTACGGTATTGATACAGAATATTCTGAGCTATTACGCTGGATTAGCTTACTGACAACGACCCCAGTTTTCTTTTATTCGGGCTATCCATTTCTAAAAAATGCTTGGTTAGGACTAAAAGCAAAAAAAGCCAATATGGACTTACCCATCGCTCTGGCGATTGCGGGCGCTTATTTTGCTAGCGTCTGGCATACCATTTTAGGACGAGGAGAAATCTATTTTGATAGCGTTACCATGTTCATCTTCTTTCTATCTATCAGCCGCTTTTTAGAATTCCTAACGCGACGACGCGCACAGCTAAACGAAGTCCAATTTGCCAAACTGCTTCCCGAAGCCGTTGAAAAAATTGAAGCAGATGGTAGTTACAAACTGACACCATTAACAGCCATTGCTGTTGGCCATCGAATTCGCATTCTGCCGACACAAACCATTGCTATTGACGGCATTATCCAAACGGGTCAAACGCGCGTAAACGAATCTATGCTCAGTGGAGAAAGCACACCTATTAGCAAAACGGTTGGTGATAGCGTCTTTGCTGGTAGCCATAATCTTGAAAGTCCGATTGAAGTTGAAGTCAATGCTACTGGACAAAGCACAACTCTAGCAGGCATTCGACGTCTAATGGCGCGCGCAGAACAGCATAAAAGCCAACATTTCAGTCGTGGAGAAAAACTGGCGCAATACACCATTATTGACGTGCTACTCTTAGCTGCAAGTGGCTATCTCATTTGGCACTTTATTGACCCTTCTCGTGCATTTGAAATCGCCTTAGCCATTCTTGTTGCCACCTGTCCTTGCGCGCTTTCACTGGCAACACCAACCGTCTTAACCGCTGCTATCAACCATGCGCATCGCTGCGGAATACTCATTAAACAAAGCGATAGCCTAGATAGACTAGCGCGCATTGATACCCTTTTATTTGATAAAACAGGAACGCTAACAGAAGGAAACTATCGTTTAATCGAACAAAAAATTTACCACTTAGAACCTGAATTTATCTGGCAACTCGCAAAAAGCTTAGAACAACATAGCAGCCATCCAATTGCATGGGCAATCACCAAGCAAAGCAATGCTAAAGAATTACCGCTACACAACGTGCAGCAAACCATTGGACAAGGCGTAACCGCTGAATATCAAAATAAGCATTGGGCAATTGGTAACGCGGCCTGCATTCATCGACTTTACCCCGACTTATTACTACCGGAAAATCCAACGGATGGCACGACAGTTTATCTTGCCAATGAAGATGGGCTACAAGCGCAATTTCAATTTGATGACCCCTTACGTCAAGACTTAAAACCGATTCTTGAAAAGCTGAATCACTATCAACAACATATCGCAAGTGGCGATAAAACAAAAAACGTCATCCGTATTGCACAACAACTCAATATTCCTCATTACCTTGCTGAGTGTACGCCACAAGCCAAACTAGATTATCTCAATACCTTAAATCGGCATACCTTAATGATTGGAGATGGCATTAACGATGCGCCAGTCATGGCAGCTGCTGACTTATCCATTGCTGTTGGAAAAGCCAATCCGCTTTCACAAACACAAGCGGATATCGTTTTATTACGTCATGGTCCAGAAGCCCTACCCTACCTCTTTAACTTAGCGCATCGCGCACAAAAAATTATTCGAGAAAACCTTATTTGGGCAACCGTTTACAATCTCGTCGTTTTACCATTAGCTATCACAGGTTATCTCACCCCTTGGATTGCTGCTTTAGGGATGAGCATTAGCTCATTAATTGTTGTATTTAACGCGCTTCGCATTACCCGAACCCAACCGCCAAAAGATACCTTATGAAAATTCTTTTTTTACTTATCCCGTTATCCTTAATCATGATAGTGATTGCCGTCTTTGCTTTTCGTTGGGCAATCAAAAATCGGCAATTTGATGACATGACCTCACCAGCAATGATGCCGCTTTTAGATGATACAGAAGAAGAACGCGCACGCTTTGCACAAGCTGCCGCCGAAAAAGCCGTAAAACAAAAATCATCCGACTAAAGAGCAAATCAGAAAAACACGCTAACAATGCTCTGATTGGCATTTGCTAACAACCTTTCTCTTAGGAGTGTAATAACGCCTTGCATGCTCTGCCTTCCGCCCCTGACTAAACGCTGTAATACGCTTTAAATAACCAATAATGCGAGTATAGCTAAATGTCTTTAACTCACATACAGCATTAGCTCATTTTGCCGTACTGAAATTAGCTGTCTGTAATTCGTCAGTTTGCATGCAAGCTAAACCCATTTAGCTATAATAGCCAACTTCCCAAAAAAAGCATACAATATTAACTCAATATTCACTCAAAAACATAACCTTATCTCCAAATTCGGTATGCATTTTTTGGGAATCCTGCTATATAGCACAATCAATCTGAGACCTTTGCGAAATTCCGTTTTATACTAATTCTTGCTATTAGTAGAAAAATTCGTGTGAAACGGAATTTTGCAAAGGTCTCACGTTAATTGTGCCATTAAACGGGCATCAATATCGTCTAAACCAGTGTATAAACAAGTCTTTAATCCATGCGAACGCACCAACATCAAACAAGCTAATAACGCCGTCAACTGCCATTCTCCGCCTAAAAACAATACACAAGACAACAAACCTTGATAATCCAACAACCGTTTTTCCAAATAATCTTGCGTTAATGGCTGCCCAATAAATGGGCAACGCGCATAAGCACTGTGACAGCCTCGACATTTCAATGGACAACCACTAATTAAAAACGCTAAAGACACCTCATCTGGCACCTCTTGCCAAACAACCCTCTCCTCCGCAGCATAAAGAATATCCATCGAACACCCTCCCAAAACACTACATATAGTATTTTTATAAAACATAAAACACAACATATTGTGTTAAAAAAATCATAATCACTGATTTTTACAACCATTTCTACTTGAAAACCAAACAAGCAACCCCACTTTCAAAAACAGTTTCTAAAATTATTGATAAGGACAAAACATGTTTGATGCCCACTCGACAACCATTCTTTCCGTACGACGCGGAAGACATGTGGCAATTGCTGGAGACGGACAAGTTTCACTCGGACAAACCATCATGAAAGGCAATGCCAGAAAAATCCGCCGCCTCTACAAAGGAAGAGTACTGGCAGGCTTTGCTGGTGCAACTGCTGATGCCTTTACCCTATTTGAACTCTTTGAAGCCAAACTAGAAGCACAAGACGGACAACTTCTGCGAGCAGCCGTTGAAATGGCAAAAGAATGGCGAACTGACCGCGCCTTACGTCGATTAGAAGCCATGCTAATCGTCGCCGACCGCGACCATACCCTAATCTTATCGGGAAACGGTGATGTTGTTGAAACCGAAGATGACATTGCTGCCATCGGTTCTGGTGGAATGTATGCCTTATCTGCTGCTCGCGCCCTCTTTCATAACACCGAACTCAGCGCACCAGAAATCGCGCAAAAAAGCCTCAACATCGCAGCAGACATCTGTGTTTATACCAACCATAACATCATCACAGACGAACTCAAAGATGAGGCAGACGAATAAAACCCATCTTCCAATTTGAAGCAAAATTGACCCAATTAAACCTACTGTAAATGACGGTTAACCATTTCTATTTGAGAATACTATGAATACAGAAGACTATCGTGACCTAAACATGACTCCGCGAGAAATCGTCGAAGAACTTGATCGCCACATCGTTGGACAAAAAGAAGCTAAACGTGCCGTTGCCAACGCCTTACGCAGCCGTTGGCGTCGTCGTCAAATCGATGAACCGCTTAGAAGCGAAATCACACCCAAAAACATTCTAATGATTGGACCAACTGGCTCAGGGAAAACAGAAATTGCTCGTCGATTAGCCAAGCTAGCCGAAGCGCCCTTTGTAAAAGTAGAAGCAACCAAATTTACCGAAGTAGGCTATGTTGGACGCGATGTTGATTCCATCATTCGTGATCTTGCAGAAACCTCAATCAAACTCGAGCGTGAGCGTGCGCGTAAACAAGTCAAAACCAAAGCCAGAGAAGCTGCTTTAGAACGCGTCTTAGACGTATTGGTTCCAAACTCTAAAAACAACGCTTGGTTTGAAAACGATAACAGCAAAACCGAAGAAAACCCAGCACGAAAAACCTACCGTGAACGCATTCTTCGCGAAGAACTCAATGACAAAATCATTGAAATCGAAATCAGCCAACATCCTAGCGCTAGCTTTGAAGTCATGGCACCGCCCGGCATGGAAGAAATGAGCAATCAGCTCAGCGAAATGTTCAAAAACATTGGCAAACAAAAGAAAACCAAACAGAAAATGACCATTGCCGATGCCCTTATTCAACTCGCAGAAGAAGAAGCCGACAATCTTATCTCTGAAGAAGATATCAAAGCACAAGCCATTGCAAACGCCGAGCAAAACGGTATCGTCTTTATCGATGAAATTGATAAAGTTGCCAAACGTAGCGACGTTGGTGGGGCAGACGTTTCCCGAGAAGGTGTCCAACGTGACCTACTTCCACTTGTAGAAGGTTCAACCATCTCTACCAAATATGGAATGATTAAAACCGACCATATTCTCTTCATCGCCAGTGGTGCATTTCACCTTGCAAAACCTTCAGATCTCGTTCCTGAATTACAAGGACGCTTACCTGTACGCGTTGAGCTTAAACCCTTAGGTGTTGAAGAATTTAAACGTATTCTTACCGAACCAGATGCTAGTCTCATCAAACAATACACTGCCCTATTTGAAACTGAGAACTTGCATCTACACTTTACCGACGACGGCATTTCAAAATTAGCAGAAATCGCTTACCACGTTAACAAAACCACCGAAAACATCGGCGCTCGTCGTTTACATACCCTAATGGAACGCCTTACCAACGAACTGTCCTTTGAAGCGGCTGACCGCACAGATGGAGATACCGTCGAAATCAATGCCGAATACGTGCAAAAAGCCCTAGGCGATATCTCAGAAAACGAAGACCTCAGCCGTTTTATTTTATAAACTTAATTTGATTTTTCATCTAAAAAATCTTATTGTAGAAACTCATTAACCAAAAGGAGCTAACATGAGTTACACATTCCAAGAACTTCCATACGCTTACAATGCGCTTGAGCCAGTGATTGACGAAGCAACCATGCACTTGCATAAAGACAAGCATCATAAAGGCTACTTCGATAAATTCACTGCTGCTATCAAAGAAACCGACTACGATGGCAAACCCTTAGCAGAAATCTTTAAAAACATCTCAAAACTTGGTGCAGGTATTCGTAACAATGGCGGTGGTTACTACAACCATGACCTATACTTTAACGGTATGCGCGCGCCACAAGAAAACAATGCCCCTACAGGCGAACTACTAGACGCCATTAAAGAAGCCTTTGGTAGCTTTGAAGACTTCCAAAAAACCTTTGCTGATGCTGCTGCAAACCAGTTTGGTTCAGGCTGGGGTTGGTTAATCGTTAAAAATGGCAAACTGGTAGTGACTCACACACCAAACCAAGATAACCCACTCATGGATGTTGCCGAAGAACAAGGCACGCCAATCCTTGGCTGCGACGTTTGGGAACACGCTTACTACCTTAACTACCAAAACAAACGTCCAGACTACATCGCTAATTGGTGGAAAGTTGTTAACTGGGACTACGTTGCAGAACAATACGCAAATGCTAAATAACCACGGCATTATGTGTAAATAAAATAGCGTTCTTTACATACCAACTCCCTAAGTATTAACCTATGATACTTAGGGGATTTTTTATAATATGCCAATCAATAACAAAGCTCTCATTACTTCACCAAAAACAATAAAACTTCATATACTGATAAAACGATTGATAACATTACCGAAGCCTTTAAAAATGCCATCACAACCGTATTACCATTAAATTCCCAAACATCTATCTCCATAATCACTTTAGCATTCCATCAAAAAATCCATTGATAAAACATAACCAAATTTAATGACACTATTAAATCAACTTTAATCTCCATATCACCTATTCAGGCGTATCATTGCAAAAAGTCTTAACCCAGAAAGGAGTCAACTATGATGAAACTATACTACCTCAAAGGTGCTTGTTCACTTGTTCCTCATATCGCTTTAGAATGGATTGGTGCGGGCTATCAAGCAGAAGAAGTCAATCGTAAATACATCAAAAGCCCTGAATATCTAAAACTCAACCCACAAGGCTCTGTTCCTCTACTAATTGATGGCGATTTCATCCTTAGCCAAAATGTCGCCATACTGTTCTACCTTGATGCTTGTCATCCCGAAGCCAAGCTTTTTGGGGCGGATACCATCGAAGGCAAAGCACGCGGAATGCGTTGGTTAACGTATGCCAATAGCGACCTCCATCCCACCTTCGGCGTTCTCTTTCATCCTGCAAATAACCTAGATGAACCAACAAAATCCCTACTACAACAAAATGCCCGCGAACGTATCCTAAACCTATTAGCACAAGCAAATAATCACCTTGCTCAACATCAAACCTTAGGCGATGAACTCTCCGTTGCAGATATCTACCTCTACGTTATCTTGCGTTGGTGCAATGGACTATCACTAGATTACAGCCATCTATCCAACCTTCCAGCTTTCTACCAACGCATAGAAGCTAATCCGCATGTGCAAAGCGTTCTTAAAATGCAAGGACTTCAATAAATTTATTCCTTTTCACAAAAATAAAAAAACCACCGAAAGGTGGCTTTTTTATAGATAAACTCTCAATATATAGCCAACTTCTCAAAAAATGCATACAACGTTAACTCAATATGCACATTGAAAATAGCATCCTATCTCAAAATACGGTATGCATTTTTTTGAGAACCCTGCTATAGCGCAAACATCATTTAGATGATTTCACAAAACTTTCTCATCAAAATACCATAAAAATAAAAGAAATACCTTTTATTAAAAGAAATCGTTATAATTTCCATAATATTAACGCTGATTAAGGAATTATTTATGCATCGCCTTTTGCTCTGCCTTGCTTTGAGTTGCGCTTTTTCAGGCTTTGCAGCAAACCCTATATGGAATGAAAACACACTAGAAACCGCTGCTCATGAAGCACAAGACAACATCAACGAATTTATTCAAGGTAAAGGCAAACTCGTTAAAGCTATTCATGACCGAGCAGAAGTCCAAACGCTAATTGAAAATATGCGGTTTAACTCTGCGAGTAAAGATTTTGAGCATCTGAAGCAACCTTTTTCTCTTATCACTAAAATTATCGAACATTTAAACACTAGCGAAAGTATCCCTTATCTCGCACTGGCTGCTGAGATTGCGCCAAATATAGAAGAAAAAATAATGTTTTATTACAACTATATAGCAACATATTGCGTCAAGGAGAATATAAAGATAACAACAACAGTATTTTCGCTTTCAAAGCGCTAAAAACACTTGAACAGCAGCTCACCGATACCCAACAGCGCAACTATTTCTCTCGCATCATGGATGAATATCGCTTCCGTTTAGAAGATATTAAAGTGAATAACCAAAAAGATTTACCGACATTTTGTTTAGACTTTAATCAATCTGTGCGCCCAGAACCTTTTCAAGATTGGAAAAAACTTATTCAGATTACTCCAGCACCGAAAACTACTGGTCACTATCAAGGGGATGAAATTTGCTATCAAGGCGAATGGCAAACCAATTACCACGTGCAAATTGACCCAACGCTACAAGCCGAATATTCTAAAATTACGCTTGATGAATCCATTGAACGAACTTTCAATTCAGGCAACCGCGCGCCTATGCTGCGCTTTGCGCAAACAGGAAAAGTACTCGCTTTAGCGCCTAATGCGGCGATTGAAATTCAAACCACTAATCTTAATCGCGTCAATTTTACACTTTATCAATTACCCGCCAATAATTTAGCCAATGAGAATTTAACCGATATTATCGAAAGTCCATACTATTTTTCTCGCTATTCTGCCAATATAGAAGACAATTTCCGATTAATTACAAAAGGACACTTTGCCCCAACTATTGGTAATGCCAATCAAGTCATGAGCAATAATATTGCTTTTGCCGATTTAATTGGCGATAAACCGCAAAAACCGGGGATTTATGCCTTAGAAATTGATTCACCAGAAACCGAAAACACACAATATCTCGGCTTTATGGTCAGTAATATTGGCTTAACTGCCTACTTAAGCGATGAATCGCTATGGATAGAGGCACGCGACCTTGCCACAACTGCCCCTGCCGCTAAACGCAATTTCACTTTATATGCCTACGATAATAGCGTTTTAGGCACGACAACTACTGATAGTAATGGCATGGCACAATTTCCAAAATCACAAATCAACGGTGAAGCAGGCGAGCGCCCCAGTCATATTATTAGCAACGATGAAGACTCTTTTACCTATCTCAATATTCGCGGACAAGGCTTCAATCTCTCTGACAAAGGTTTAGATGGCGCATCCTCTACTGCTCTCTTAACGCCATGGGTATGGCTAGAGCGTGGCGTTTATCGTCCAAATGATACGGCACATATCTTATGGCGCTTTCAAGACCAAGAAAGCCAAGCCTACCATAGTACGCCTTTATGGTTAGAGGTACGTCGTCCTGATGGTCAAATCATTCATGAACAATCCCTCTCGCCTGATAAAAGTGGAACTTATAGTTATGAGTACTTCTTTAGTCCCTTGGCACGCTTAGGACAATGGCAATTTTCACTTTCCTTAGGAAAAGACGGCGAACTGCTCAGCGACGTCGATGTTCTTGTTGACAGCATTACCCCTCGTCAAATTGACGCAACTTTACAAGAAACCCAATTCCCGCAAGTCAACGAAGACTACGAAATTACCTTAAATGCTAATTGGCTTTATGGCGCACCTGCTACCGACATTCTCACCAATGCGAAAGCGAGAATCACAGCAAGTGAGCAGCCTTTTTCAAAATGGAAAGATTGGCAAATTGGGCGACATAAACTCGCCCCCTTACCTGATAACATTGAACTAGCAGATGAAACCACGGATGCCAAAGGAGATGCGACCTTTACTATTGCTATCCCAGAAGCGACGCAAACCGTTCCAGAAAAGCTAACCGTATATGCAACACTTAATCCACTAACAGGCAAACCGATTAACCTTAGCCATTCTCAGCTAATTCATCGGACGCTACCTTATGCAGCAATCAAAGTAGATAACCATACCTTAGAAGCCGCTTTACTCAATAGCGAAGGCGCATTGCAAAGCGGAAAACTACACTGGACGCTTCAACCCATTCATTACGATGCTTATTGGGCTTATGACGGCAATCGCTGGCAATACCAGAACAATACCACTTATGGTGATCCAATTGCTGATGGCGAACTCACGCTTGATACGCAATCCCCTACTAAAATCACCTTACCCATTTCATCCGATAGCGGTCAAGATTATTACCTGAATGTTGAAGGTGATAATCCACTGACAGCAGCGGATTTAACCTTACGCTTTGGAAATCAAGCCAATCCAACCACTTACCTTAGCCCAGCACTCATCAATATCCATAGTGACCAAACACATTATCAACAAGGCGATACCGTCAGACTCCATTTACACGCACCTTTTAATGGCTTAGGCAGCTTACAAATTGCTAAAGATGGCGATATCATCAGCACACAAGCCATTGAATTTAAAAACGGAGAAACAGAACTCTCTTTACGTTGGCAAGACGATTGGCAGCGCGGTATTTGGTTATTAGCTAGCGGATGGAATACCGTGCAAGACGGCAATAGCAACCGTCGTGCAGTCGGATTGCATTGGTTAGGGGAAACCCTCACAGAAGAAACGCTTCCCCTCACTGTTACCGCCCCTGATATGCTTAATCCTATCAAACCACTCACCGTTACCCTACATGCCGATACCAATGGCGAACCCGCTTGGGCAAACGTCGCTATTATTGACGACGGACTTTACCAACTTGCCGAAAAAACCTTCCATTCACCCTTAAATGCCTTTTATGGTAAAAAACGCTGGCAATTAGAGCTATTTGACCTTTGGGGCGGTATTCTCAAACAAACCGATGCGCCTAAAGCAGCGCTACAAAGCGGTGCAGATGCTGAGATGATGATGGCAGCACTTGAAAATCCGAGCCTTGCATCGCTTCCAGATATTGATTTAAAACTCATTAGTCTCTGGAGTGGCGTCCAACCTTTAGACAAGGACGGAAATCTACACTTAACTTTCCCTATTGATGCGCAATTTAATGGTCGCTTACGTCTAATGGCAGCAGCCTTTAATGACAAACGCTACGGTATTACCGAACAAACCCTAACCGTAAAATCGCCGATCGTTTCTACCTTATATCTTCCAAATTATCTCACCGAAGGCGATGAAAGCACTCTACAATTGAGCTTACACAATACCACCGAGCAGCCACAATCATTAACCATTACCATTGATAACGATAATACTCATCTCAATATTGATAAAAGCGCATTACAAACCATCACGCTTGCGCCTGATGAAAGCCAAATCCTTTCTTTTCCTTATCAAGCAATAGCCGCTGGAAACACCAGTCTTAACATCCAAGTCAAAACAGACAAACAAACCTATACACTTACTCGCAAACTCACCATTCGCGCACAGACACTCCCCGTCGTCCAAAGAGAAATTCTAAAATTAGCGCCTAATAGTGAAGAAACCATCACGCCAAGCGCAGATACCTTGCTCATGCTAATGGGAGTTCATCCATGGGCAGCAGCAGATATCACCCAACAGCTCAGTCAATACCCTTATCAATGTACTGAGCAGCTAACTGCTAGAGCTTGGGGTGCCTTTAATCAACCTGAACAACGCAATCAATTAATCAATAAAATTTACAATCGCCAACATTATGATGGAGGCTTTAGCTTATGGTACAACGGCGATAGTGAGCTTTGGTTAAGTGCAGCCGTTGCTGACTTACTATTAAGTGCTGAAACACAGCCGGAAAAACGTAGCTTAGTCCTCAAGCGTACCTTGTCCTACTTAGAAAATCAGGTCTTTCGTAATCAAATCCATGAACCTGATGCAGGGCTTGCTTATGCCCATCTAATGCTAGCAAAAGGCGGTGCAAATACGCGTGGCACACTCATTCGCTATACCGAAACCTTGCCACCCAAACTCCCCTTAGCACCCACCAGTATTAACTTAGCCTTAGCGCTTTATGAAATGGGCGAAAATGAGCGTGCTCAAGCGCTTCTTCATACCATTAACGCTAGCCAAGACTATAAATCTTTAGTCAACCTTCCTTACTATGCCAGTGGTGAACGTACACAAGCAGCAGCACTTTTATATCGCTTAGAACAACTCAGCCACTTCCATAGCGATGAGCAAATTAACCAATGGATTGCAGACACCGAAAAGCAACTGTCTGTTTTACTAGAAAATAGCTACTACCTCAGCACTGCCAATCTTGCTTGGCTAGCGAGAATTGATTTACAAACGCCCACACCGAAAGCAGATGTGCTAACGTTAAACGGCAGTCCTATTAGCACACCAACTACCCTACGCCACGGTCAGTACAGCCTAGGCAATCAAGGAAAAAATCCTTTATTGGTACAAACGCGCTACTTCACGACACCTAATCCTGAGTCCACGATTGAAAACGGAATTAAGGTGAAGTGGAAATACACCACCATAAAAGGTAAACCACTCAATCCAGCAGCCTTAGCAGTAAACCAAGATATGATTATACATTTCACGATTGACCGTGAAGATGCCTATCAACCTGCTCAACTCGCATTGAATTATCCATTTACCGCAGGCATTCAAGCATTCTCACTTTCAGGCAATTCTGGTAACCTTGATGCCTTTCAAAATGAAAATTGGTATAAAAAATTAAGCATCCCTAACTCTGAAGAAAACAGAGATGATCGCCATATTGCTGTCTTTACCTTAGACAAAGATCAACATACTCTTTCGCACGCGCTTCTATTGCGCACCACAAGAGAAGGAAAATGGTATGCACCAGGTATCCATGTCAATAACCTTTACCAGCCAGAACAGCAAGCCAGCTATCCTTATCAAATCATGACTATTGGAAAATCACAATGAAACCTATTCTTTTAGCAATTCTCTACAGCTTAACCACACTTCACGCTTTTGCGGAACCGCCTCAAACAATAGCTAAACAAACACAAGCTGCCACAACCCTTCCAAGCTATCCGGAGAGTCTTATCATTGAAAACAGCTATCTCTCTAAGTATGACAACCTAATGACTTGGGCGAAAGTCAATAACATTCCAGAAACTGTTATTCCAAATGATTACTACACCCTCACACAACTTAAGGCGCTTTCCCTAAGAGGTTATCACTTACCTACTGTGCCTAAAGAACTCTCTATTCTCAAAAAACTATCCGCTTTAGACCTTTCAGATAATCAACTCACCAATGTTGATTTTCTCTCAGACTTACCAGAACTGAATTATCTCAATATTGCCATCAACCAAATTAGTGAACTGGAGAATTTTGAAGACAATCATAATGATACATTATTATTTACTCGCTATAATCTAGCAACCTTTGATGACAGTACATTTCTATTATTATTTACTCGCTATACCCCAGCAGACTTTGATGACAACACACTTCTATCACCAGACAAAGACGATCATCCACCCACTTCCTACACAGAAAACTTTACCGCTTTCCTAAATCGCCAATATCCTATGCTGCTTGCGCTAATCAACGAAAGCGAAGAAAGCGACGAAGAAAAACAAGCTAGCATTGAAAAATTGCCCACGCTAAGCGCAGAGGAACTAGAAAAAACTGCACAGCGATACTATCAACAATATACCCAACAAATTTACAATCAAGTCACTTCTAATCTTTCTGAAATAAATAGCCATCAATTACTAACCGCAAGCTCATATCATCAGCTCGCAGAAGAACTCTATGATGATTATCAAAATAAAACCATTGGCAACTATGCCCTTTCTAGCGCAATTAAACAAGCCATTGAAACCATTGGCGAACGTGCAATTACCATTCCTGAATACTACGATGCTGCCATTACACTATCTGAAACCTTAGAACCCGCTCTACAAAAAGTGGCTGCGGCACGTTGGCGCTATGCGCTTTCAAAAGCAGCCGTAAAAAAAGGGACTATTGGACCATACAAACTCAGCCGAAGCGCCCTTACCCTAACTTATCAACTCCTCTTCACTCAAAAACCTGAAGATCTAGAAGAAATTATTACGTTAAGCGAACAAGCAGAAAAACAGACGCCCAATTATCTGCCGCTATATACCAACCATGCACACGCATTAGCCTTATTAGGAAAAACAGAAGCTGCAAGAGAACTCTACAATCGTTATATAGATGCTGTCTTTCCTTTTCCTGAGGGGGATATCACTTGGGTAGCAGCGGTTATTGATGATATTGAAACCTTAAAAGCAGCAGGTATCCGCAATGATTTACTCAATACCATTCTTAGACAATACGTTTTTTATTCAGGGCTTCATCGCATAAAATCAGCATTCTAAATTCCTATATCTTGATGCTATACAGCAAATAACCTATTTGCTGTATAGAAATTTAGCACACATAAATGTAAGTAATTTTCTTTATGTAAATAAATATTGCAAGAAAACATCAAAAAGAGTATCGTAGACAATAAAAGAAATACAAAAAGGAATCGCTTATGGCAACCGATCATTTGCAAGAACAACTTAAAGGAAAACTCATTGTTTCCTGCCAAGCCTTACCAGACGAACCGCTTCATTCATCCTTTATCATGGGAAGAATGGCATTAGCGGCAACACAAGGCGGCGCTGGTGGCATTCGTGCCAATACACCAGAAGATATTGCAGAAATCCGTAAAAATACACAGCTACCAATTATTGGTATTGTTAAACGAGATTATCCTGATAGCGAAGTCTTTATTACGGCGACCATGCGGGAAATAGACGAACTCATGCAAGGAGAAGTTGTCCCTGACATTATCGCTATCGATGCACGGGATGCTTTACGACCAAACGGACAAACCTTATCCGAATTTTATGCCGAAATCCGCGCAAAATATCCGCATCAAGCGCTAATGGCAGATTGTGCGTCTCTTGCAGAAATGATGGCTGCCGATACCTTAGGCTTTGATTATATTGGTACTACATTGGTGGGATACACCAGTGCGACAAAAGGCGAAAAAATAGAAACCGATGACTTCGCTTTAATTCGGCTAGCAAAACAATCCTTAAAACACCCTATTATTGCTGAAGGCAATATCAATACCCCTGAAAAAGTACGCCGAGTATTAGATATTGGCGTTCACAGTGTGGTTGTTGGCTCAGCCATCACTCGTCCTAAATGGATTACCGAACAATTTGTTGCTGCTACTCAACGCTAAAGGATCATACAATGACTCATTCAAAAAAACTTACTGGACTTATCTCTGCACTTTTAGTTCCTTTCGATGAAAAAGGTCAAGTCAACGAAGCAGGATTGCGTCAAATCATCCGTCATAACATTGATAAAATGAAAATCGACGGATTATATGTGGGCGGTTCAACAGGAGAAAACTTCTTACTTGATACCGAAACCAAAAAACAAATCTTTAAAATCGCTAAATCGGAAGCAGGTGATCAAGTTGCCCTGATTGCGCAAATTGGCAGTCCGAACATCTATGAAGCCATTGAATTAGGTAAAACCGTAGCAGATTTAGGATACGATGCCATTTCTGCGGTAACGCCTTTTTATTACAAATTTAGCTTCGCCGAAATCAAACAATATTACTTCGACATTTTGGCAGAAGTAAATAAACCCATGATTATCTATGCAATTCCTTTCCTAACAGGTGTTGATATTAACCTCTCTCAATTTGGCGAATTATTTGCGCATGAAAAAATCATTGGTGTGAAATTTACTGCTGCTGATTTTTACCTTTTAGAACGCCTACGCTACACCTATCCCGATAAACTTATTTGGTCTGGCTTTGATGAAATGCTTTTACCCGCAGTGGTAAACAAAGTTGATGGCGCAATTGGCTCAACCTTTAACGTAAACGGTCATCGTGCTAAACAAATCATTGAATTAACCAAAGCCGGTAAACTAGATGAAGCACTAGCGATACAAAATGAAAGCAATAACCTTATCAGCGCTATCTTAGAAAATGGCTTATACGCCACACTTAAACAACTATTGGTTTTAGAAGGTTGTAATGATGGCCCATTCCTTTCTCGTAAACCAATGGCATCGGCGACTGAAGCGCAAATTGCACGCGCCAAAGAAATCCATCAACAATATTTTTAAACCCACAGGAGAACATCATGAAAAAAACCTTACTCGCCACCGTTATTGCCCTGGCTTCCCTTTCAAGCCTCGCAGCAGAATACGAACTCAAAATGGGTATGCAACCAGGCACCACTTCTATCGAATACAAAGCAGCCGAACAATTTGCCAAAGAAGTCGCTGAAAAATCCGGCGGTAAAATTGAAGTCAAACTCTTTCCAAATGCCCAGCTAGGCGATGACCGCTCGATGATTGAGCAATTAGGACAAGGCGCTTTAGATTTTACCTATGCTGAAAGTGCACGTTTTCAAATTTACTATCCAATTGCTGAAATCTTCGCACTTCCATACATGATTGCAAACTATGAAACCGCTCAAAAAGCGCTATTTGATACCAAATTCGGT
>NZ_LWHB01000005.1 GCF_001889065.1 Suttonella ornithocola | reverse complement strand
TTTAGTCGCTTTAGAGCATAACAAATCGCTGATTGCGAGCAATTAAAACGTCTAGCGCTTTCCCATTGGTAATCATCAGGATACTGCTCAATATCCTTAAGCAAGGCTTCATCATCAATCTTTGAGGGCTTACGCTCAGTAAAGCCTTTAGGATGGGGATTTTTAATCCAGCTATAGACGGTGAATTTGCTGATCTTGTAGCGCTTTGCAACAGCGCGCCAAGTTTCTCCATTAGCAATATCGTTAAGAATTTTCTGTCGGAATTGGCTGCAGTAGGTCATAGGATATGCTCAGTTTGTTTTTGATAATTCTACTACAAGTTGTTCTTTATATCTGCTTTGGATAGATTGGATTATAAGTGATTTGACTATAAACCGTAACCTCATCCCCTTGATTGACTTCAAAAGAAGACAAACCGAAAGCCGGAGCAGTTGCCGTCATATATACGCGTACCTTATTTCCATCGCGCACGACTTTATTGTCATTATCTAAATCCACGCCGTCTTTTTCTGCTTGTGCTGTTGCTTCCGCCCAAAAAGGATCTTTACGGTCTGGCCAAATACTAAGTGGATTCACTTTTGAACGATGAACAATAATCATGTCATGTGGCTCAGCAAAACTTGGACCATCATGCACCACTTTCATGTGCTCGCCTTGAATATTGATTAACTGATCATTTTCTGGTTTTAAAACCCCAACATTTAAGAATCGGTCTTTAGAAAACTTGTTTAAAGAAACCAACCATTGACCATCTGCTTCTTTGTTTTCCCCCATTGAAGTGTGGTTATGCCCCGGTTGATATTGCACATCAATCTTCTCAATAATGGGTTGCGCTTTCTCATCGCCGTTATAGGCTTTAATTGCTTCATCAATATTCCATTTCACCATTTGGCTATCGATAAACAGCGTGGTAAAAGCATTTCCTTTACCGTCAAAAGCCGTATGCAGAGGGCCTAATCCTAATTCCGGTTGCGCGACAACCAAATCTTCATCATTGATTTTACCTGCAAACAAATCATCTAGCTTACGAACATCAATGACCGTTACCGTTGGCGATAACTTACCGTTTAGCACCACATGAATACCGTCTGGTGCCGCATTACAGCCGTGCGGTGAGCTTGGAACCGCAATATAACGCGTATATTTGCTGCCATGCGTGCCGTCAAGAACTTTTACCCCATTGATTTCTTTAAAATCCCCGTTTTTAATGCCTTCTTCAATCGCTTTAATATTAAACACCACAACCCAGTCGGTTTCATTGGCTGACATTTGTCCAACATCGGTGCCTTTTTCTGAGTTATAGCAAGTAGAGAAAGCATATTTTCCTTGATAATCCGCATCTAAATTATCTAGGTTACCGTCAACTTTTACCTGCCAAGCAACTTTCATGGTATCGCCGTCAATGGCGGTAAATGCTGTCCAATACTGATTTTTCACATCATCGGTATCTAATACACTACCATTATTTGGCCAAGGGATAATATGCTCGCCATTGGCAAAGACATATCCTGTACGTGGATAGCGTTGTGGGCGCAAACCATGAATTCCTGAAACATTTGGAATTTCCACCATCGCATCACACTTCATCACATCACAACGAATCCGTGCGACACGCGTATTGGCTTTATCGTTGACAAAAAGATAACGTCCATCATACGTGCCATCAGTAAAAGACATATGTGGATGGTGTAAATCTCCATTTAAGAACACGCCACCTTTATCTTCTAAAAATTTTTTGGTTTCTGGCAACATACCATCGCGCATAATTTTGCGGCTTTCATTGGTTTGTCCCCAGCCTGTTGCGCTGTCGCGGTTAAACACTGGGATACGCATCAATTCGCGCATAGAAGGCATTCCTAAAATTCTGACTTCACCACTTTGTCCGCCAGAATTAAACACATAATATTCATCAAGTTCACCAGGCGCGACATCGATAGAAGATTCCATTTTTTCACTACCTTGCGCAAAAGAATGACTTGCTGTTAAGCCCCCTAATGCACCTACCCCACCGGTTAAAGCCGTTGCGCCAAGAAAACCTCGGCGGTTTAACGCAAATTTTTTATCGTTAGACATTTATCTATTCTCCTATATTGTCTCAATTATTACTCTGTTGCTTCACCCTGAAGTGCTGCCAAACGTTCACGGTCACGCTTAGCACGCGCCGCATATTTTTGTTGTTTTTTAATTTCTTCTAACAAATGCATACAACGCTTTTTATCGTGATACAAAACCTGACAATTCAAGCATTGAATACATTCATTGGCATTGATATTTCCTTCAGGAAAAATCGCTTCTACTGGGCATTCTTGCGCACATTTCTGACACGGATTACCACAAGTGGGATACCGTTTTAACCAATCAAACAAACGTAATTTTGCTGGAATCGCCAATGCTGCTCCCAAAGGACACAAATAGCGACAATAAAAGCGTTCAATAAACAAACCGATAATCAGTAAGACCAAAGCAAACTCGACATAAGGCCAAGCACGCGCAAACTTTAAAATAATTGATGCTTTAAACGGCTCTATTTCAGCCAATTTTTCTGCTAACCCTAAATCGTATAAAGAAAAACCAAATAACAACATAAAAATAAGATATTTAATTGCTGTCATTCGTTCATGTACCTTAAACGGCAATTTGAATTGCTTAACGCCTAATTTCTTGGCTAGATTATTGGTTAACTCTTGTAAGGCGCCAAAAGGACATAACCAACCACAAAAAGCACCTCTATTCCAAAGTAACGCAGAAGCGGCTGTTGCTGCCCATAACATAAAAATCATTGGATCCATTAAAAAATACGACCAGTCAAATCCTGTCATTAACGCATGGGTAAAAGCAAAGACATTCACAATTGACAATTGTGCTGTCATATATCCGCCCAACCAAAACAACGTAAAACACAAATAAATTACACGGAATTTTTTATAAAACTTCGGATGTTGCGCTAAAAAATCTTGGAAGAAAAACACCAAGGTTAGAATCAATAAAGCAACTGCCAATACAATAATTTGGACCGTTTTTGCTTGCCATAACCGTTGCCAAAGGGGCGTTGGCATTTCTTCATCTACAGCATCTACCGTTTGATTACCAGCAGTCATTTCTGATGAACTGATGGATTCAGATTTTTCTGTCTCAGCTTTAACGGTTGCTGGCTTAGGCGGTTGATAATCTGGATTAGGTGCTTCCTTAAGCAAACGTTCAGGTAATTGATATGGCAACTTAAATTCAATAAACTCTTTTTTCGTCGGACCAACCGCACGATGTGCCAATAAATCCAACGTCCAAGGTTTTAGCGCATTAAAATTTTTATCTGCTGGGACGGTAAATAAAGCAATTTCTGGAAATTTTGGCGCACCACCAATCATAATATCGCCAATTCGGCGGTGATTACGATCTCTAAAATGAAAGCCCTCGCCATCTTGCTCAATTTTAACGCGGTCAAAAATACCGCCTCGAACATAGCCAGAACCCTTGAAAGAATATAAACCTTTACCCGCAACGAGAATTAACGTTTCCCCTTCTTTTAAATACTTACTCGCTTGCTGATAGAGCGCTTCGCCTAACAGTGGGCGACCAATTTGTGGGATGCTCACTTCTGCGACATATAAATCAATAAAAGTCGCATTTGGGTCATCGGATTCGCTAATACCTGCCGCATCCTTTTTACCTGCTGTTGCAAACGCTTCATTCACTTCCCCAACAGTCAAATGCAAATGCGCAACATCTCCTTCTTTCAGCATCTGCGCCCAATCACCGGCAGCTGGCGCATCCTTTTGATATTCCAATAGCGTTTTAGGCACATCTGGCGTTTGCGCGATAACTTGTGTTTGTTCGCCTTGCTCTGACCGCACCGCGCGAGAAAATAATAAACTACTGCGTGCAATCGTTTCATTGATGACCATAACGGTTACCGTTGCACCGGTAATCACATCAGGAACGCCAGCTTTATTCCCTTGCGTATAATTTCTCCCTAAATAACTATCAATAAATGCGTTTATCTTTTTCTCTGGAATACCAATCAGCACAATTGGCTCTGAATGCTTAACCAATTTTAACGCACGGATAGTAAATTGATTATCAACACCAATTAAAATCTTAATCGGCTTGCCTGAATATCCACCGGCATTCACATAATCTGAATTTAAAAAGACATAACCAATTTGCGTTGTTCCTTTCATCACAGGTACTAAATGCGGCTTTTCTTGCACTTCTCCATAGCCCGTTGCTTCTGGAAAAAACGTTTGCGCTGGAACATCGTGTAAAAACTCTTCTAACGTTTGGGATTTAGAAAGATATGCTGTTTGTGAAGCCATATCTGCCCAAGACTTTGGAAGCAGAAAAAGACACAAGAGCAAGAATAAGCATTTGCGCCACATGATATCAGCCTTGATTTATAATCATAAATACAAGATTTTAGTCATCTCATACTTTTTTTACCTTGACCTATATCAAGAGAAACATTGGGATTATTGACCAGCGCTTGCACCAAATAATGGCTCGTGTCATTATGCAAAGATAAACAGTTGTAGAATGAAAATAAATCAAATTTCCTAATAGCCTGCTTAAAGAAGGACGCTTATGAACCACAGCACTCTCCAACAACTCATCGAAGCTTTAGAAGAAGACGATTTTCAGTTTAATCCTCCAGCGACTGAAGCCGAACTTAGTGCATTTGAAGCACAACATCAAATCGAACTTTCTCCCCTATTTAAAGCCCTCTATTTAAAAGCTAACGGCTCTGTTTCTACGCAAACCGTTGATATGGATGCCTTAAGCGACTTTATGGAGCCATCAGAACATGGACTATCAAAAGAAGATTTACAAAATATGTCCTTAACAGACCGTTGGCTATCGCTTACAGAAATAGAAACGGCGATTCAGACCATTTGCCAAAAAGCAGAAGATTACTTTGGTAACGATTGGCAAGACATTATTCTAGAGCAAGATGATAACCATGGAGAATATAAGCCTTATCCTTTTCATACCAGATGGTTACCCATTTCTAAAAATAGTTTAGAGCAATACTTTTGCTTAGATTTTGATCCGCAAGAAGACGGTGAAATCGGACAAGTCTTACTCATTAATATTGGAGATGAAAGCATTGATGAAGATTGGGAAGTTTATCGAATGGCAAATAGCTTTGAGAATTGGGTAGAAAGCTATTGGTTAGGCGAAGAAGAAAGCGATATTGCGACCCTTTTTGATGAAATTGGTCAAGAAATGGGCGTATTAACCTCTGATGGAGAGTTTAACCAAGAAGGCTATTTCCGCTCTGCGGTTCATGAACATCTCATGAACCAATTTGGCGATGAAAACTTTATGGTCATTGATGAAACCGAATATCCTGGTGATGCTTTATATGATATCTACTGGTTTGCACCAGAAGAACAACGACCTTACCATGCACTTGCCACCAATGGACTTAGCACCATTGAAATGCCTTCAGCAGAAGACGGGGATACCAAAAATACCTTTGAACATATTGAGCTATTAGCATTCTTTCCGCCAGAATACTTCTTAAACGGCGACCAAATCCAAATGACAGAACAACAATCTTGGATATTGGCAGTATTCAAAACGCTTGCCGAACTTCTCAAAGAAGGGCAACGAATTGATATTAACAGCACTTTTGAGCTATCTGGCGTGGAAGCATTGCCTTTCAAAGAAATTAGCCTGCGCTACTCAACCTTATTTACCGCTCAAGAGACTCTGATTTCAACCGCTCATGGTGAAAGCATCCGACAATTAGTGATTGTTCCCTTATATTCTGCCGAACAACAGTATCAATATGAATACGGCTACGCTGCTTTAAACCAAACATTAAAAGCCGCAAACGTTGGGGATATTATCAACCCACAACGGGCAAATGCAGTTTCACAGCAATAACAACTTTCCCTTCAACCATAGCGCAAGCCTACCACTTGCGCTTTATTATTTTCTTCGCTTATGACTAACCAACCACTCACCTTACGACAAGCGCTCTATAGCCGAAAAATGCTCATCTGTGTATTTGGTGGCTTTAGCAGCGGCTTACCTTTATTTATTGGATTAAACCTACTGCCTGTCTGGTTTCATGATAATGGCCTAAACTTGAAAAGCATTGCGGCTTTTTCCTTAGCAGGACTACCCTATACTTGGAAATTCCTATTTGCACCTTTCTTAGATGCCATTGGTTTTGGACGTTTTGGCAGACGACGGGGCTGGATATTGCTTACACAGCTATGCTTATTGGCTTTTATCGCTGCATTTGGCTTAACTCAACCACAACTTAACCTACATACCATTGTTTTCTTAGCCATTAGCATGAATTTCTTTTCTGCTTTGCAAGATATTGCTTTAGATGCTTTCCGACGAGAAATACTCACTGATGCCGAACTTGGATTGGGAAATGCCATTCATATTAATGCTTATCGTTTAGCGCAGTTAGTACCTGGCGCCCTAGCCGTCTTTCTTGCTGATCATATTTCATGGTCTAGCGTCTTTTATATCACTGCCTTATTTATGTTGCCAGGCATTTTTATGACATTAGTGCTAGCAAAAGAGCCACCGCTACCAGATGATCGTCCTCGAACATTACAAGACACCGTCATTCAGCCTTTTAAAGAATTTTTCCAACGAAAAGGCGTTAAAAATGCTCTTTTCGTCCTACTATTTATATTTCTCTATAAATTGGGCGACAGCATGGCGACTGCCTTACAAAGCCCTTTTATCTTAGATATGGGCTATAGCAAAACCGATATTGCACTCGTTGTAAAAAACGCAACTTTATGGCCAGGGGTGATTGGCACACTTCTTGGGGGAGCTTGGATGGTAAAGCTTGGTATTAACCGTTCTTTATGGGTATTTGGCTTTTTACAAGTTATTACCATTCTTGGTTACGCTTGGTTGGCAAGCTACGGGCATTTTGAGAGCATTCATACCAGCGAATTATCAAAATTAGCGATTGTTATTGTAGGCGAATATTTTAGTGCAGGCTTGGGCACGGCGGCATTTGTCGCTTATATTGCTAGTCAAACACATCCTGCTTATACCGCCACACAATTCGCACTATTTACTAGCTTGGCAGCCATTCCAAGAACAGTTGTAAACGCCGTAACCGGCGCGTTAATAGAAGGTTTTGAAAAAACCTTCCCAATCATTGGACATATTCATTTTCAAGGATTAGGTTATGAACATTTTTTCTATTTATGCTTCTTCCTCGCTCTTCCAGGACTAATAATTTTGACTTGGATTGCTCCTTGGAAAGCCCCCACATTGAGCGATTAAATATACTTTTATCGCCATCAATCCGTAATATCCCCCTAACCATTACATGACTTTTTTCTACAAGCGCGATAAGATATCGCCTCACATTGCTAAAAATTTATCTTATCCTTTTAGGAGGTATACATGTACTTCATCATCTGTGGACACGGCAAATTTGCAGAAGGACTATACTCTGGCGCAAATTTACTCTATGGAAAACTAGAAAACTGCCAAGCCATCAATTTTGATGAAGACACTCCGCATAGCATATTTAAAGAAAAACTTGCTAAAGCCGTAGAAGATGCAGGTGATTTACCTATTCTTTTCTTTACTGATATTCTAGGTGGAACGCCTTTTCGTGAGTGCGCTACCCTATCAGCAAACCTAATACAAGCCGAAGTGATTTCAGGCAGTAATTTACAAATGCTTGTGGAAGCCGCGATTGAACGAGAAAACGCTACAGACATCGCCGCATTCGCTGCTAATATTATTGAGCGCGCAAAAGCGGGAATTATCATGCTTTCTGCCCAAAGCACACGCCGTACATCTAAGACAACAGAAAGCGGAATTTGATATGAATATTGCGCAAATCGTTCGCAATGGTCCTGCGATGTATCATGCTGGAAGAGGCATATTAAAACACCTTCCAGCCTTAATTTCTCCCTTTAAATCACCCATCATCGTTACTGGAGAAAAATCCTATCACGCATTTGTAAAGCACTATGGAGAACCGCCCTACCCCGTTTACCGATACGACAAAACCGCCAGCTTAGAAGATATGCAGCGGATTGCAGACGCTATTGGCGCTGAGAACAGCGATTTAATCATTGGCATTGGTGGCGGAAAAGTCCTAGATACCGCGAAAGGCGTCGCTGAAAACTTAAAAGCTGAAATCATGTTTATTCCCACCGTTATTGGAACCTGCGCGTGTGCCACTCCTATTGCGGCGGTATATCATCCTGATCATAGTTTTCGAAGCGTAGGCTATTTTCATCGTTCTGGATACCTAACCCTTGCAGATTATGATTTACTCATTGAATCACCTCGCGAATACTTCCTTAGTGGCATCAGTGATACCTTAGCCAAATGGTATGAAATCGAAGCACTCACAAGAAAATTTGAGCGTTTACCCGCAATGGTTTGCGCTGCTCGCGCTACAGCCGCTGTTACAAGAGACATCCTCGAGCGCGATACAGAAAAAGCCCTACAAGCAATGGCAGAACAAACCTTCCATCCCGCTTTTGCCGACATTGTTGATAGCATCTTTCAAATTGCCGCCACAGTCGGATGTTTTGGCTGTGATAACGGCAGAAGCGCTGGTGCACACGCTATTCACAACGCCTTAACCATCTATCCAGAAACCCATGCTATTCAGCACGGCATTAAAGTCGCTTATGGCATACTCGTCCAACTCATAGCGACAGGTGATGAAGCAGAAATTGAGCGACTCTTACCCTACTATCGCAACAGCGGATTTATCTACCAATTTGCACAATTAGGCATTTCAGAGCCAATTGAACTTGCTTCAAAAAAAATCGCGGAAATCGCTGCCTCAGAAAAAGAAACGTTTCGCTACATTCAGCCATTTTCAGCTGATGACATTCAGCAAGCTATCCTACAATTAGAATGCTTAACCGCAGACTTTTTCAACAAAGTCTGAGCGCACAGCGATACTGAATAGCGTCTAGTAGTATCGCTGAAAGCCAAACTTCTAAAAAATACATACCGCAGAAAAATATCTATTTTTTCATTATTTATTAATGACTATAGCTATAGTCAAATCACTTATAATCCAATCTATCCAAAGCAGATATAAAAAACAACTTGTAGTAGAATTATCAAAAACAAACTGAGCATATCCTATGACCTACTGCCGCCAATTCCGACAGAAAATTCTTAACGATATTGCTAATGGAGAAACTTGGCGCGCTGTTGCAAAGCACTACAAGATCAGCAAATTCACCGTTTATAGCTGGATTAAAAATCCCCATCTAAAGGTTTTACTGAGCGTAAGCCCTCAAAGATTGATGATGAAGCCTTGCTTAAGGATATTGAGCAGTATCCCGATGATTACCAATGGGAAAGCGCTAGACGTTTTAATTGCTCGCAATCAGCGATTTGTTATGCTCTAAAGCGACTAAAGATAACGCATAAAAAAAGATTAACCAACATCCAAAAGCCGACACAGAGAAAAGAGAACACTTTCAAGAACAAATAGTGGATAAGACCGCTCAAGACAAACCGATAGTCTATCTTGATGAATGTGGTTTTAAAGCCTTTGCTCATAGACCTTATGGCTACAGCACAAAAGGACAAGTTTGTCATGGAAGTGATAACTGGCATTTAAAGAACCAGAGCAATGCGATTGGAGCCATTATCAATGGAGAATTGTTTGCCTTACGCTTATATGATGGTTCTATTAACAGCGATATTTTCTCTCATTGGGTGAGAGAAGCACTGTTACCTGAGTTACCTAAAAACAGTGTAATTGTCATGGACAATGCCGCTTTTCATAAACGCAGTGATATTCAAGCAATCATTGAAGAGCATGGGCATGAGATAGTTTGGTTACCCCTTATAGTCCAGACTTAAATCCTATTGAAAAGATGTGGGCTTGGATTAAGCAAATCCGCAAAGAATGGCGGATGGATTGTATTGATACTTTATTCTTTTATCTGCTTTGGATTGGGTTGAGTTTTAGATGATTGCACTATATCGTCGCGAAGTGGATAAAACGAGTCGATTTATTGTCGATAATGATGGAGAAAATGCAGAACATGGTTATCTACGCCTTCATGCAAGCAACAGCAATCGCCAAATCGGAAGTGAAATCATTAATCGCAACGCAGGTAGCAATACCATCGTCAGCGCAGATAAAGCGCTTATTTTAGGTACCGTTGACAACGAAGAAAGCCAAACTGCTTTTGCCGATGCCCGCCACTATCATAACGAATCTAACCGCCATGATGTGGGGACAATCATCGAAGGTAAAGGCAATATTGCTGTTCTCTCTCGTGCGGGTAAAGTTAACGCAAGCGCTGCCCAAATTAACAGCAGTGATGGACACGTTGAAATTTATGGGGAACAAGGCGTTACTATTGAAAATGGCTGGCAAGATCGCGAGCTCAGCTATGCAGACACTCAATCTAATCGGAAAGGATTGAAAAAGAAAAGAACAGCTGAACAATATGCAGAACGAACACATGAAGCGCTTGCAAGTAACATCACTGGTAAAACCGTGCGCATTACAGCTGGAAGAAAAGCAGATTTGCAGATTATTGGAAGCAATATCGTATCTGATCAAGGCACCCATCTAAGTGCGGGTAACGATATCCATATTCTAGCGGCGCAGAACAAACAAAAATACCACTATAACAGAGAAAACAAAACCAGTGGATTAATGGGCGCGGGAATAGGCTTTACTATAGGTAGCCAAAAAGTGAGCCAACAAAATGATCAACAAGACATCCAACATATGCCTAGCCTTGTTGGCGCGCTAGACGGTAATGTAACCATTGAAGCCGGTAACCACTACCAACAGACAGGCAGCATCGTCCATGCTGCGCGCGCAGAAGGACCGCTAAACAAAGCTCAATGGTTAGCGCTAAGCAAAGAAGAACAAGCTCGCGCTGGCAACCTTGTCATCAGCGCAAAAAGCGCAGACATCCAACACCTCGTTAACAGCACAGACCAAAAACACCAACAGCAATTCAAGCGCAGCGGACTAACCATTAGTTTAGGCGGAGCAGTTGTCAATGCAGCCCAAAGCGCCATCCAAAATGCCCAAGCGGGCAAACAAAGCAATGGACGCATTAGCGCAATGGCAAATGCAAACGCCCTATACAATAGCTACCAAGCAGTAGCGGCTGCACAAGCAGCAGCCAGTGCGGAGAACCAAAACGCCGTGCGCATCTCCATTACCGTTGGCAGCCAAAAAAGCGAACAAAAAAGACAAACCCACCAAGAAACCGCACAAGCCAGCCAAGCGACCGCAGACGGAGCAGCCATATACAACATTGGTGGTAAAGGCGAAGCCAGCACCCTAAATGTCACTGGTAGCGACATCGGCAGCAGCGCCTACACCAGCCTCAACGTAGAAGGTAAAAAAACCTTCCAAGCAGCCACCCTAAACGACCACCAACACAGCCAGAAAAAAAGCAGCGGTTGGAATGCAGGCATAGCCATAGAAGGCGGACAAAATGGCTGGAGCTTTGGCATTATTGCAGGGGGCAACAAAGGCAAAGGCAAAAGCGATGGTGAAAACACCCATTATCGCCTTAGCCACATCGGGACAACCACAGGACATACCGACATAGGCAAAGGCAAAACCACCCTCATCGGCGCGCAAATCCTAGGCAAAGGCATCAGAGGAGAAACCGAAAACCTCACCATCATCAGCCCACAAGAAAACAGCCACTACCACAGCCAAGAACAAAACCTCAGCGGACAAGTAACCATAGGCTATGGGGCAAGCGGCTCAGTCAGCTACAACCAAAGCAAAATAGACGCTAACCACCAAAGCATCAACACAGAAAGCGGAGAAAGAGACGCCCTAAATGGCGCTACCCTCACCCAAGCGAAAACCCAACAACTCGGTGAAAGCCTTGCGCACAACAACCAAAGCGCCAACACCAGCCAAGCCCTACTTGGCGGACAAAGCGGCATCTTTGCAGGTGATGACGGATTCCAAATCAACAACATCGGCAACACCCACCTGCAAGGCGGCATCATCACCAGTAGCGCCAAAGCAGAAGCTGATGGCAAAAACCACTTCGCCACCGACACCCTAAGCTTTGAACACCTCAAAAACCACAGCGAATACCACGGCAAAAGCATAGGCATAGGCGCCTCTGCAAGCATCAGTGGAGAAAGCCTTGGACAAGGCAACTCAACAGAGAATCCTCATCTAAGCAACCAAGGCGAAACAGGCTTAAGTAAAAGCCTAGGCTATGGCACAATCAATGACAACGCGAGCGCATTCACTCGCAGCAGCATCAACACCCAAAACCTCACCATTCGTGATGCTAAAGGACAACTGGCAAAAACAGGTAAAACAACAGAAGAAACCCTAAACGCTATCCAAAGCAACATCACCACCGAGCGTGCCAAAGCTGAAAGCGGTGCTCTAACCAATCGCTTTGATGCTGATAAAGTTCAGCAAAGTTTAGACATTCAAAGAAATGTTACGCAGGAATTTGGACAAAATGCACCGCAAGTTGTTGCTAAAACCAGCGATACTTTAGGCAACATAAAAAACTATGAACGCGCCCTAGCTGTAAAAACCCAATTAGAAGCCGAACTCAACAAACCGCAGAATGAAACTCAGCAGCAAGCGTTAAAACAAGCCCTTGAAAAAACCAATGCCTACCTATCTGCGAACCAAACAACCTACCAAATATGGAAAGAAGGCGGTATTGGACGGGCGGGACTACAAACGCTCGTAGGCGGAGTACTCACAGGAGATAGCTCAGGGGCAATGGCAGCAGGTGCAAGCGCCTTAGCGGCACCTAGCTTAAATACACTCAGTGAAAACCCCCTAAGCAAATCCCTAATTGACATTGGTGCAGGCATAGCCATTGGCGCAGTGACAGGAGGGAATACAGGAGCAATTGCCAGTGCTGCAAATGTGGATTGGCATAATCGGCAATTGCATCCGAGTGAACGAGACGCTATTCAACGTTTAGCCAAAGAAATGGCTCAGCGAGATGAAGCAGGAATGGGATTAAGCGAAGAACAATGGGAAACAAGATTAACCCTTGCTGCCGCTACATACAACGATGAAGAAGATCGTTCTATTATTAACCAAGAGCTTTCTCGCACAGATTGGCAAAATGCTTTAGGTAATATTTATCTCAATAGTGTTGGAATCGCAGCACAAACATTAAACAAAGAAGCAGCAAAAAATACCATTCTCAAATGGCAAGATGGTAGTCCAATTATTTCTCATGGTGAGCCTGTTTATAGTCAAATCAGCTAAAAAACAGAACGTTATCTACCGATAGAATGGTTAGATAAGGGCTATAGGATGTTTTGTTTTTTAGCTGATTGCACTATATGCTTTTCAATCAACAGAAAAACAATATGCTGACCATGATTTATTTGGTAATCCTAGCTCTATAAATAAATTTGTTTATCCTGTAGGCGAACAAGCTGTTAAAAATCACTTACAACATGAATTTGATGGATCAACTTATGGCTTAAATACAGGCAAACACAGAGATGAGATTATTGCTTTTAAGCACGATACAGAAACTAGAGGGATAAATTTTTCGGATAAACTATAGTCAATTAAATCCAGAATAGGACAAAAGAGCATCCCAAAAGACATCAAAATTAGATAAAACTTTACGTAAATACTTTTAAGATTGCCCCACTGCTTTTTGATTAGATTTAACTCTGGCGAATAAGGTGATAAAGGCAAAACAACGTGACCAAATTTTTCGGCTAACGCTTTTAGAACCTTCATTCAATGAAATTGAGCATTATCCATAATAATCACTGATTTAACACTCAATGATGGTAATAAGTGTTCTTCAAACCATTTTTCAAAAAAGGCACTTGTCATGGTATTTTCGTAAGTCATTGGGGCAATGAGTTTATTGCCAATTTGACCTGCAACAACGGATATCCGTTTATATTTTTTGCCACTAATGGTGCTTTTAACAGTTTTCCCTTTGGATGACCTTGCAAAGGGTCGATGTAAGTAGGTATCTATACCCGTTTCATCAATATAAACCCTTTGATGGTCATTGAAGGTTGCAAGCTTGGTTAGATCGTTTTCTACTTTGATTGGGTCTTGTTCTTTGTAGGTCGTGGTCTTTTTTTAAGTGTC
>NZ_LWHB01000049.1 GCF_001889065.1 Suttonella ornithocola | reverse complement strand
CAAAGAAGTCGGCTGAAAAATCCGGCGGTAAAATTGAAGTCAAACTCTTTCCAAATGCCCAGCTAGGCGATGACCGCTCGATGATTGAGCAATTAGGACAAGGCGCTTTAGATTTTACCTATGCTGAAAGTGCACGTTTTCAAATTTACTATCCAATTGCTGAAATCTTCGCACTTCCATACATGATTGCAAACTATGAAACCGCTCAAAAAGCGCTATTTGATACCAAATTCGGTCAGCAACTCATCAAAGACATTCATGATAACCAAGGGATTACTATTTTAGCGCAAGCTTATAACGGAACCCGCCAAACCACTGCTAACCGCCCGATTAACGCACTAAAAGACATGAAAGGGTTAAAACTTCGCGTTCCAAATGCTGCACCTAACTTAGCCTATGCCAAATATACTGGCGCAACGCCTACCCCAATGGCATTCTCAGAAGTTTATCTTGCCCTTCAAACCAATGCCGTAGATGGACAAGAAAACCCACTTCCAACCATTCAGGCACAAAAATTTTATGAAGTTCAAAGCAATCTTGCCTTGACCAAACATATCTTAAACGATCAGCTTTTCCTAGTTAGTAATATGACCATGGAAGAATTGCCAGAAGACTTGCAAGCTGTTGTCAAAACAGCCGCACAAAATGCCGCTGCTTACAACACCGCTACTTTTGAAAAAGATGAAAAAGAACTTATCGGCTTTTTCAAAGAAAAAGGCATGAATATTACTGAGCCCGATTTAGCGCCATTTAAAGAAGCCATGCAGCCTTACTACGATGAATTCATCAAGAAAAATGGTGAAGCTGCAAAAGCCGCGATAGAGCAAATCAACGCACTTTAATCACTGACTGAGGGGCTTCGCCCCTCAATACTTACTTTCTTTACAAACTCTTGATAAAAGCGGTTACTCACACCGTTCTGAGCGACTTATAGGTAAAACAACAACATCGAAAACGAGGAGGCGCCCATGAAAGCAATTAACCAATTTGAAAAATGGATAGGCGGTATCGGCTTTTTGCTTATGTTTATCATCTTGATAATGCAAATTACCGCACGCTATATCCATCCGCTTTCTTGGAGCGAAGAGTTAGCACGACTTATCTTCGTTTATGTTGCCATGCTTGGCGTTAGCATGGGTATCCGCTCTCAACAACACGTTTTTATCGACTTTATTACCAATAGACTTTCGCCTCGACTCCAACGCAGCGTCTTTACCCTTGTCCAACTGCTTATCTTTATCAGCATCATTTTGCTTTTTTACTTTGGACTAAAACTCTATCAAAAAGCTGCCCGTACACCCAATGATTTAATCGTTACGCTTGGCATATCCGTTAAATGGCTGTATCTTGCCTTGCCTATCGGTTCAGCAATCATGCTCCTACGCTTTATCCAAGCGCAATACCAAAACACAAAAGACAAACTAAGCTTAATCCCCTCTCCTATTTATATTATTGCCAGCGTCATTCTCATTGCTCTCATTCTATGGCAACCAGAAATCTTCAAAGCGCTACGCATTAGCCAATACACTAAACTCGGCAGTATCGCCATATACATCGTGCTTGGCTTATGGTTACTCATGATGTTTTTTGGTGTCCCTGTTGGCTGGTCACTCTTTATTGCTACCGTTCTCTACTTTTCTATGACTCGTTGGGGCGTTGCGAACTTTGCCGCCGCCAAATTAGTAGATAGCGTCAATAGCTTTAGCTTACTAAGTGTGCCCTTCTTTATACTAACTGGCTTACTGATGAATAGCGCTGGCATCACTACACGCATCTTTTCCTTCGCCAAAACCCTTTTTGGACACTATACTGGCGGATTAGGACACGTTAACGTATCGGCAAGCCTTATCTTCTCTGGTATGAGCGGCTCAGCGCTTGCAGATGCTGGCGGGCTTGGGCAAATGGAAATAAAAGCCATGCGCGATGCTGGTTATGAAGACGACCTCTGTGGCGGATTAACGGCTGCATCCTGCATCATTGGTCCACTTGTTCCGCCATCAATCGCTATGATTATCTATGGCGTTATCGCCAATCAATCCATTGCCGAACTATTCCTTGCTGGCTTTATTCCTGGTGTCATACTAACCATTGCGTTAATGACCATGAACTACGCCATCTGTAAAAAACGCGGTTACCCACGCGCGCCAAAAGCTAGCCGTGCCGAGCGTATCAAAGCATTTCGGGAAGCCTTTTGGGCAGTACTTACCCCACTCCTAATTATCGGTGGCATCTTTAGTGGAATCTTTACGCCAACCGAAGCCGCTGCCTTTGCCGCACTATATGCGGTTATCCTCGGCATGTTTATCTATAAAGAGCTTACCTTTAGCGCGCTCTTTGCAAACTGCGTAGAAGCATTAGCCATTAGTGGAGTAACCGTTTTAATGGTGATGACCGTGACCTTTTTCGGCGATATGATTGCCCGCGAACAAATTGCCATCAAAATTGCCAATGGATTTATGGCATTTGCCGACTCGCCATTGATGGTACTCATCATGATTAACCTACTATTACTATTCTTAGGAATGTTCATTGATGCCTTAGCGCTCCAATTCCTCGTCCTTCCTATGCTTATTCCCGTAGCGGCACAATTTAATATTGACCTTATCTTCTTCGGCGTGATGACCACCTTAAACATGATGATTGGAATTCTAACGCCACCGATGGGCATGGCACTATTTGTGGTCGCAAGAGTTGGAAAAATGCCGGTTTCTACCGTGACGAAAGGTGCGATACCCTTTATTATTCCAATCTTTATTACCCTTGTTATACTTACGATTTTCCCACAAATCGTTACCTTTTTACCCAACTTTATTATGCGCTAAGGATACCTATGGAACTCATTTATCGTCATCAACCGCCTTGCTTTATTAGCCAAGCTGCAAAACAAGTCTTAGATTATTTGGCTCAGACAGACCTCTCCAAACTGCCAAATGGTAGCCATCTCATTAACGGAGAAACATTTTATGTTAATATCTTCCACTATACGACGGCGGAGTCAGAAGCGCGCATTTGGGAAGCGCATCAAAAATACCTAGATATCCACCTCGTATTGGAAGGACAAGAAACCGTTTGCCAAGCCTTTTTACCGACTGTAGAAACAGGAGAATATCAAAGCGAAACAGATTACTTACCGATTGCGCAACAAACAAAAGCACAAACGCGCTTTCTACTCACCCCTGACGAGCTAGCAATTTTTGCACCAGAAGATGCACATCAAACGGGGCTAATAGTAGAAAAACCCCAAAAAATTCGTAAAGCCGTATTTAAACGCCTAATAAAGCCATGAGCCAATCCTACGAAAAAAGCATTATTCCATTAATAGAAGCCAAACTAGACAGTTTCACCAAAGCTGAAAATATCATCGCGCAATACTTCATTCGCGATTGCACGCCAAACGATGACCTCTCTGCTAAAGTGATTGCTAATAAACTAAACGTTTCCGAAGCTAGCCTAACGCGCTTTGCCCAAAAATGTGGATTTAAAGGCTATCGCTCCTTTGCTTATGCCTATCAACCGCCAACCAGTCCCGATAGCGAACCACATATCCAGCCAATTTTAGCCAGCTATCAAGAACTCTTGAACAAGACTTACTCTATTGTCAATATGTCGCAAATTCATCGCCTTGCGCAAATGATTACTGCTGGTAAAAAAATTAGTATCATTGGCAAAGGCAGTAGCGGAATGGTGGCAAGAGAAATGCATTTTCGCTACAAACGAATCGGTATTTTTTGCGAAGCAATTGTTGATGATGACCATATTCGCATCAGTGGTGCATTAGCCAATGAAGACAGTCTAATGATAGGCATTAGCATCAGCGGACAAACACCTATCATCATCGATACTCTAAAAGCTGCTAAAGAAAATGGTGCGCAAATCTTATTATTTACCGCTAACAACGATAAAAGTTTTAGCCAATATTGCGATGAAGTCCAACTTATTGCGAAAAAAAACCAACTCGAACATGGTAGACTTATTTCACCACAATTCCCTGTATTAGTGGTTTTAGACATGCTTTATGCCGACATAATCCGAAAAAATCCAATGTATTACGATAGAATTTGGCAGAAAACGTATAATGCCATTAAAGGTTAGCATGACTAAAAAGAGAGAATATCTATGATTTTAACCATTGACATCGGTGGCACCAGCATCAAATCCGCACTTTATCGCGAAGACGGTGAAGCTATTGAAACCTTTCCAGAGCAACCAACCCAAGTTAATCAAACAGGCAATACCATTGCCGAACAAATTGTTGCTTTAGCGAAAAAAGTCCAAGAAACGCATTCGATTAAAGGCGTGGCAATTTCCAGTGCTGCCATTATTCATCCAATAGAAGGGAAAGTCATGGCGGCTGGACCAACCATTCCCGGCTATGCAGGCACTGAGCTAAAAAAAAGCATTGAACAAGCCTGTGGTGTGCCTTGCACCGCTGAAAATGACGTTAATTGCGCTGCGCTTGGAGAAAGTTGGTTAGGTGCTGCCAAAGACAGCCGTAGCGTGATTTGTATTACTGTTGGCACAGGCGTTGGCGGTGCTTTACTCATGGATGGTAAGCTCTGGCATGGCCATAACTATGCTGCGGGTGAAATCGGCTTTATTCCAGTCCCTCCAAAGGGTGATATTTATGAATTGACTGCTTCAACAACCGCTTTAGTACGGATGTATGAAGAAAAAACAGGCGAAAAAGCCAATGGAAAAATCATCTTTGCTCGTGCCGCAGACGGTGAAACAATGGCTAACGAAGTGATTGACCAACTTATTGAAAATATTGCCACAGGACTCTTTTCTGCCATCTATTTATTTGCGCCAGAAACCATTATTGTTGGCGGTGGGATTGCACAGCAAAAACAAGTGATTGAACCTAAATTACGTGCTGCCTTAGAGCGTCGTATTATTCGTCCTTATCTCATGCCTAAAAAAATTGTTTGCGCAGAATTGGGCAATTCTGCCGGTATGATTGGTGCGCTTAGACATTTCTTACAAAGCCAATCATAATTTGTTCATTGCTGAAATAAAAAGCCGTGCATTTTATGTGCGGCTTTTTATTTAACAAGACGCCTACATACGGAAAACAAATAATATTTTTTCTATTCTTAAGGACACGCTGATTAACTCGTTTGTCTGATTGATTTTCGAATTAAATCATAGACATTTCTGTTTTGCGAGTTAATCAGCGGCTCTTAATGTACCTATCTCTGTATGCTTTTTTTAGGGAATTTATCTATAGTCTCCTACCAATTCTTTTTTCAACTTCTCTACGCTCCCATTCATCATCAAACCATTTCCATGGACTAAAAATGAAGAAAGCTCGACACGCTAAACCGACACCCCATCCAAAAGCAACCCAACCTACCCATAAATAATGCGGTGAGGTCAATAAATTAATAACCAATAGAAATAAGATAATCACTATATATTTGCTCAAGTGAAGATAAAAATTTCTTTGCTGACGAACAGTATTGAGGATTTGTTGCTCTTCTGATGTTAAATGACCAATTTTGTTTTCTTCGTTCATTGTCGCTCCTTGTAAATTCTGAACTGTCATTTCAAAAACAGCGGCCAATGCTAACCAAGACTCTAGCCCTACTCTTTGCCCACTTTCAATGCGCTGAATAGTACGAGTGCTTAAACCAGCCATTTCAGCTAACTTCTCTTGCGACCAACCTCGCGCCTCTCGCATAGCCTTAAGTTTTGTTTGCATGATTATTCCGTTTAATTAATGACAAGCTAAGTTTGTCAGTTTAAAGGAGAAATGAACACAACAGTACCTGACAAAAAACCGACAGCAATTGAGTTTATAAAGAAATTTAATGCAACCAAAGCCTTAGTTTTAAGCTCCACAAAGGCTGTAGCCCACTTAATCCTTGCTTTAGTTGCCCTTGTTTTAAAATCACATAAGATGGCGTAACCCTACCCTGCCAATCTTGAAAAATCTTCCCTTGCTCATCATTAATCGTTGTAAAGTCATAATGATGTTCTTGTAGATACTTAGCGACCGATGGATTATCGCCCGATTGAACAGCAATCGTCACCACCTCATAGCCATCAGATTTTAATTGTTGAATTTTTGGACTCATATAGCGACAAATGCCACACCAACTTCCCCAAAAATAGATTAAAACCGGTTTATCCTGACTCAGTGCCGCAATATCAACCAACTGACCTTGATAATCCGTTAATTGTAATTGCGGTTCAGCTGGTTGTACGGGTTGCCGCCACCAATTCACGACAAAATAAATCAGCAAAAAGACAATAAGTGCTTTTAATGCTTCAAAAGCAAAACGACGGATTTTTTTCATCTATATTCGCTTATGCCATGCCTTTTGCTAGCGCTTGGCAAATATCTTGCGCATTTTCTAGCCCCACCGATAAACGAATGACACCATCTGTAATGCCAACACGATCTTTTTCTGCTTGTTCAACCCGATAATGCGTTGTCGTATCAGGATGCGTAATGGTTGTACGCGCATCCCCTAAATTGCCTGTGATAGATAACCACTCACTGCTATCAATCACTTTCCAAGCTGCTTCTTTTCCGCCTTTTAAGGCAAAACTCACCATGCCACCAAATCCTCTAGGCATTTGTTGTTTTGCCAAGGCGTGTTGGGGATGATTTTCTAAGCCCGGATAATAAACTTTTTCTACCGCTGGTTGTTCAGATAACCAACGCGCAACGGTCATCGCATTTTCACAATGTCTATCCATACGAATCGCTAGTGTTTCTAACGATTTCAGGAAAATCCATGCTTCAAATGCATTCATTGTCGTCCCACAACTACGCATTAATTGATAAATCTGTTCTCCATCCGCTTCAGATTTACTAACAATCACACCGCCTAATGCACGACCTTGCCCATCAATATATTTTGTTGCGCTATGTAGAGAATAATCTGCACCTAAAGCTAAAGGCTGTTGTAGATAAGGGGTTGCCATACAATTATCTACTACCACTTTTATTCCATGTTGATGCGCTAAATCTGATAACGCAGCGATATCACCAATATCTAAAAGAGGATTGGCTGGGCTCTCTAAAAAGAATAATTTGGTATTGGGACGAATGGCTTTTTTCCAATCTTGAATATCCACCAAATCAACTAAAGTCGTTTCTACGCCAAATTTTGCAAATGTTTTGCCAAACATCGTTAGCGTTGAACCAAAACAATTTCGCGAACAAACCACGTGATCACCAGCAGATAGCTCTGCCAAGATAATCGTTAAAATCGCGCCCATTCCCGTTGCGGTTGCCGTTGCGCGCGCGCCACCTTCTAAAGTTGCCATTCTTTGTTCAAACATTTGTACTGTCGGATTGGTAAATCGACTATAGCTAAAAGTTTTTATCCGTTCTGCAAAAATATCGGCAGCTGCTTGGGCGTTTTCAAATGTAAACGAAGAAGTTAAAAACAAAGCAGGCGAGTGTTCATTTAACGGACTTTGATAAAGATTTGAACGAATTGCTTGTGTTTCAAATTGATACTCAGAAGATTGCTTACTCATTATTGAATAGACTCCAGTTGCAATGGATAATCATTATTTTCTATTTCAGGTGGCAAATCACTATCAGGGGCAATATGGTCGGTATTTTGGTCGGTAGTCATATCATCACTCATCGACTCCAATATAATTGGATTATCTGCCGAAAGTGCTGTAGTTTGTATCGCCTGTTGGCGACGTTGCACAGAATCTATTTCGGGACGTGTTGCAGAGCGATTAGCAGCAGTTTCTTGTAAAGATGTTAATTCAATCGTTTCTGCTTTTTCAGTTACTTGTGGATGAGAAGGCGTTTCTAACGTTTCTAATACGCCAACATTATTAGAATCTATTGCCTCTTGAACACGCGCACGAATATTCAGAGGCAATTTTGCAATTCCCCAATTGGCTAAATTAGAAAAACCAGGTACCAATTTTGATTGCTGCCACCAAGGCTCTTTATCAATGCCGGGATAAAGAGAGGCAAAAAAGACGACTAATGCACCAATAATCACGCCTCGCGCTATTCCAAACAACATTCCTAATAAGCGATCAAAGCCCGTTAATCCTGTTGCATTAAACAGAGAAGCAATCAACAGATTTAATAAGCCAATTGCAAATAGTGATAAGATGAAAAGTAGTCCAAATGATGCTAGATAAGAAATTCTGTCATCTACAATGAACTGACTAACAAACTGTGCTGATACTTGCTCAGAAAATTTATAAGCGACCCAAAGCGCGATTACCCATGCCGCTAATGACAAAATTTCTCGCACTAAGCCACGAGCAATACCAACTAGTGCCGAAATAATAACAATACCGCCTAGTATTGCATCTAAAATATTGATTCCTTCTAAATTCATGGTTCCCCCTAATTAACGCGAAACTTGACGAGCATTGATGCCCATTTTTGATAGTTGCTGTAAGGTATCAGCCACCTGTGCATCTGTTAATGGTCCAATGTATACTCGATGATATCGACGACCATTGACTGTCGCTGTTTCAATAGCTGTGCGCATTTTTTTCTCTTTCAGACTACTTGCTAATCGTTGAGCGTTTTCCATTTCACCAAATGCACCAGCTTGCACCCAAGCACTTGCTTTAGCATTAGATTTCTCCATTTTTTCTTCTTGTTTTTCTACTGGAATTGAAGTCTTTTCCACTGTCTTTTGTGCATTTGAAGGTGGTATAACTTTATTATTCGGAGTGGCGCCGGTTTCCCGATTAGTTAAAACAGGTGGTGGCGCCCCTTTATTACTTTCCATATCTTCTAAAGAAGTTAATGTAATCGTTGTTTTAGAGTCAGGCGCTGCTGCCGGCGTTACTGTTAAATTTGCATCAGAACCAGAAGATTCCATCCGAGTTACTGTTTGATGAGAAGAAGACTCACCTCCTTGTAGGATTGGAGGCGTATTAGGATTAAACCATCCATCAAAGAAAAATAATCCTACGATGACTAAAACCATCACCCCTAAAATTCTTGCCAGCCACTTATTCATTGCTGCTCCATTGTTTAAGAATTTCGCCTACTGTGACAAATGAACCCATTATCACAATGCTTTCATTAGGTTTTGCAGTTTTTCGAGCCGCTGACTCTGCTTCACAAACGCTATTAAAACAACGAATAGTTTGCTCAGGAATTCCTGCTTGCAAAGCTTGAACACGTAAAACTTCTGATGCCGTTCCCCGCTCGCCATCTAAAGAACATAAATACCAGCTATTAGGAAAATTTGCTAAATGCCTAAAAACGGCTTGATGATCCTTATCTTTTAGCATGCCACAAACCATATGAAAATGCTCATTTTCACGCTGCACACTGACTAAAAAATTCGCTAAGATTTCAGCACTATCGTTATTATGCGCAACATCAACAATATATCGCGGCTGCCCCTCTTTAATCATCAATCGCGCGGGATTTTTAGCTTCTTTCATCACTTGTGTCATTGCCGAAGTGGTTAAAGGAAACCACTGTGCTAACACAGCTGCCACAGTGGCTAAATGCCCATATTGATGTTCACCACGCATTTGCGTTGGTTGAGGCAATTCAAAGCTGGCTTGTGGTAAATGCAGTTCAAAAGTGGTTTGGTGAAGTGCTACGGTTAAATCTTTTCCAAAATGCCATACTTTTGCTTGATGATGCTGCGCAGCCGATAAAAGCGTCGCCGGTGGATGTTTATCTGCAAATACAACACGCTGATTATCGCGCATAATTCCGGCTTTTTCTTGCGCAATTTCCTCAATCGTATTTCCTAACCAATCTTGATGGTCTAAACCAATACGCGTAAAAATAGTTGCATCTGCTGTTTGTAAATTAACTGCATCTAAGCGCCCGCCTAACCCAACTTCTAATACGGCAACTTGAGGAGGACATTTCGCCATTAAATAAAAAGCCGCTAAGGCAGACCACTCAAAATAGGAGAGAGAAACTGCGCCTCGCGCTTCATCAATAGCATCAAAAGCAGCGCATAGCTCTGCTTCTGTCACTTGCTTTCCTCGAAAACGAATGCGTTCACGATAATCTAATAAATGTGGCGAACTAAAACTCGCCACTGAAATCCCATGCGCCAAACACATCGCTTCTGTCCAACAAACACAAGAGCCTTTACCATTTGTGCCTGCAACACTGACAATATGTTCTGCAATTTTGGGCGCACCTAGCGCCTGCCAAACCTGTCCTATTCGAGTAAGACCTAAATCCCAACTTTTAGGATGTGCGGCTTCCTGCCATGCCAACCATTGCGCTAAACTTCCCTTTCCGCGTGGCGTTGATACTTGCATAATCAAGAAGCCGAATCGCTACCGCTGCTATCACTTACACTATCATCAGAAGCAGCCAAAGCCTCTGAAGACTGTGCTTTCTCAACCTTATCATCAATCGCTTCAGAAACAGCAACAACTGGAATTGTCGGCTCTGCTTCAACCGCTGCTTGCTTTTGGACAGCTGGTTTATTGAGTAACAAAGTTGCTAAATCCACTAACGTTTCACGCATTTTACGACGATCAACGATTCGGTCAATCGCGCCTTTTTCCATCAAAAATTCACTACGTTGGAAGCCTTCAGGGAGCGTTTCTCTGACCGTCTGTTCAATAACCCGCGGGCCAGCAAATCCAATTAAGGCGCCCGGTTCTGCCAAAATAATATCACCTAACATAGCAAAAGAGGCAGACACTCCACCCATTGTTGGATCTGTTAAAACAGAGATAAATGGCAATCCCGCATCACTTAATTGCGTTAAAGCAGCAGAAGTTTTTGCCATTTGCATTAAAGAAGTCAGACCTTCTTGCATTCTTGCACCACCACTGGCTGCAAAACATACAAAAGGTGTAGCGTGTTCAATTGAATAATCCACCGCACGAACAAAACGTTCACCAACCACTGAACCCATCGAACCGCCCATATAGCTAAATTCAAAAGCAGCAGCAGTAAAGTTTTGACCCAAAATTTTACCGCTCATGGCGATAAGCGCTTCGCTTTCTCCGCTAGATTTAGTCGCTTGCGCAATTCTATCTTTATAGCGCTTACTGTCTTTAAACTTCAGAAAATCAGTAGGCTGAAGCTTTTCTCCAATCTCTATTCGCTCTGATTCTTTATCAAACAAATTGTCTAATCTATCACGCGCCTTAATCCGCATATGATGTCCGCATTTAGGGCAAACTTGCTGATTAAACCTTACATCTTGTGCATATAGCACTTCTGTACATCCAGAGCATTTCAACCAGAGACCATCTGGTACTTGCTGATTTTTATTTTTTGTTTTAATGCGCGATGGCATCAAATTATCGAACCAACTCATAAATTATCCTCTTTAGCATCTAAAGCAGAACGGATAGTGTGAACAAAATTTTCGGCACAAGTGATGACATCGTCGTCATTTTCTGCTGCTGCATACAACTGTGCAACCAAAGCAGAACCAATAACTACGCCATCTGCAAATTCAGCCATCGCTCGTGCCGTTTTTCCATCTCGAATACCAAAACCAATACACACAGGCAAATGGGTTTGGGCTTTCACTTGCGTTACCGCCGCTGAAATATCCTCTGCATTAGCCGCTTGCTTACCGGTCACTCCACGCAAAGAAACATAATAAATAAAACCTTGCGCCGCCTGAATAATTTGATTTTGACGAGTCGCACCTGTTGTTGGTGCTAATAATAAAATTGGCGCCACTCCAGCAGCTTGTAAATCCGCTTGATAGTCTGGCAATGCTTCTATCGGACAATCCACCAAAATAACGCCATCAATTCCTGCCGCTGAAGCCTCTTTCATCACAGAAGCAAACATTCGACGCTCAAAGCTATTTAAATAGCCCATTATAATCAATGGTGTATGATTATTGGTTTGACGAAATGCTTTTGCGATTGTTAAAACATCTATTAAAGTAATCCCTCGTGCCAATGCACGCTCATTGGCTTGCTGAATCGTTTCTCCATCCGCGGCTGGATCTGAAAAAGGCACACCCAATTCGATTAAATCTGCGCCGCCTCGGACCAATGCGTGCATAATCTCTACTGTTTTTTCTGGCAAAGGATCGCCAGCAGAAATATAAGGAATTAATGCTTTTCTATTTTGTGCTGATAATTGCTGAAAACACTGTGTAATCCGTTTACTCATACTGCCTCACAGAGTAATGCCGTCAAGCGCGGCTACTGTATTGATATCTTTATCGCCTCGTCCAGAAAGGTTCACCACAATCCGCTTACCTACGCCCAATGTTTGCGCTAACTTCATCGCATAGGCAACCGCATGTGAGCTTTCTAAAGCAGGAATAATTCCTTCTAGCTGACATAAATCATGAAAAGCCTGCATCGCTTCCTTATCGTCCGCTGAAACATATTCAGCCCGACCAATCTCTTGCAACCAAGCGTGTTCAGGTCCAACACCGGGATAATCTAAACCAGCGGAAATAGAATGCGTAGCAGAAATTTGTCCATCCTCATTGCTCATCAATTTCGTGCGATTACCATGTAAGACGCCTACTGGCGCATTCGCGGTTAAAGGTGCAGCATGTTCGCCACTAGCAATGCCATGCCCACCCGCTTCCACACCAATTAAACGCACGTCTTTATCTTCATAAAAGGGATAGAAAATGCCCATCGCATTAGAGCCACCGCCAACACAGGCAACAACTGCATCGGGCAAACCACCAAAACGCTCTTTTGATTGCGCTTTAACTTCTTCACCAATCACCTTTTGAAAATCCCGAACCAACATTGGATAAGGATGAGGCCCTGCCACCGTGCCAATAATATAAAAAGTCGAATCAATATTAGCGACCCAATCGCGCAAAGCCTCATTCATAGCATCTTTCAGCGTCTTACTACCCGATTCTACAGGAACGACTTTTGCCCCCAATAGCTTCATGCGATACACATTAGGCGCCTGACGCTTAACATCTTCTGCGCCCATATAGACCACACATTCCAAACCTAAGCGCGCTGCAACCGTTGCCGTTGCCACCCCATGTTGCCCTGCCCCCGTTTCTGCAATCACGCGTGGTTTACCCAAACGCGCAGCTAATAACGCTTGCCCAACCGTATTATTGACCTTATGTGCGCCCGTGTGATTTAAATCTTCCCGTTTTAACCAAATCTCCGCACCGCCTGCCTTTTTAGTAAGGCGCTCTGCAAAATACAAAGGCGAAGGGCGCCCAACATAATCGCGTAATTCCTCACGAAACTTTGCCCAAAACTCAGGTTCATTCCTTGCTGCTTCATAGGCTTGTTGCAATTCTAATACCGCCTGCATCAAAGTTTCTGCAATAAACTGTCCGCCGAAGCGTCCAAAATACCCGCGTGCATCAGGAAAAGAAAACATATCCGTCATAAAACCGCCGCTTTTGCTGCTTGAATAAAATCGCGTATTTTAACAGATGATTTTATTCCCGGCGCGCTTTCCACCCCAGAAGACACATCCACCGCCCAAGGACGTAATTGACGAATCGCCTCGCCCACATTCTCACTATCCAATCCGCCTGCCAAAATCACAGGCTGAGCAATCCGAGGCAAACACTGCCACGCAAACGTTTGACCACTTCCGCCCATCTGAGCAGCACCAAAAGCATCAAATAAAAAACCATCTGCCTGCGGATAGCGGGCAACATAATCTGCCGCCTGCGCTTGAGATAAATCACACATCGGCACCGCCTTTATCCAACGCCTGCCAAATTGATGACAAAACTCTGATGATTCATTGCCATGAAACTGTAAACAATCTAGCGGTACACGTGCCAATACCGCTCGAACAAATTCCTCTGTCGGATTAACAAACAAACCAACCGTCTGCACAAAAGGCGCAACCAAACTTACCAACGCTTTCGCGCTGACCACATCCACTGCTCGACGAGACTTCTGATAAAAAACAAAACCCAACGCATCCGCACCCGCCTCTACAGCCGCTAAAACATCCTGCGTTCGCGTTAGCCCACAAATTTTTACTCGCACAGCCATCCCATTCTCCCAAACCATAAAAAATTAAATTCTCTCTTTATTCAAAATGACAAAATTGCTAAATAAACGATTATGGCTTTCAGCCTATCGTTAATCTTGCTAAACTGCGAACAATTTTTCAAAAGGAGACCACATGAAAACATTAAAATTACTTACCATTGCAGCCATTGCCACCACCAGCTTAGCAGCAACCGCAGCCGTCAAACAAGGACAAAAATTTGGCGATTTTGAAGGCGTTTGCCAAGGCAAAGAATGTGCCGTTGCGCAAATCTTCAAAAACGCTGAAAACACACCAGTTGGACGCATCGTATTACAAAAAATGCCACAAGCAGGCAACAACCCCGTCGCCATCTTCACCTTACCACTCGGCGTCAACCTACAAGCAGGCGTAGGACTAGCCATTGACACCAAAGAAGTAGCTCGTGTGCCATTTGACTTTTGTGACCAAGGTGGCTGTAACGTTGCCGTTCCCCTACAAGGCGACCTACTGAAAAAAATCAAAGCAGGTAACAAACTACAAGTAGCCGCTTTCGTTGGCGACAAACAACAAACCATCGAATTTTCACTAAAAGGCATCACTAGCGCTATCAACGCCCTTTAAAATCTACGAAAGATTTTATCCAGCCAAAAAGCTCGAGTGCCACTCGGGCTTTTATATATAGTTACTACTTTTACAAAAACAATAGAGTTTGCTTATGCAGCATGAGAGTAAAATTCTACATCAAACCAGTAAAATAGAACTGCTTTTACATCAATGGGAACAAAAAATTTGGGACTTCTTGCCCAATCTACTCTCAGCAGCATTGATTTTTATTATCTTTTGGATACTTGCCACACTTGCCCGACGCGTCGCGCGTAAATTAGCCGAAAGAATGGACAAAAAAGGGATTTGGATTACTTGGGCGTGTTGGTCTGGATACAGCTTCTTTCTTATCTCTGGCATATTTTTAGCTCTAGAAGCCGTAGAGCTAACACCATTTCTAACCCATATGCTTGCGGGCGCAGGGATTTTAAGCGTTATTATCGGACTTGCGCTAAAAGACGTCGTTTCTAACCTGTTTTCTGGCTTACTTCTACGTTCACAACACTTATTTTCCTTAGGCGATTGGGTACAAATCGATGGAACATTAGGACAAGTCAAAGTTGCTGGTTCATTAACTACCAGCTTAGAAAACCTAGCTGGTCAGTGCATTGATATTCCCAACCACCTTGTCTATCAAAGCAAAGTCACTAACTTTTCTACCAATGGCAAACTTCGCGTCATTCTCTCCTGTGGCGTAGCTTATGGAGAGGATTTAGCACGCGTCCATCAAATTGCGTTATCAGAAGCACAACAAATTCCACAACGCAACCAAGATATGCCAATTGACTGCTACTTTACCGAAATTGGCAGTTCTAGCTACCAATTTATTCTTCGCTTTTGGATTAACTTTCAAGACTATAACCAATATCTTGAAGCAATGAGCACAGCAATTATGCAAATTAAAGCACGATTTGATGCCGAAAAAATTTGCGTTGCTTATAATACGACAACACTAGATTTTGGCGTAAAAGGTGGCGTAACGCTAAGTGAAATGCCTATTTCTGTCAGAATTTCACCCAATTCTAGCGCTAACTCACAATCTCAACCACAAACATCCCCTCAATGAAACAATTAACCATTCTTATTTCTGGCGGCGGTTCCAACCTAGCCGCCATTATTGCCGCCATCAAAGCGGGAAAAATCTCTGCACGAATTACGCGCATCATTGCTGATCGCGACTGCGCTGGTAAGCAACACGCTTTTGATGCCAACATTCCCTTTCGCCTAATTGATAGAAAACTGCCTAAAGCCGATTTTATTCACGAACTCTCAAGCGCTATTGCACCAAAAACAGACCTAATTATTCTTGCGGGATTTCTTAGCATCATGCCAGCAGAAATTATTCAAGCATTCCCGCAACGCATCATTAACCTTCACCCTTCCTTATTGCCCAAATTTGGCGGAGCAGGAATGTATGGATTAAAAGTGCATCAAGCAGTGATTGATGCAGGTGAGCAAGAAAGCGGTTGCACCGTCCATTATGTAGACACTGGCATTGATACTGGCAAAATCATTGCACAAAGCAAGACAACCGTGCAAACAAACGATACCGCAAGCGATTTACAACAACGAATTGCCCCATTAGAACATGAACTATTAGTCAACACTATCCAGCAGCTATTAGCAAAAAACTACATTTAAAATGAAAATATATCAATAACTTAATAAAATCAGGATTTCATAATGACTGCAATAAACCATTCTGTTAATAGAATTGATTGGATAGACGCTGTCAGAGCCATTGCTATTGTTTTAGTGGTATTAACGCATGCGCATGAACTATCTAACGTAAATAATATTGGTACACAAAGTCTTTTATATAGTATTGATAGAATAGGTGTTCCATTATTCTTTATGATTTCAGGTGGTTTACTATTAAACAAATTATATCTTGTCGATAAACTAAAGTTTTATCGAAAAAGAATTCCTCAATTTATTTTTCTACTTTTATTTTATTCTGTTTTAACCAATTCCATTCATTTTTATTTTTCAGGATTACCTATTTCCGAAGCAATTACCAAATCATTTAAAGAATATAATGGTATCTTTTCGCAAGATACAGGGGTAGCTGTACATTTATGGTTCTTATATGCCATTATCTTTTTATACCTATTAGCCCCATATCTTTCATTATTATTAGTGAACTTAAGCAATAAAGAAATCTTAGTTATTTTATTGGTACTATTATTCTTACATCAATTTGCTTATACTTTAAATTTCTTCAATTTTCCAATTATGTTAATTGAACGAATGAAATACGACCTTCATCTTTCTTATGTATTTTACTTTATTTTTGGATACTATTTTATTGATAGAAACATCATTAATACGAAAAAATGGATAAATGTTTTTCTCGCAATGTGCTTACTTATTATTCCAATAATATTTTTATATTATTATGAAAGTAAAAAACAGCAATTTATAGGAGAGTTTCACTGGTATGCCACTTCTATCTTTATTGCATGTTCTAGTGTCGGCGCAATTATTTTACTTAAAGCCTATTTTGAAAAAAGAACTTATCCTCTTTTAACAAAAATAGCACGTTATTCTTTTGGAATTTATTTAATACATTATGCTGTTATGCTTTTTGCAATCGGTATCTTTAAAAATAGCTTTAATCATTTTCATTGGTATGAAAAAACCTTATTTCTACTGATTATTAGCATACTAGTTTCATATTTTCTCACTTACTGGCTATCAAAAATGAAAAGATTTAGATATTTAGTTATGTAAACCTTTTACTCGATACTTCAGATTAATTTATCTCAAATACCGCAAGTGCTGTTTTGCTAGCGCCAATTGCCGTGTAAACAGCAGAATCCTTACAATACCGACCCGAAGCATTTTTAATGGCTGTCGCTATTGCTGCTTCTACTGCCTTTGCGACGCCAATTGCCTCTCCTGTTAATACCTTAGTTTTAACAGCAGGCAGCTATCGATTTGCAGATTTCGCGAAAGTAGGTATTCCGCTGCAATTATTGACGCTACTCGTTGCTATTTTTCTTATTCCGCTCCTCTTTCCGTATGTCTAACATCGCTATTTGCCGCGCTTTAATTGCTTCACCTAATGCCGCGCCCTTTAACCCCTCAGCCATTAACGCTTGAGGGGAAACTGCTTGCACACGCTGCATCGCTAACTTTATTTCCTCAATAAGCGATTCTGATAACCCTAGTGCTTGGGCAAACACCAATACTTCCCCCTGACGACGCAATCCGCCTAACGCTTTTAAATTCTGCCAACGCGCTTGAGTTGACGCCGTTTGCCACTCTCGCAGGGTATCTGCATATTCATTCACCCAATTCATCCATTGCACAAATCGCGTTGGTAAGGGGAGTCGTTCTATCAGTGCTTGTTGCACGGCTGGCAGTTTTTCTGCCCATAAAGCAAGCCGCGCTTCTGGCAAAGTCGTTTTCTGAACAGCCGCTTGTAAACGGATATTGGCTTTTGCAAAAGCTTGCGGTGGAAAATCCGTTTGCCCTATCAAAACAAATAATGCACCAACTTTTTCTAATCCTTCAAAAAATCGCTGTGGCTGCGCGTAATGCAAGGCTTTTTCCAATTCCTGCCAAACGCGCTCCGCCGTTAAAGTTTGCAACTCACCCGCATTCACCATTTGCCGACACAACACTAACGTCTCCTCAGCAATTTCAAAACCCCGTTCAGAAAACCGCGCCCAAAAGCGCATCAAGCGCAATACTCTTAACGGGTCTTCGACAAAAGCAGGCGAAACATGGCGTAATTGGCGCGCTTGAATATCCGTCACTCCACCAAAAGGGTCTATTAACTCGCCTGATGAGGCTTGCGCAATCGCATTTATCGTTAAATCTCGTCGGATTAAATCCTCTTCCAAGGTAACAGACGGCGAAAAAGCCACGCTAAAGCCTCGATGCCCTTTGCCAGACTTCCGCTCTGTGCGCGCCAAAGCATATTCCTCCCCCGTTTGCGAATGCAAAAAAACTGGAAAATCCTTGCCAACTTGCTTAAATCCTGCGGCTAACATCTCTTCTACCGTTGAACCAACCACCACATAATCGCGGTCTTTCACTTCAAGCCCTAAAAGCGCATCTCTCACTGCGCCACCCACTAAAAAAACCTGCAAAATAATTTCTCCCTGCCTACAATAGCCATACAATTTAACCTATTGTAAACAGATGCCTACTTTTTTCGCTATTTTTATTGGGGGCGGACTTGGCGCTAGTGCTCGACATTTTCTAAGCGCCGCGCTAATTCGTTATCAAATCCTCTTTAGCCCTTGGGCAATCCTTGCCGTTAATCTACTCGGATGCTTTCTAATTGGATTATTAGCAGCTGTGCTTATGCGTCAGCCACAGCCACTTTGGCGCTTATTTATCATCACGGGTTTTTTAGGCGGCTTTACCACCTACTCTAGCTACATCTTAGACCTTATCCAATTAGGGGTAAAACACCTACCAAGCGCGCTTCTTTACCTAAGCATTCACTTAATCGGAGGGCTGCTCTTATGTGGATTAGGGATATTTTTAGGAAAAATGCTATCACACTTTTTTTATTAAAAAGATTGATAATCTGCCTATTTTCCACAAAATACCGCGTTATAATGTTCCGCCCTCATCCAAACCATTCACTATGACCCAAGCTTTCACGCATATTGGCATTATCGGCAAATACGGCGCTGACCATACTGGCGCGACCATTGAGCGCGTCATTGCCTTACTTGAAAAACAACAACTGCGCTATACCATTGCCGCTGATACCGCGCCGCCAGAGTTGAAAAACCATTCACACTGTCGCCCGATTAAAGATTGGCAAAGCGACATTGACCTTGCCGTTGTTATCGGAGGCGATGGAACCTTTTTATATGCAGGACGAATGCTGCACGCTAAAAACATCCCATTAGTAGGAATTAACGCTGGTCGGCTAGGATTTCTTGCTGACTTATCTGCTGACGCTTTAGAACCACAACTAAGCGCAATCTTAGCCGGTGATTATTGCTTAGAAACACGGCAAATCCTAAGCGCTACCATTGAAAACGCCCATCAAATTCGCGGAAAATTTGTCGCCATTAACGACCTCGTCATTCACAAACGCACTATGGCAAGAATGGTAGAGCTTAATACCTATAACCGTGGAGAATTTCTTTGCCATTACCGCGCCGACGGTCTCATTCTTTCCACCCCGACCGGCTCAACCGCCTATGCCCTATCCGCTGGTGGACCCATTCTTGAGCCAAGCCTAGACGCGCTAATTATTGCGCCCATTTGTCCGCACACCCTCACGCATCGCCCTGTTGTCGTTGGTTCAGGTAGTGCCATCACCATTACCTTAGGTGATGACCCGCAAGATATTCAATTAACCATTGACGGACAAGAAGAATTTCTACTACAAACAGGCGATTGCATCCATACCCGCCATCATGGAAAAATCACTGTCTTACACCCCTCTGACTACCGCTTCCAACACCGCTTGCGCCAGAAACTCAACTGGGGCATAGACCCTGACCACCCTACCGACATCCATTAAACCATGCTCAACACGCTTACCATTGACCAATTCGCCATCATCGACCACAGCGAAATACATTTCAAAAAAGGCTTTAACATCCTCACCGGAGAAACTGGCGCAGGAAAATCCATTCTCATTGATGCCATTGGACACATTCTCGGCGAACGCGCCGATGCCTCTCTTATTCGTCATGGCGCCGAAAAAGCCGATATCCAAGCGTGGTTTTCACACATTCCGCCCGCATTTGTGCAAATGCTAGAAGACAATGAACATCTCGACCCCGACGCGCCCGACCAAGCCCATTTGCGTCGCACCATTCGAGAAAAAGGCAGCAAAGTCTTTATCAACAGCCAAGCCACCACCGCTGCCAAACTCAAAGAATACAGCAGTCAACTGGTCAACATTCACGGACAACACGCCAACCAAGCCTTACTACAAAGTCCAGAACAACGACGTCGTATCGACCGCTATGGAAAACTAGACACATCCTTACAAGCCGTTGCTGAAGCCTACCGCCATTGGAAAACCTTAGAGCAACAACAGCAAGAATGGCAAAAAAGCCGAGCAGCCCAACAAGAACGCTTAGAATTGCTGAACTATCAACTACAAGAATTTGATAGCATTGCGCCTAAAGACAACGAATTTGCCGAATTAAGCGAGCGACATAGTCTACTTGCCGCTGCTGATGACATTCTTGCGAAAGGCACGCAACTCATCGAACTGCTCTATGAAAACGAACAAAATATCAGTAGCCATTTGCATTATGCCGTCCAACTCGCCCAAACCTTAGCCGGCGAGCATAAAGCCTATCAAGAAAGTGCGGAACTCATTGAACAAAGCCACATCTACCTAGAAGAAGCGCGCGATACCCTCAACCGCCAACTTAGCCGAATAGAGCATAACCCTGAAGAATTAGCCGCATTAGATGAACGCATGACGCAATTACACACCCTTGCACGCAAACATCGCATTGCCCCCGAAGCGCTCACTGAACACTGGGAAACACTCGCAGAAGAGCATACTGCCTTACAAACCACACAAGAAAAAGGAGACAACCTCAGTAAAGCCGTTAAAAAAGCAGAAGCCCATTATTACCAAGCAGCTGAAACCCTAACTGCGGCAAGACGCACTGCCGCAGATGAATTAGCTGCCGAAGCGCTGACTTGGATTCGCCAACTGGGCATGGAAAAAGCACAATTTCAAATTGCCCTCACCCCTGCCAATAAACCCAGTATTCACGGCATGGATGAAGTTACCTTTCTACTATGCGCTAACCCTGGACAAACCCTTCAGCCATTAGCAAAAGTGGCTAGCGGTGGAGAACTTTCTCGAATTAGCTTAGCCATAGAAGTCGCTTGCTTAGACGATAACGCCGTTCCACATACCCTCATCTTCGATGAAATCGATGCGGGCATTGGCGGTGAAGTTGCCGATACCGTTGGGCGCTTACTTTCAAAACTTAGTCAAACGCGACAAGTCCTATGTATCACACATTTACCCCAAGTTGCTGCCTATGCAGCACATCACTATCGCATCGAAAAAACCAGTGATGATACTAGCACCCAAACGCGCGTTATTCCCCTAGATAAAAAAGCACGCATCACTGAAATTGCGCGAATGCTTGGGAGTGCGGAAAGCACCACCAGTCGTCAGCATGCTGAAATGATGCTAAAAGAGCGACAAAAAAAATCTCCCTAATCTCTGCCGAGTTTTCTCCCGCGCTATTATCAAAACGCTATAATTTTAGCTTTCTAACCCTTTAGGAGAAAACCATGGCATCTTCCAAACCGCTTATCTACATTTTGGCAACTGGTGGAACTATCGCTGGTAGCAGCAGTGATGAACTCAATGCCAGTTACCAATCTGGCACACTTACCGTTGATAAACTCATCTCTGCCGTCCCCGCAATTAACGAACTGGCAGAAATCAAAGGCGAACAAATCGCCAACATCGGTTCACAAGAAATGAACAACGACATCTGGCTTAAACTAGCGCGACGTACCAACGAATTGCTCAATGGCGAAGCAGATGCTGTCGTTATTACCCACGGAACCGATACCATGGAAGAAACTGCCTACTTCTTAAACCTAACTGTTAAAAGCGACAAACCCATTATTTTAGTGGGTGCAATGCGTAATGCTGACTCTCTCAGTGCAGATGGTCCGCTCAACCTATTCAATGCAGTCAACGTCGCCATTGATAAACAATCCATTGGTAAAGGCGTTCTCGTAGTCATGAACGAAAGCATCCATGCTGCCCGAGAAGTGGTAAAAACCCATACCACCGCTGTCGAAACCTTCCAATCACCAAATACCGGTAAAATCGGTACCGTTTTTTATGGAAAAGTCAATTACTACCTACAACCTACTCGTAAACACACCACTAATAGCGCATTTAATATTGCAGAAATCACAGAACTGCCTCGTGTAGACATTCTCTATGGCCATAGTAACGACTATCCAGAATTTATCCAAACCGCCATAGACGCTGGTGCAAAAGGAATCGTGATTGCTGGAATGGGAAATGGCAATCTTTATCCAAGCGTCCTGACCGCATTAGAAAAAGCTGTCAAACAACATCAAATAGCAGTCGTTCGAAACACTCGCGTTGGCAGTGGCGAAACCACCATGAACGGCGAAATCAACGACGAACAATACGGATTTCTCACCCCAGATAACCTTAATCCCCAAAAAGCCCGCGTGCTTCTTATGTTAGGACTGAGCCGAACCCAAGAAAAAACCACACTGCAAAACTACTTTCTAACGCACTAAGCAAATGAGCGAAGAACCGCTAATTCTTCGCTCCTGATACTACTATACAGCCGTTAATGATTTTTCATCCCTTGATAAACGAACCCACACCTTTCCGCGACTTTCTGACTAGCGATATTTTCTGGATGCGTTAGAATAAGCAAAGTTTGAATATCTGTATGTTCTTGCAGCCATTTTTCTAAACGAACGACCGCATCGCACATCATACCCCGCCCGCAATAATCCTTTGCTAGCCAATAGCCCAAATTTGCCGTTGGTGTTTGCAATCCTCGCGCACAGACCGTCCCAATAACGCCTTGCTCATCTACCACCGCAAAATGCTTTTCCGTTCCTTTCTCTTCTGCTACCAAAACTTGCTGTAAGAACGCACGAGTCTCTTCAACGCCGTTGGTTTTCTCTACCCAAGGCAGGAACCGCCCCAAATGCGCACGATTACTATCAATCAACGCAAATACAGCGTCTGCGTCAGCAAGCTCAAACGAACGTAATATCGTCATTAACATCTCCCTAAAGCGCATACATATAGCCAAATCAGCTAAAAACGGAACTTTCTATAAATCCTACCTAGCTACTTCTAGCGGTAAGGTAATGTTTATAAAACGTCCTGTTTTTTAGTTGATTTGACTATAAAACGCCATATGACTTTCTACATTGAAACTTAACATCTAAATATATAGTGCAATCATCTAAAGCCCAACCCAATCCAAAGCAGATAAAAGAATAAAGTATCAATACAATCCATCCGCCATTCTTTGCGGATTTACTTAATCCAAGCCCACATCTTTTCAATGGGATTTAAGTCTGGACTATAAGGGGGTAACCAAACTATTTCATGCCCATGCTCTTCAATGATTGCTTGAATATCACTGCGTTTATGAAAAGCGGCATTGTCCATGACAATTACACTGTTTTTAGGTAACTCAGGTAACAGTGCTTCTCTCACCCAATGAGAGAAAATATCGCTGTTAATAGAACCATCATATAAGCGTAAGGCAAACAATTCTCCATTGATAATGGCTCCAATCGCATTGCTCTGGTTCTTTAAATGCCAGTTATCACTTCCATGACAAACTTCTCCTTTTGTGCTGTAGCCATAAGGTCTATGATCAAAGGCTTTAAAACCACATTCATCAAGATAGACTATCGGTTTGTCTTGAGCGGTCTTATCTACTATTTGTTCTTGAAAGTGCTCTCTTTTCTCTGTGTCGGCTTTTGGATGTTGGTTAATCTTTTTTTATGCGTTATCTTTAGTCGCTTTAGAGCATAACAAATCGCTGATTGCGAGCAATTAAAACGTCTAGCGCTTTCCCATTGGTAATCATCAGGATACTGCTCAATATCCTTAAGCAAGGCTTCATCATCAATCTTTGAGGGCTTACGCTCAGTAAAGCCTTTAGGATGGGGATTTTAATCCAGCTATAGACGGTGAATTTGCTGATCTTGTAGCGCTTTGCAACAGCGCGCCAAGTTTCTCCATTAGCAATATCGTTAAGAATTTTCTG
>NZ_LWHB01000048.1 GCF_001889065.1 Suttonella ornithocola | reverse complement strand
ACAGATTTGTAGCTAAAGTTTTCTTAAATAATAAACGTTAGATTTCTCTACTAACTAATAGAAGCCATTCGTGTACTTTGTCGATGCTTGTCCGCCAAACTGACATAATGACTCGCACTATAGCGAAAAAATGCTTCCTCCTTATCTGTTAGCTCTCGCAAAGGTTTAGCAGGATTTCCTGCGTATAACCAACCACTAACCAGTCGCTTACCCGGCGGAACTAACGCCCCCGCCGCAATGAGAACCTGACTTTCTACAACCACACCATCTAAAACAGTGGCATTCATACCAACCAATACTTCATTAGCAATGCAACACCCGTGTACAACTGCATTATGACCGATAATCACATCATCACCAATTGTGGTCGCAAAGCCTTCTCCCGTAAATTCAGGATGCGTATGTGTCGCATGAATCACTGCACCATCTTGAACATTACTTCTTGCTCCTATTTTTATCGACGCAACATCTCCGCGTACAACCGCACAAGGCCAAATACTTACAAATTCTGCTAAGCTAACTTCTCCACTAACATCGCCATTTCATGTACCCAAGCAGTATCAGATAATTGTGGTGTTATATCATTAAAAGTATAAATTGCCATCGTATCTCCTTATCTTTCAAATAGAGAAATGCTTTCAATATGCGCACTACGCGCAAACATATTCGCCACTCTTGCACTTTTCAACTGAAAACCTGCATTATTTAATAGTTTCGCATCTCGAGCTAACGTCGCAGAATCACAGCTAACATAAACTATTTTGCTAGGCTTTTTAGATTTTACCAATGTTTGCATGAGCGCTTGCGCGCCTGCTCGAGGAGGATCAACAAACCAAACCTCTTTTGTTTGCCAAACTTTTATCGCTTTTCCACTGATTGCAAATAAATCTACCCTAGCAGTTTCAATCAAATGCTTTAAATGATTCTTTTGCGCAATCAACTCACCTCTTTTAACCATTTCTTGCACGCCTTCTAGAGAATAAACTTTTGCGCCCAATCGTGCGAAAGGCAGTGAAAAATTTCCCAATCCTGCAAAAAAATCGACGATTTCTTTTTCTTTTTGTGGCTGAATCCATTCTACTGCTTGACTGACCAATTGATGATTAACCGTTGGATTAACTTGCGTAAAATCATCTGGGGTAAAATTCACTCGAACATCAAATTCCGCTAAATCATAAAATAAATCTTTTTCCTCCCCAATAATACATTGATGATTGACCCAGACCTGCCAATTCTCTTTCTGGCTTAAGACCCAATCTTTTAATATTTCTAGCGGAAGATTTTTATCACACGCTATTGCTAATGCACAGGTTTGCTCCCCCTTATGTAAAGAAAGCGCTGTAACTTTTAAAGGTAAAAGTTTGGCTAATAAATCAGATAAAGAAGGTAGAGCAGCAGCCAGAGGATACGCTAAAATCAGACAATCTTTTATATCAATGACATCATGAGAACGCCGCGCGCGAAAACCAACCGAAATAATATCTCCCTCATAAGAAACCGCTAATCGACTACGAACCCGATATCGCCAAGCATCACCAACAATAGGTGATAATAAATTTTGTTCTTCTACTTTTCCAATACGCCTTAACTGCTCTTTCCACAATTCTATTTTTAAAACAACCTCTTCATCTGCTTCAACATGTTGCAACGCACAGCCGCCACACTTCTCATAATAAGGACAAGCTGGCTCAGTTCGATACTCAGAAGCATCAATAATCCTATTGACAGAAGCTTCAACAAATCGTTTTTTTTTGTTTATTTCACGAAAAGTAACGGTTTCGCCCGGCAAAGCGCCTTCGATAAAAATCACTTGTCCGTCTAAACGCGCAATACCCCGACCTCTAAAGTCTAAAGCGGATATAGTTACTGCTGTCATAATCGTTCCCAAATTATCAATTTTCTTTTTTTAAAAACTTACATTATCATTTTGTCAAACCATACATCGAGGAGTCTTTTATGCAACGTTTCGCATCAGAGTATATTGCCCAATGGTGGCTTTATAAAGGTAGAAAAAAACAAGAAAAAGCTCGCAGAACCAATAATCTCTCCTTACTAATTGAAGGAAAGCGGGATGAGCTTGCTGGAAGAATTATTGCCTACTATGGATATCCCGTTCGTCGTGCACTGAAAGAAGCTGATGAAACCAATGTATAACCAATTCACTATCAAAATATATTCTTTTTACTTATTCAATCTCTATAAATGTTTTACCTCTTATCGTTTCTTCTAGTATAGAAGATTAGGCCTCTGTAGATACAGATATAATTTTGGTAAGCGATTATTCAAAGCATTTTCGTTATGCTGTTATTATTGTTTAACCATTTCTAATTTTATGCACAGCCTTATTAGTTTCGTTCTTGGTTCATTATTAAGCTTATCATTTGCACCTTTTAATCTTTGGTGGCTAGCATTTATCAGCTTAACTGGGATATTTGTCCTATGGTTAACCTCTCTACATCCCGGTCGCATAGGCTTTCTGTTTGGTTTAGGGAACTTTACCACAGGCGTTTATTGGGTATATATATCTTTAAATACTTATGGAGATGCGCCTTTAGCTTTTGCCATTTTAGCGAATATCACGCTTATTCTGTATTTATCTCTTTACCCAATGCTTGTTGGGTGGCTATTAGGCAAGCTTTCTGTGCGTAAATCGCTCTATCGAGCAGCATTAATTCCACTTCTTTGGCTAATAGCGGAGTTTATTCGTTCTTATGTTTTAACAGGTTTTCCCTGGTTATCCATTGGCTATAGTCAAATGAGTAGTTTCTTACATAACCTAGCGCCTATTTTTGGTAGCTATGGCGTTGGGTTGGTTCTCGCTTGTCTTTGTACACTATTTGCTTATAGCATTGTCAAACGCACACCTTACCCAATCATTATTGCCATTTTTATTATTGCGATTAGTGCTTTTACCAAAAATCTGCATTTCACCAAACCAATGGGAGAAGCTTTTAGCGTTGCTTTAGTTCAAGGAAATGCCTCGCAATATACCAAGTTTGACCCTAATCAAATGTATAAAGACCTAGATGACTATATTGCACTTTCTGCTAATCGCAAAGAGTCTGTGATTATTTGGCCAGAAACAGCGATTGCTTTTATGGAAAATGCTGTTAAAGACAATTTTTTAATCCCTCTTGATAAGCTCTATTATGATAAAAAACAAACGCTCGTAACAGGTATAGCCACAGGAAATCTAGATAAAGATTACTACAACAGCGTCATTACACTTGGCAATGGTAGCCGTCGATACTCTAAAGAACACTTACTCCCCTTTGGAGAATTTACGCCAATGAAGCCCGTTTTTAACTTATTTAATAAATATGTTGATATTCCTATGAGTGATTTTTCACGCGGCGGAGAAAACCAAAAACCTATCCTAACAAACGGCATTCCCGCAGGTGCATCCATTTGCTATGAAGCTGCCTTTGGTCGTGTTGTCCGACAAAGTTTGCCTAATGCCCAATATCTCATCAATGTTTCCAATGACGGTTGGTTTCAAGACTCAATTGCCGCCGACCAACATCTACAAATGAACCAAATGCGCGCACTTGAACTCGGTAGAGAAATGGCTCGCGCAACCAACAACGGTTATACTGTTTTTATTGACCATCACGGACATATTATCTCTTCTCTGCCAAGATTCGAACAAGGCGTTCTTGCTGGCAAAATTCAGCCTCGCATTGGACTAACGCCGTATGCAAAATATGGTAACAACCTCTTTCTCTTTCTACTGGCGCTCTATGCTATCATTGTCGGTTTAATGTATCCGATGCAGAACCGAGATGGAAAATACTTATCAAGCTAAACAAATAGAGCCTGCTATTCAAACAAAATGGGCAGAAGAACAACGCTATAAAGCAGTTATCAATCCTAATAAAGAAAAATTTTATTGCCTATCTATGTTTCCTTACCCCTCTGGTAGGTTGCATATGGGGCATGTGCGCAATTACACCATTGGGGATGTTATTTCGCGCTATCAAAGAATGTTAGGCAAAAATGTCTTACAACCTATGGGTTGGGATGCCTTTGGCATGCCTGCAGAAAATGCTGCGATTAAAAATCAAGTCGCACCTGCTAAATGGACTTATGACAATATAGCCTATATGCGCGGTCAACTGAAAGCATTAGGCTTTGCTTTCGATTGGTCAAGAGAAATTGCCACCTGTCATCCAGAATATTATCGTTGGGAACAATGGTTATTTACTCGGCTTTTTGAAAAAGGGCTAATTTATCGTAAAAACGGAACCGTTAATTGGGATCCAATAGACCAAACCGTCTTAGCCAACGAGCAAGTCATTGATGGGCGTGGCTGGCGAAGTGGCGCTTTAGTCGAAAAACGCGAAATCCCGATGTATTACTTCCGCATTACTGACTATGCGGAAGAACTTTTAGCTGACCTCGAGCAACTAGAAGGTTGGCCAGAACGCGTCAAAATCATGCAAAAAAACTGGATTGGCAAATCTCGCGGGATGACCGTACGTTTTGCGCTAACAGAAGATAGTCAAAAAGACGTAGATTTAACGCATATTCAAGTTTATACCACGCGTCCAGACACCTTAATGGGCGCAACTTATCTAGCCGTTGCTGCAGAACATCCATTGGCAACAGCCGCCGCTCAAAATAATCCCAAATTACAAAACTTTATCGCAGAATGCAAAGCAGGTTCTGTTGCAGAAGCAGATTTAGCCACCATGGAGAAAAAAGGTTTTCCAACAGGTCGCTACGCTATTCATCCTTTAAATGGAGAAAAATTGCCCGTTTGGGTCGCTAATTACGTCCTGTGGGGATATGGTGATGGTGCTGTTATGGCAGTACCTGCTCATGACGAACGAGACTTTGCTTTTGCCAATCAATATAACTTACCGATTAAACAAGTTATTACTGTTGAAGGTGAGCCTGAGTTTAGCGCAAACAATTGGCAAGAATGGTATGGCGATAAAACACGAAGCGTTAATATAAACAGTGGCGTATTAGACGGTCTTACCTTTGTGGAAGCCTTTGATAAAGTCGCTGAACTCTTAAAGGCTCAATCCGCAGGCGAAGCTACTACTCAATATCGTTTAAGAGATTGGGGAATTAGTCGGCAACGCTATTGGGGATGCCCTATTCCTATTATTCATTGCGATGACTGTGGTGACGTTCCCGTTCCTGATGAACAACTTCCCGTCGTCTTACCAGAAAATGTTGTCCCAGATGGCAGCGGTTCACCGCTCGCAAAAATGCCTGAATTCTACCAAACCACCTGTCCGCGCTGCGGTAAACCCGCCAAACGAGAAACCGATACCATGGACACCTTCATGGAATCTAGCTGGTATCCTTTCCGCTACCTTTCTCCTCGCGATAACAAACAAATGGTCAACCCAAGCGATGTGCAATATTGGCAAGCTGTTGACCAATACATTGGTGGAATTGAACATGCTATTTTGCACTTACTTTACGCCCGTTTCTACACTAAGCTCATGCGAGATGAAGGCTTAATTTCAATAGACGAACCCTTTTCTCGTTTACTCACACAAGGAATGGTACTAGCTGGAACTTGGTATACCGAACAAGAAAATGGCGCTAAAGACTGGTATAACCCAGCAGACATTTCACCTAACCTAGATGAAAAAGGACGTATTCTAAACGGTACATTATCAGACGGTACCCAAGTCGCCTATGGCGGCATGGAAAAAATGTCTAAATCCAAAAATAACGGTATTGACCCTGAGCAATTAGTCGCTCAATATGGTGCAGATACCGCACGTCTCTATACCATGTTTACCTCACCACCTGAGAATACCTTAGAATGGTCTGATAGCGGTGTAGAAGGCGCACACAAATTCTTAAAACGATTATGGGCGTATTGCTACGAACATCGTGAAGCACTCCGTAAAAATCACGCAAGTCAAGTACTTGATAAAAAACACCAAGCCATTCGCCGTGAAATACACGAACAATTACGCAGTGCTAGATTTGATTATGAACGCAACCAATTCAATACTGTTGTGTCTTCGGGAATGAAAATCCTGAACGTATTAGGAGAAATTGAACCTAGCAATGAAGCCTTACGTCAAGAAGGCGTCAAAACCTTGCTTTTAATTCTTTCACCTATCGTGCCACATATTACGGAACAATTATGGCAAGACTTAGACTTCGCAGGGATCATTACAGACACTGCATTGCCAGAGCCTGATGCTAACGCGCTCATTCAAGATGAAATCACTCTTGCAGTTCAAATCAATGGTAAACGTCGTGGCGAAATCACCGTTCCAATCGATGCTAACCAAGACAATATTATTGAAATAATCCATGCAGATACAGGACTTCAAAAATATCTAGAAGGACTCAATATCAAGAAAGCCATAGTAGTTCCAAAAAAACTCATTAACCTCGTTGTTGGGTAGAATAATGAAGTATCTATTATCCTTTCTTTTCATTTTACTCTCTGCTTGTGGCTTTCATCTAAAAGGTACAGAACAAACGCTGAAACATCTTTCAACGTTAAACCTAATTAGTCATGATGAGACTTCTCTAGAATTTATCACACTACAAACAGCGCTGAAAAATCAGCACATTCAGCTAAATAACAACTCTCCTTGGAAAGTCGTTATTAGTGATTACCAACAACAACGTAATCAAACTGCTAATAGCGCTAATAGTCGAGAAATCGAATTGATTAGCGGTTATCAAGTTGAGATGTTTTATCAAAATCGTGCGATAGAAAGTATTGTTATCAATAATCGCACCAGCATCGAATATAGCAGTAGTGAATATATTGGAAGTTCTGAACAAGAAAAAAATGCTAAAGCACGATTAACAAAAGAAAATGCCGCAGCTACTATCCGCTTCATTGAAGCGGTAAGTTCACGTCATCCTAATGGTCAGTAATGAGTATAGAAGCCACAAAAATAGCACATTACCTTGAAAACCGCTCGCTACCCAACCTATCGCTTATCTATGGTAGCGAGCCTCTGCTCAATCAAGAAGCGCTAGATATTTTACGTCAAAAAGCTAAGCAAGAAGGTTATCTTGAACGCCAACGCCTAGAAATTTCCCGACATGCTGATTGGCAAATACTGATTACCGAACTAGAAAGTCCAAGCTTATTTTCACCGAATCGCCTAATAGAAGCCCATAGTCAAATAAAAAAAGCGGATAACCATGCCGCTAAACAGCTGGTTAAAATCGCTACACTTCCTTTTTCTAAAATCAAACTCATTCTTCACTTTCCACGATTAGACAAACCACAAAAAACAGAATGGTATAAATCACTCATTCGCTCAGGAATGTTAGAAATTATAAGCACCAATCTATCACCGCAAGCCTATGAACAACAAATTCAACATCGACTTTCTACTGCACAGCTTAGACTCACCCAAAGTGCATTTGATACCTTTTTAGATTACCATGAAGGAAATTTACTGGCGGCGCAACAATCAATTGATCGACTTAAATATTCACAGGAACATACTGATATCCTAGATAAAACGATTATTGAGCGATTACTTGATGATTTCTCACGTCTAACTATCTATGGATTTAAAAATGCCTTATTTAATGCTGATTGGCTGACCGCCTATCGTATTGCCGAAAAAATAGAGCAAGAAGACAAATATCAAATCACTCTAATCAACTGGCATTTAATGCGTGATATGCATATCTTGTTACAGCTAGCATCTAGAACAAAGCAAGAATATGCTGATATCTTCAAAACCGCCAATATCTATAGCAGGCAGCAAAAACATTATCTTTATGCACTGAATAGATTACGCCCTGGCGTTATTAGCAGCACCCTCAAACTAGCTGCTAAACTTGATAGAATCAATAAAGGTGCGGAGCCCGGCGACCCTTGGCTAACACTCAAACAATATTGTTTATTACGTGCCTATCGCTAAATATTCAGTATAGATAAATGTCTTTAGCTCGCATACAGCGTTAGCTCGTTTTGCCGTACTGAGGTTGGCTATCTGTGGTTCGTCAGTTTGTATGCAAGTTAACCCCATTCAGATATAGTCTAGAAAAATGAAATATAACAGCAAACTAAGTACATATAGTGCAATCAGCTAAAAAACAGAACACCATTTACCGCCAGAAGCACTAAGGTCATGTTTATAAAACGTCCTGTTTTTTAGTTGATTTGACTATATAAGCTTAAAAAAATCATGTAATGCATTTGCATTGATATTGATGCAACCAAAACAGTACTTTTGCTGAATGCAAACCGAGACCTTTGCCAAAAATATAAAATAGAGAAATTTCAATTTTTCAAATTTTAAAAAAAATATTAAAATCATAGTGTTAATTTTAAAATTCGTGTGAAACGGAATGTTACAAAGGTCTCAATCTATCTTCCATAATCGCCAAACATGTTTCACTTTTGCCCACTTCTTCTCAATTGGATTTCAGTCTGGACTGTAGGATGATAAGCAAAGAATTTGATGCTCTGCATTTTCAATGCGTTCTTTTGTACCTTCCCTCTTATGAAAGGCTGCATTATCCATGACAACAACACTGTTTTTCGATAATTCAGGTAACAATATCTGTTCGACCCAAACCTCAAAAATATCTCCGTTAATACTGCTCTCAAATAACCCAACAGCAAAGAGGTTGCCATTACCTAATGCTCCTATAGTATGGGTTTGGTTTTTCATCTGCCAATTCTACTCACCGTAACAACGTTGTCCTTTCACAGACCATCCATACCGATGTAACCACTGACTTCTAAAGCTACTCTCGTCAAGATAAACAATCGGAGTTTCTTCTTTTTGATACTTAGCGATGCTCTCATTAAAGCGTTCCCTATCATCTTGATTAGCTTTTGGATGCCTTAGTGTTTTTTTATAGCTAATATAGTGCAATCATCATAAACCCAACCCAATCCAAAGCAGATAAAAGAATAAAGTATCAATACAATCCATCCGCCATTCTTTGCGTATTTGCTTAATCCAAGCCCACTATCTTT
>NZ_LWHB01000047.1 GCF_001889065.1 Suttonella ornithocola | reverse complement strand
CWATCATCTTGATTAGCTTTTGGATGCCTTAGTGTTTTTTTATAGCTAATACCAAGTTTCTTCAATGCTTTGTGAATAGCTGTCTGTGAGCAATGAAAACGCTGGGCATGCTCATGTTGATAAGCATCTGGATAGTACTCTACACTAGCCATTAGGGTTTTGAAGTCTATTTTGTAAGAATAAGAAGTTCTTGTTCTTTTAGTAGGCTAAAGGCAATCACGCATTTTCCACTTCTGAGCAGGAGTGAAATAGATACCAAAGTTATTGGCTACCTGACGAACCGAATAGCCTTCTGCTAGTTTTGCGATTACTTTTTTCCTGAGTTCTAATGAATAGGGACGCATATGAGTAAAGATGTGTAAATCTATAGGGTATGTTATATCTAGTTTTTTAGCTATCCCATTAAGTTGCATAGTGATTATTCTAAAATTCCTTTTCATTTCATAGGGGCTTAGAAAGGTTGCTGCTTAAATAGCAAATCTAATTCATTTAATTTTTTCATTTTTTCAGCGAATTTTTGCTCGAATCCTCTATCATTTGGTTGATAAAATTTGATATTTTTCATTTCATTAGGTAGGTAAGTTTGCCCTGCACTATAGGCATAGAGTTCGTCATGTGCATATCGGTAACCTTGTCCATGGTTTTCTTGCTGATGTAATTGTGTAGGGGCATTGCGCAGGTGAGGCGGGACTGGATAAGCTGGGTTTTCTTTTACATAGGCAAATGCTGCTTTCATGGCCTTATAAGCGGCGTTGCTTTTCGGCGCGAGCGCTAAGTAGGTAATGCATTGTGCCATAGAAAGGTAGCCTTCCGGCGCGCCTAAGCGTTCAAAGGTTTGATAGGTATTTAGCGCAAGATTTAAGGCGTTTGGGTCAGCATTTCCAATATCTTCACTAGCAACACACAACATTCTTCTACAAATAATCAGTGGGTCTGCCCCACCTTCAACCATTCGTGCAAACCAATAAAGCGCGCCATCAGGATGACTACCTCTCAATGATTTATGAAAAGCTGATAGGAGTTCGTAAAACCAATCACCCTGTTTATCAAGCGCTTTAGGTTGTTCTGCTAGTGCTTGATTTAAAGCGTCTTCAGCGGATATATTTTGGGACTGTAGAAGTATCCATTCTTCTAACCATGCGATGGCTTTTCGGGCATCTCCAGCCGCTTGATAAGCAATAATTGAGAGACCTTTATTTTCCTTTAAGTCTTCTCTTTTCAAAATTGTTAAGGCTTTTTGAAGGGTTTGTAAAAGTGCTGCTTCATTAAGCGGTTTGAAATGCAAAACTTTAAGTCTTGAAAGCAATGCATTATTTAAATTAAAAGCGGGATTTTCGGTTGTTGCGCCAATGAGAATAATGGTTCCATCTTCTACATAGGGTAAAAAAGCATCTTGTTGAGCTTTATTAAAGCGATGAATTTCGTCAATAAATAGCAATGTTTGCCGACCAACTGAACGTTGTGTCTGTGCTTGTGCAACTGCTTCTCTAACTTCTTTAACACCACAAAAAACAGCTGATAGTTTGATAAATTCGGCATTAAAAGCTTTAGCAAGCAAAAGTGCGAGAGTCGTTTTGCCACAACCTGGCGGTCCCCACAACAGCATTGAAAAAGGTCTTTTTTGAGCTATGGCTATTGAGAGAATACTACCTTTACCAATTATATGCTTTTGTCCAAAATAGTCTTCCAATGTTTTGGGGCGAAGCTTTTCTGCAAGCGGAATGTCAATTTGTTGAGAAAACAAAGAATGTTGAGCCACTGCTAAATATTCCTTATAAGGACAAGCGTTTGCCCTCATAAATATTTTTAATATTAGAGCTGGTTATCCACCAACAATATCTACACCTTTTGGTGGGGTAAATTCAAATTGTTTTGCTGGAATACCCACATTACGTTTGAGGTTGGTAAATCCAATAACGGTTTGTTGTCCACCTCCACCGTCAACACTGATGACTTCTAATTGTCCATTTTTCATAATCACCCAAATACTATCATAGCCTTCTTGCGATTTTTTAGGCGTTAAATGGTATACATCCGCATTTTGAGCAACTTTATGCAGTATAGTCGGTGCTTGTTTTGGCGATACGGCAACAACATTGAAAACATCTGTTAATTTGCTTTCGCCGGTTAGAATACGAATAGCAATATCTCCAACCAATTCGTCTTTTTTGCGCACAGAAATTTGCTCTAAATCTAAATCATACTGCCAAACTTTTTTACCATTGCTAATAATTTTCTGACGGTCTGGTGTTTGATAATCCCAATAAAACTTACCCGGCTTGCTTAACCACATTTTACCCGTGCTTTTTTCTTGCCCGCGAGAAGAATACACCGCTTGAACAAAATCACCTTGAAGGTCTTTAGTTTGTTGAAAGTATTTCTCTAAAGTTGCAGCCGACGCAGTATTTAATATTTTTGTATTTTCTGATGAAACTGTCGTTTGTGTATCTGCTTGCGTTGCTGTTGCTTTAGGATGAATATTGAATAGCTGTGCTTGTGCAGATAAAGCCACACTTAAAGTCGCAAAAAGGGTTAGAGATTTAATCTTCATAAAATATTCCTCTTAATAAAATTATAGGTATCCCGCCATATTTTTTCAGAACATGAGATAAACAAGTCATCATAGTTTTTTAATAGTTATCGTCATCATTGCCACGCAAGACTTTTCGTTGCCCACGCTCTGCCGGAGAAACCAATCCAGCCGCCTCCATCGCTTCAATAATGCGTGCTGAACGATTATAGCCAATCTGTAAACGACGCTGTAAATAAGAAATAGATGCTTTTCCGGTTTCGATGACGATTTGGCATGCCTCATCATAAAGCGGATCTTGCTCAGGGTCATCTGATTTTTCCATAGCGCCCAAAGCCCCCATTGCAGAAGCAGGAACGGGATTGGTTATGCTGTCTTCATATTGTGGTTCAGCTTGTGTTTTTATATAGCTGGTTAAAGCATCTACTTCTCCGTCTTCAATAAAAGCACCGTGAACCCGTCTAGGTGCGGAACTACCCGGTGGGACGAACAACCCGTCTCCGTGTCCCAGTAATGCTTCCGCGCCTTGCTGGTCAATAATGGTTCGAGAATCTATTTTAGAAGACACTTGAAAAGCTAAGCGCGTGGGAACATTCGCTTTAATTAGCCCTGTAATGACATCTACAGAAGGACGCTGTGTTGCCAAAATCAAATGAATCCCAGCTGCACGTGCCTTTTGAGCAATTCGCGCAATCAATTCTTCTACTTTTTTTCCAACCGCCATCATCATATCGGCCAATTCATCAATAACGATAACGATATAAGGCAAAGGCGTAATTTGTGGTGGCTGGTGGGCCAATCCGATATGATCTTCTGCCCGCCAAAGCGGATCATCAATTCGTTCACCACGCGCCTGCATTTCACGAATTGTCTGGTTAAAGTTTGCAATATTACGCACTTTAAACGCTGCCATTAACTGATAACGGCGCTCCATCTCAGCCACCGCCCAACGCAAAGCATTTTCTGCGTCATTCATATCCGTAACCACTGGTGTAAGCAAATGAGGGATATCTTCATACATACTCATTTCTAACATCTTCGGGTCAACCAAAATTAGCTTTAACTCATCTGGCTTTGCCTTAAATAACATACTAGCTAACATCACGTTAATAGCCACAGATTTACCTGAACCCGTTGTCCCTGCCACTAATAAATGTGGCATCTTAGCTAAGTTAGTTACTACTGGTTGCCCAGAAATATCTGAACCTAAAACCAAAGTGAGCGGTGATTTTTGCTCTTGATAGGCTTTAGATTCTAAAACATCTCGCAAATGAACAATTTCTCTTTTTTTATTAGGGATTTCTAGGCCAATATAAGGTTTACCAGGAATAACATCTACAACTCTTACCCTCTGCACCGATAAAGAACGTGCCAAATCCTTATCTAAACTTGAAATTTGACTCACTTTTATTCCCGGAGCAAGCTCTAACTCTAGTCGCGTAACTACAGGTCCAACCGCAATATCAACAACACGCACATCTAGTCGATAATTACTTAGTGCAGACTCTACGAGTGGCGCCAAAATTTCAAATTGACTATCTTTGTCAGGCAACTGACTGGGGGGGCTAACTTTTAATAGAGAAAGGGAGGGAAGATGATAAGTATCTAGTTGAGTAGAACGATAAAAAACATTCTCTTTGATAGACGATGAATTATTCAATCGTACTTTTAAATGTTCTGCTTCAGTTTCTTGGGAAACTATTTCTGAATGATTATCTGCGTACTCATCATCGTCTTGAATAGCCGTTAGATAAGCATCTTCATCATTAGTCGCGTGGATAGACGAAAAATCAGAGGCACTTGAAGAAATTTCTTGTTCGCCAAAAGCATCATAATCATCAAAAAGATTTTCTACAGATTCAGAAGATTTTGCAGATGGAGTAGATGTATTATAATTTTCTAACCTTGCAGCAAGCGTAGAGGGCTTATCAGATTGTATAAAAAGAGAAGGTTCTTGCTTAAATTCTTGCCAATTTATTGCTGACGGCTCAAATTCTTGTTCTACGGGTTTTGTAGAAGTAACAAAATTAAACTCATTAGCCAAAGTTTGCTCTTGAGACTCTGCAAATTCTGATAAAACAGGTTCCTGACGCTTCAAAACATTTGGCTCATTCTCTGACTGAGAAATCGGCTTGCCCTTTAATCGATTTAATAAAGCATGACGCTTATCATCTGGATCATCAGCTTGAACGACATACTCTTCTTCCTCAATAGCAATTTCTTGTGGTCTGCTGCTAAAACGGCTTAATAACGTAAGAATGGGATACCCTATTTTTTCCAACAAACCAAACCATCGAACTTCTAATAATAGCGTTATACCTACTACAAATAATAAAGTATAAAGTCCCATAATCATGGGAATTGTCCAAATTTTTAGCAGTTCTGCACTAAACTTTTGCCCTAATAATCCGCCGCCTGTTATAGATAAAGAATTGATTCGAATATTACAGTGAAACGTTAAAATACCACATAGTGCCAATAAACTAACTATTAATCCCACACTTTTCCACACCATTAACTCAGTATCTAAATATTCTCGCCGAGCACTTTGCCAACCAATCGCAAGTAATCCTACTGGAATTAAATAAGCCCCATAACCAAACAAAGAAAATAAAGTATCTGCTGCATATGCGCCAGAAATACCAAGCCAATGTTGAACACCTATATTCTCTCCAGAAGTACTCCAACCCGGATCGGTTGCATGATATCCAAACAGCACAATTAGTAATAAAACAGCAGCTGCTATTGATAAAATAAACCACAAATCTGTCAATCCTCGACGAACAACAGATAACCAGTTTTGAGAAGAATATGTCTGCATAAAAAATTCAGCGTAGAAAAAAAGCAAAGAATTGTCTATTGTAACAGCTTTAAGCTAAACTTTTTGAGCACAAATGAGGATTGATTCAACCACTATTTAGAATCTTCTATTTTTCTTAGCGCTGCAATTTTTCTTTCAGCACGTCTTTTATAATGAATAACCAATGTCCAGCGCCAAGAAAATAACACAACAAAATATCCAATAGTTGCAACAACAAGCCCAACAGCAACAGAACCACTAAATAGTGGCATTAAAATACGTCCGCCTAATTGCATAAAACCGTGTAACTCAAAGTCTACCTTATCAGGAACACCGCCACCAAATAGCCAGACGCCAATACGATAATTAAAATAAAACAAAGGCCCCATGGTCAGAGGATTAGAGTAAAGCGTAGAAATCGCAGCAACTGCCACATTTACTCGAGCCAAAATAGCAACAGCAACCGCACAAGGAATCTGAATAGGAATAGGCAGACTACCAAAAAACAATCCTGAAGCAACACCGCCGGCAATAGTTCTTCGATTTACCTGCCATATCCGTGAATGCTCCATTCGACAAAGTAATGGGCGTAAAAACCTATTATCTTTCAATCTATCTGGTGATGGCAAAATCCGCTTAAAAAAATACTTCATATTACTTTATTATTTAATAGAAACAGCTGTACGATAAAATCGTACGCATCATACCCTATCTTTACAAGACTCTGTCATAACATGACATTTTTTAATGAAAGCTTTATAGCTTATTAGCTTTCACAAGCTCATAAGATATAACGAATCCTTGTTACATCGATTCTCATCTTTTCTAATAAATAATGAAAATTTCTTACGATTGACATATATCAAAGCTGCTTTCTACAGCTTTTTTTACAATCATCGTACCCATTTGGGACAAGTCACATGCAATGAGGTACGATTTATGAAAAGCTATAAACCCCTTTGGTGGTTTCTAACCATTATTATGGTGATTATGTTTACCCTTCTTGGTTATTACGGCAAAGAAGTCTATAACGCAGCCCCCCCTATTCCGGAAGCTTATATTAGCGAAAATGGCGATACGCTATTTACCAAACAAGACATATTCGATGGTCAAAGTGCTTGGCAATCTATCGGCGGTATGGATGTTGGTACAGTATGGGGACATGGCGCTTATCAAGCACCTGATTGGACGGCTGATTGGCTACATCGTGAGCTGATGAACTGGCTTAATCTTGAGGCAGAAAAAACTTATCATCAAGCTTGGGATAAATTATCACTAGAGCAGCAAGAAATTTTAAAATATCAAGCAAAACAAGCCTACCGTAAAAATACATTTAACCCTGCCACTGGTAAAGTTACTTATAGTGCGCAACGTATTGAGGCTATTCGTCAAACTGCACAATACTACGACAAGCTGTTTGGTAACGATCCTGGATACAATAAAACGCGCGAACATTTTGCAATGAAAAATAATACGCTTCCTGATGCAAAAGATCGTGCAAATTTAGCAACATTCTTTCAATGGTCTGCATGGGCAGCCTCTACTAACCGCCCAAATCAATCTGTCACTTATACCAATAATTGGCCACACGAACCAATTATTGATAATGTACCAACACCAGAAAATATCATGTGGTCGATCGCATCAGTTGTATTATTGTTATTCGGCGTAGGCATTGTTATTTGGCTCTGGGCATTTTATGCAAAACATGACTCAGAAATTCCTGAAGTTCCTGAAAAAGACCCTCTAAGCTTAGTAAGCCTAACACCTTCTCAAAAGGCTCTATGGAAATATCTACTCGTAGTTGTTGCCTTATTCAGTTTACAAGTACTACTAGGAGGCTTCACCGCACACTATACGGTAGAAGGAGATTTCTACGGTATTCCAGTATCAAATGTCTTCCCTTATAGCTTAACGCGAACTTGGCATATTCAATCTGCAATTTTCTGGATTGCGACTGCTTTTTTAGCAGCAGGACTATTCCTTGTTCCGATCGTTAATGGGGGAAAAGATCCAAAATATCAGAAATTAGGCGTTGATATTCTTTTCTATGCCTTAGTTGCTGTTGTTGGTCTTTCCTTTTTAGGACAATTTTTAGCCATTCATGGTTGGATGCCTCGCTCAATCAACTTCTGGTTTGGACATCAAGGTTATGAATTTGTTGAAATTGGTCGTTTCTGGCAAATCTTGCTATATATTGGATTGATTTTTTGGTTACTTTTAATGCTACGCGGCATTTGGACGGCACTTAAAGCACCAGGGGATAAATCGCTTCTTTGGTTACTAACCTTATCTGTTATCGCTATTGGACTATTCTATGGGTCAGGATTTGCCTATGGAGAGCATACCAATCTATCCATTATGGAATATTGGCGTTGGTGGATTGTACATTTATGGGCTGAAGGCTTCTTTGAAGTATTTGCAACCGTTGCCATTGCCTTTATTTTTTACAATCTTGGATTAGTCGGCATTCGTAGCGCTACCGTTGCTAGTATTCTATCAGCCATCTTGTTTATGCTTGGGGGTATTCCGGGAACCTTCCACCATCTCTATTTCTCAGGAACCACCACCCCTATTCTTGCGGTTGGCGCAATGTTTTCCGCTTTAGAAGTTGTTCCATTAGTTATTTTAGGTTATGAGGCGCATGAGAACTGGAGCGGTATTAGCAGAGCACCTTGGATGAAAAAATTACGTTGGCTTATTTTATGTTTTGTAGCGGTTGCTTTTTGGAATATGTTGGGCGCGGGTGTATTTGGTTTTCTTATCAATACGCCAATTGCACTTTTCTATATTCAAGGTCTAAATACAACAGCGAACCATGGACATGCAGCTTTATTTGGCGTATACGGCTTTTTATCTATAGGATTTGTTCTATTAGTCCTCCGTTATATTCGTCCAACCATGCAATTTTCAGATAAGCTCATGAAAACTGCCTTTTGGTGCTTAAATATCGGACTCGCCTTAATGCTCTTTACTAGTCTTTTACCTATCGGCATTATCCAAGCACACGCTTCAATTAGCGAAGGACTTTGGTGGGCGCGTGGCGAAACCTTTATGCAAACGCCAATTCTACAAACCTTACGCTGGGTACGAACAATAGGCGATATTGTCTTTATCATTGGCGCATTTGCCTTTGGTTGGCAAGTAGTTAAAGGTGTATTACCTTTAATGAAAAGACTTCCCGGAGAAACCTCTAAATAAAACTTATTAGTAAAGCTAAGCTTTCAATACTAAAAAGCCCACTGAAAAGTGGGCTTTCTTTATCGAAATAGAAAATATCAATTAATCGTTTAAAAAGCTTTTCAATAATTCTGAACGATTAGGATGACGCAGTTTCCGTAGAGCTTTCGCCTCAATTTGACGAATTCGCTCACGTGTTACATCAAATTGACGACCAACTTCTTCTAGCGTGTGATCCGTATTCATATCAATACCAAACCGCATCCGCAATACTCTTTCTTCTCTCGGCGTTAATGATGCCAATACCTCATTGGTTGCCTCTGAGAGACCGCGAGTGGTTGCCGCCTCTAATGGGGACATCACATTACCATCTTCAATGAAATCTCCTAGATGTGAATCTTCATCATCCCCAATTGGCGTTTCCATGGAAATTGGCTCTTTCGCAATTTTCAGCACCTTACGAATTTTATCCTCCGGCATATCCATGGCAATAGCGAGTTCTTCTGGGGTAGGATCACGACCATTCTTCTGCACTAGGGTACGAGAAATTCGATTTAATTTGTTGATTGTTTCAATCATATGTACTGGAATACGAATCGTGCGCGCTTGGTCAGCAATAGAGCGCGTAATTGCCTGACGAATCCACCAAGTTGCATATGTTGAAAACTTAAATCCACGGCGATATTCAAACTTATCAACCGCTTTCATTAAACCAATATTTCCTTCTTGAATTAAATCTAAGAACTGTAAGCCTCTATTTGTATATTTTTTTGCAATAGAGATAACTAATCGTAGGTTTGCTTCAACCATTTCTTCTTTCGCACGTTTTGCTTGTGCCTTACCAATGGTCATTTGGCGATAAATCTCTTTAATCTGAGCAACTGTCATTCCATAAGCTTGCTCTACATCAAGGAACTTAGACTGTTCTGCCTGGACTTCTTCAATCATTCCCTTTAAGCGTTCCGCATATTTACGCTTTTGCTTACTTTGTCCTACAACCCACTCAAGATCGGTTTCATTACCCGGAAAATCATTAACAAAGCTCTTACGTGGCATTCCAGCTTTATCAATCACCAACTGCATTAAGCGACGCTCAATATTGCGAATTTCCCCTATTGGAATTTCCAGCTGCTTTTCCATAAGGTCAATTGTTCGCTGAGGAAAAGAAAAAGAAACAATATATTCTTTAACTTTATCATGCAGCGTCTGATTTTTCTTAGAAGATAAGGCTTGACCTTTATTTAAAGCCGTTTGTAATTTTTTAAAGACATCTGCTAACTCTAATAGCTTTTCTCGCGCTTCCTCAAGACTACTCGCAGAATCTACCGGAGCAGCGCTATCTTCATCATCATCTGCATCAATATCATCAATAATATTGTCTTCTTCATCTTCGGGCGTTTCCTCTACTTCTGGTTCTGCATAAAGATCGCCATAGCCATTAACCAAGTCTCCTAGGCGACTTTCTCCGCTTTCTGTTAAAGCAAATTCTTCCAATAAAGCCGCTATCGCAGGTGGAAACTCTGCTAAAGTTTGCTGAACGAGATTTAACCCACTCTCGATCCGCTTTGCAATAGCAATCTCTCCTTCTCGTGTTAGAAGATCAACTGCCCCCATTTCGCGCATATACATACGAACGGGATCTGTTGTTCGCCCAATCTCATTATCCGTTAATAAAACATTACCAGTAATTTCTTCATCTTCATCATCAACACTATCACTATCTGGCGGTGTTTCTACTACGTCGATACCCATTTCTACTAATAAAGAAATGATTTCTTCGAATTTATCCCCTTCTAGGACATTTTCTGGTAATGTTTCATTTATTTCTTCATAAGTGAGAAATCCCTGATCACGCCCGCGATCAATCAGTTCTTTGACTTCTTCGTGAAAATCATCTTCATCTTGCGTGCGCTCAAAATCGCTCATAGCTGCTCCCAAATAAGATATTGAATGGCATAAGGCATCATTAATGCGGCCTTTCCCCTAATTTTTCAAGTCGTTCACGCAAATTTGCAGATTGAGCCTGCAAACGCGCAATCGTTCCTAAGAACTCCTGTTTTAGCTCCACTTCCGATAAAACAGACAGCAATCTCCTTGATTGCTCAATTTCTTTTTCTATTCCCTTTTCTAGTAGTTTTTGATTTAGCAAATCACTTGTTGCACCTGCTCTAGCGAGATAAAGCAATTCTATAAAAAATGGATATTTTTCCTGAAGCATTGGAATAGCATCGCTTATCTCCGAGCATAAGCTCCACTGAGGATACTTTTCTAAAATGGCAGTCATTCTCCATTCTGCCCGCGCCAATGCTACCGACTGCTTATTCTCTGAAATATATTTTTGCGAGTACGCTTGCTCATTTTGTGTTTTAGACGGTTCTGCTTCAATAATTAAAGACGCGGATAATAAATTTTGTAACTCTTGTTGTAATAGTTCTCGATAACTACCTTCTGGCAAATAAGCCAACCATTCTTCTGCTTGATGAACCACCTTAGCGCGTTGCTCAACCGACCACTGCTCTCGATTTTGAATAGCTAATATTCGCTGAATAAATTGTGAAGGCGTTAAACTAGCATCTAAATATTGATGAAAAGACTCTCGCCCTTCTTTTGTTAACAAAGAATCTGGATCTTCGCCTTCAGGCATGAACACAAATCGCCATTCATGCGAATCATCATGTTGTGCAAATATTGCTTGTAGTGCCTTTTTCGCAGCATCTTGACCGGCAGTATCGCCATCAAAACAAAAATAAGCTTTTTTCGTCCGTTTCTTTAGCTGCTGAATATGCGTTTCACCAATAGCCGTTCCTAAAGCTGCGACAGACTGAGGGAAGCCATATTGCGTAAGTTTTACCACATCCATATAGCCCTCTGTCACGATTAAGGACTTTGGTTTTGACTGTAATGCTTGATCTAATCCATAAAGTTCATAACGCTTATTAAACCAATCAGATTCAGCAGAATTGAGATATTTTGGCTGCACATCTCCTAGCGCTCTAGCACCAAAAGCAATCACTTGCCCTCGAATATTTCGGATTGGAAACATTAAGCGGTCACGAAACCAATCAAATTGACGACCATCCTTTTCGCCAATCAATCCAACTGCTTTCATTAACTCAATAGAAAACTTATCGCCTAACGCTTTTATCAATGTCTGTTCTGCAGGTGCATACCCTAAAAGGAATTGGTCAACAATGGTCTTTTTTACTTTTCGCTGTCGTAAATAATTCCGCGCCTTTTCCCCAATTGGCAAATAAAATTGTTCATGAAAGAAATTAGCAGCGGCTTCTAAACAAGCTAAGCCTTCTTCTACTCTCGCTTTTGTCTGTGCATTATCGTGAGCATCAAACGACTCTTCGTAAATGACTTCTACACCATTAAATGCTGCTAGCGCTTCGACGGCTTCAGGAAAAGTCAAATGATCATAATTCATCAAAAAACGTAAAGCATCGCCACTCTCATGACAACCAAAGCAATAATAAA
>NZ_LWHB01000046.1 GCF_001889065.1 Suttonella ornithocola | reverse complement strand
GCCACCTGCTGCGCCGTGCTTTTGCCTTTGGAGGAGTCGCCGTAAACGTGCAAGATGCCGCCATCGATGCCAAACCAGCGTAATAAAGGCGCGGCAAAGGCTGCGCCAGCAAACAGGCATAAACGGCTGTTACCTGCTAAATATTGCCCGATAGCGCTTTGCCATTCACTTAACGTGCCTGATGGGCTAAAAACTTCAGGATGGGCAGGGATACGCTTAAAAAGCGTATGACCGCCAGCACCAATAATCTCACCATTCGGCAAAATGTAAGATTCACCCTGCCAGCCTGCTGTATCTGTCAATGTCCAGCGCTCGCCTAATGCTTGTGCTTGCAGATACTCAATCAACCGTTCTTGATTGCGCTTATTGATAGGCAGGCGGCGGATATAACGGCGCAGAATGCGCCAGCCGCCGCGTTCGCCCATTTCTGTCCACGGTAGGGCAAAGCTATTGCCCTGATGTTCCAAAATGTAGTGCGGCTCACCGCTGGCGTCATAGGCATGCCCTATCACATGAAATTCATCGGCAATGCGGCGCGGCTCACCATTACCGCTATCAAACCAAATGCCGCCGTCTCGGCAGGTAAAACGGCTGTCAATAGGAGGATTGTCAGGCGTTGGCGCGTTCATGCTTCGCCGCCTGACTTTAGAGCATTAAAAGCCGTATGGGCAAGGCTGCTGCATAGGTTTAGTGTGTGTTGCCAGTGTTCTATATCAACGGTTGAGCCGTCAATAGAATTAGAAAGGCAGGAGAGTAAGGCACGCTGATAATCCAGCGCATAGAGGGCGGTATCTTTGCCGCGAGTGTTGGGAAATGTGATTTGAGGGTTCATTGTGTTGTTCCTGAATCAAATTTGGTAAATCACCACTGTCAATTTGGCGATGCGTAACGGCGGGTTGACAGACTGGCATTCAGGAAAACCAGCAAGCCCGAAGGCTTCCCACCGCACGCACCATAACGGAACGAACACGGATTGCGGGCATAAAAAATCCGTCAATTAAGACGGCTGCCCGTCCTGAAACTTTCAGCCTGTCAAAGCCGATTGAAGTGTTTTGCTTCAATGCGGGCATTCTAGCCAAGTCGCCAATAAAAGAAAAGTGCTTTTAAGCATTTTTTAACGGCTAAATCTCACTAAGCCATAATTTAATCAATTATTGTTTCAAACCCTTATTGCACCGCCTGATTATTATTCTTTTCATGTCTTAATCCCTCAATCCAATGTAAAACATCTTGCTTATACCAAGCCACCGCCTTTTTACTCAGATTAACTTGTTTCGGAAAACTCGAATCATAATACTTACTATTGTGATTTAATTTATTCCAAATAGTAGCTTTGCTTAATTTGGTAAGCTCGCAAACTTCTTTAATGCGCAAGAGTTCGATATTTTCTTTTACAGGGTGAGGCTGGATTTGCGCTGCTGATGCGCTGACATGCGATGTTTCATTCATGACTTTTACTCCCAATGGGCCAATAACAATAAATCTTCCGTTAGGAATAATAGCGAAAATTTCCACGGTGTCAGCCGCTGGGGTTTCAAAGGGCGCCCCCTTTGGCACGAGCGACAGACTAAAACGTCAGTTTTGGGCCTCGTCGGCGTCGTGCCTGTTTTCTGAATGTTGAGGGAGAACATCCGTACAAAAAGCCGTGTTATTTTAATTAAGATTTATCCATATCGATATAAGACCGTCTAACACTATCAGAATTATTTCAATTTAGACGATTTTAGACAAACGTCATTTTGGGCAGAATTTGCAGTGCTTCTATGGAGCGCATAAAATGCGACTTCGTGCAGATGGAGAACAATTAACCCACTGTATAAACTAAATGTTCTGCAAATGCAGAACATTTGCAGAACAACCAAAAACAAGGATTTTTATGACCCATACCCCGCTAGAAAACCTAAGCAGCCGCGAATTGAGCCAGAATTTGAGTAAGGCAAAAACGATGGCAGACAATGCCCCGATTGTGATTACAGAAAGAAATGAGCCTGCTTATGTACTAATGAGCTATCAGGAATTTAATAACATTAAAGATAGTACTATTTCTTCTCCAAATTCTACGAATCATGATTTATCAGAAATAAAAACGATAGTAAGAAATTTATCCATAGAGGTTGAAATGATATTGAAAAAAATGAATCAGGATACTGCTATGCCTATTGATAAAAATTTTATTACAAGATTAAATACCATGAATAAGATACTAGAAGGAACACCAAAAGTCTTAGGAGAATCATTAGATAGGATTTTTGAAAATTATCAGGTAGGAATGCGTGAAGCACACGAGGAATTTATAAAAAATTTTGTCAAACAATATGAAATTATCAGTATAAAAGCAGCAAACAGCATGATAGAAAATAGCTACAAGCCGCTTCATGATTTAACACAAAGCACAAAAACTTTATCAGAGAACCTAAAGCAATTTAAAGATGTTTTGCTTAATCAAGAAGAAAAAAGTATAGTCAAATCACTTATAATCCAATCTATCCAAAGCAGATATAAAGAACAACTTGTAGTAGAATTATCAAAAACAAACTGAGCATATCCTATGACCTACTGCCGCCAATTCCGACAGAAAATTCTTAACGATATTGCTAATGGAGAAACTTGGCGCGCTGTTGCAAAGCACTACAAGATCAGCAAATTCACCGTCTATAGCTGGATTAAAAATCCCCATCCTAAAGKYTTTACTGAAGCGTAAGCCCTCAA